>CAUDHE010000005.1 GCA_958449275.1 uncultured Alistipes sp. | reverse complement strand
TTTGCGGAAGTAGCTCAGTTGATAGAGCATTAGCCTTCCAAGCTGAGGGTCGCGAGTTTGAGCCTCGTCTTCCGCTCTCGTAACGACGGTAACACGATTTCCGATTACGCAAAGTAACGGAAGCGTGTTACCCGTTCGTCTGCCGAAAGAGATGCGCGTTTGAAGTAATTTTATAAAACTTAATACTTATAATACTATGGCAAAAGAGAAATTTGACCGTTCGAAAGCCCATGTGAACATTGGTACTATCGGACACGTTGACCACGGTAAGACCACTCTTACCGCTGCAATCACCACCGTGCTTGCAAAGGCAGGTCTTTCGGAGCTTCGTTCATTCGACTCTATCGATAACGCTCCCGAGGAGAAAGAGCGCGGTATCACCATCAACACCGCTCACGTTGAGTATCAGACCGCTACGCGTCACTACGCTCACGTGGACTGCCCGGGCCACGCCGACTATGTGAAGAACATGGTAACGGGTGCCGCTCAGATGGACGGTGCCATCCTGGTAGTAGCCGCTACCGACGGTCCCATGCCCCAGACCAACGAGCACGTTCTGTTGGCTAAGCAGGTGAACGTTCCCAAGATCGTCGTATTCCTGAACAAGTGCGACATGGTTGACGATCCCGAGATGCTCGACCTCGTTGAGATGGAGGTTCGCGATCTTTTGGCCAAGTACGACTTCGATGAGAACTGCCCCATTATCCGCGGTTCTGCATTGGGCGGCCTGAACGGCGAGCCCCAGTGGGAGGAGAAGATCATGGAGCTCATGAACTCGGTAGACGAGTATATCCCCATCCCGCCCCGCGAGAACGAGAAGCCGTTCCTGATGCCTGTCGAGGACGTATTCTCTATCACCGGCCGTGGTACCGTGTTGACCGGCCGTATTGAGACCGGCGTTATCCACGTGGGTGATCCCGTTGAGATCATCGGTTTGGAAGAGAAGACTCTGACTTCTACTTGTACGGGTGTGGAGATGTTCCGCAAGTTGCTCGACGAGGGTGAGGCCGGTGACAACGTAGGTCTGCTGATGCGCGGTATCGACAAGAAGGAGGTTAAGCGCGGTATGGTAGTCGCTAAGCCCGGTTCGATCACTCCCCACACGAAGTTCACCGCCGAGGTTTATATCCTGAAGAAGGAGGAGGGCGGCCGTCACACTCCGTTCCACAACAAGTATCGTCCCCAGTTCTATCTGCGTACGATGGACGTAACGGGTGAGATTACCCTTCCCGAGGGCGTAGACATGGTGATGCCCGGCGACCACGTTACCATCACCGTTACCTTGATCTACCCCGTAGCCCTGAACGAGGGTCTGCGTTTCGCAATCCGCGAGGGTGGCCGTACGGTAGGTGCAGGTCAGGTACTGAACATCGTAGAGTAATACTCACACGATAATAAAGAGGTGGTCTTCGGACCGCCTCTTAAATAGGAGCATAGTTCAAGGGTAGAATAGCGGTCTCCAAAACCGTTGATGGGAGTTCGAATCTCTCTGCTCCTGCTCGATTAAAAAGTAAACGTCATGTTTAATTACGTAAAAGAATCCTATAACGAGCTTGTTCATAAGGTGTCATGGCCTACGTTCCCGCAGTTGCAGAATTCGACTATCGTCGTTATGGTCGCTTCGGCGATTTTTGCTATTGTGGTGCTTCTGATGGACATTTCATTCGAGAACATCATGGCCGCTATATATAAGACGCTGGGAAATTTTGGTCGTTAATTGTTGTTTTTTCAGACGATGAGCGAAATTAAAAAAGAGTGGTACGTAGTCCGTGCGATCGGTGGTAAGGAGCAGAAAGTCAAAGAGTATATCGAGGCTGAGATCCGTCACAACCATCTGGAGGACTATATATCTCAGATTCTGATTCCCACCGAGAAGGTCTATACCATTCGCAACGGTAAGAAAATTTCGAAGGAGAAAGTCTCTTATCCCGGCTATGTGCTGATAGAGGCGGCCTTTGTAGGACAAATTCCGATTATCATTCGCAATGCCCCCAACGTATTGGGCTTCTTGGGCGACACCAAGGAAGACAGCCGCAAGATGATAGCTACGCCTCTGCGTCCACAGGAGGTGAGCCGTATTCTCGGTCGTGTCGATGAGCTCAGTATTCAGGAGGAAGAGAACGAAGTTCCTTTCGTTGTCGGCGAGACCGTCAAAGTTACGGACGGTCCTTTCTCAAGCTTCCAAGGTATTATTGAGACTGTCGACAACGAGCGCAAGAAACTTACGGTTTCGGTGAAGATTTTCGGTCGCAAGACTCCTATGGAGTTGAGCTTCACACAAGTAGAAAAAGAATAACTAACCAAGGAAAATTATGGCAAAAGAGGTTGCTGCATTTATTAAATTGCAGATCAAAGGTGGCGCAGCCAATCCTTCACCTCCGGTAGGTCCTGCGTTGGGTTCGAAGGGAGTCAATATCATGGACTTCTGCAAGCAATTCAACGCCCGCACTCAGGATAAGGCGGGAAAGGTGCTTCCGGTCATCATTACGGTTTACAGCGACAAGTCGTTCGACTTCGTGGTTAAACAGCCGCCCGTGGCCATCCAGCTCAAGGAAGCTGCCAAGATCAAGAGCGGTTCGGCTCAGCCCAACCGCGACAAGGTCGGCGAGGTTACTTGGGAGCAGGTAAAGGCTATTGCCGAGGACAAGATGCCCGACATGAACTGTTTTACCGTCGAAGCCGCTATGCGCATGGTTGCCGGTACTGCCCGCAGTATGGGTATCAATGTAGTCGGTGAATTTCCTAACATGTAATCAGAATTACCAGAATGAGTAAGTTGACAAAAAATCAAAAGGCAGCCTACGCCAAGGTCGAGCCCCACAAGGCTTACAAACTCGCCGAGGCAGCATCTCTTCTGAAGGAAATTACCTTTACGAAATTTGATGCTTCGGTCGATATCGACGTGCGTTTGGGCGTGGATCCCCGCAAGGCCAACCAGATGGTTCGCGGCGTGGTTACTCTGCCTCACGGAACCGGCAAGACGGTTCGCGTTTTGGTGCTCTGTACCCCCGAGAAGGAGGAGGAGGCCAAGGCCGCAGGTGCCGACTATGTAGGTTTGGACGAGTACGTAGATAAGATCAAGGGCGGTTGGACCGACGTGGATGTTATCATTTGTACTCCCAACGTCATGGGTAAAGTGGGTGCGCTGGGCCGTATTCTCGGTCCCCGCGGACTTATGCCCAACCCCAAGACCGGTACGGTTACGATGGATCTGGCCAAGGCCGTTACCGAGGTGAAAGCCGGTAAGATCGATTTCAAGGTCGATAAGTACGGTATTATCCACACTTCGGTGGGCAAGGTATCGTTCACTCCCGAGCAGATCATCGACAACGCCAAGGAGGTGATAAACACCATCATCAAGTTGAAGCCTTCGGCAGCCAAGGGATCGTATGTGTTGAGCATATATCTCTCGACTACCATGAGCCCGGGCTTGGAGATCGACCCCAAATCAGTAGAAACGAAGTAAAAGAAGGAGGATAAGAGATGACAAGAGAAGAAAAAATGGCCGTTATCGACGGTCTTGCAGAGCAGCTCAATCAGTACCCTCACTTCTATATTACCAACATCGAGGCTCTTAACGCCGAGCAGACCGCATCGTTGCGTCGCAAGTGCTTTGAGAACGGCATCAAACTCGTAGTAGTTAAGAATACGCTGTTCGGCAAGGCTTTGGAGAAGGTGGAGAAGGCCGAAGCTGATTTGGTGAACGTATTGGAGGGTTCTACGTCTGTCATGTTCACCGAGACGGGAAAGGCTCCCGCCGTCGTAATCAAGGAGTTCCGCAAGTCATGCGACAAGCCCGTACTGAAGGCCGCATACGTCGAGGGCTGCGTTTACGTTGGTGACAATCAGATCGAGACGCTTTGCAACATCAAGAGCCGCGAGGAGCTTATCGGCGATATCGTCGCATTGCTGCAGTCTCCGGCCAAGAATGTTATTTCTGCATTGCAGGGTAGTGCAGGTCATAAGATTGCCGGCTTAGTGAAGGCACTCGAAGAAAGAAACAACTAATCAAACAAACAACAAAAAAACTTAAAAAAAACAATACAACTATGGCAGATGTAAAGGTATTAGCTGAAGAATTGGTAAATTTGACAGTTAAGGAGGTAAACGAATTGGCTACTATCCTCAAGGAGGAGTATGGTATCGAGCCGGCTGCTGCAGCTGTTGCAGTTGCTGCACCTGCTGCCGCAGGTGAGGCCGCTGTTGCCGAGAAGACTTCATTCGACGTTATCCTGAAGAGCGCAGGTCAGGCAAAGCTTCAGGTTATCAAGGCCGTTAAGGATCTGGCAGGCCTGTCGCTGGGTGATGCCAAGGCATTGGTAGACGGTGCTCCCAAGGCCGTTAAGGAAGGCGTATCTAAGGAGGAGGCCGAGTCTATCAAGGCCGCTCTGGAGGAGGCCGGCGCTGAAGTTGAGGTTAAGTAGTTGATCTACTTATAGATTTTCAGACAACTCGGGTATAGAGCTTACTGCGATGTCAGCTCTATACCTTTTCTGGTCTAAAGATCGGGAGTGCCTCGGAGCTGTGCCCGTTTTTTAGAATTTTTCGGATGCTCTCATTGTGTATGGTACTTACACTGAGGGCATTAGCGGGATAAAACGTTGCCCGCTTTTTCGGGGTGCGCACCCCGTGAGTACTCACACTTCAACAAAACTGATTTAAGATGTCCGCATCAAAACAACAACAAAGAATTAGCTTCTCTACTGTCAAGAATCGGGTTCCTTATCCCGACTTGCTGGAGGTACAGCTTAAATCATTCCGCGATTTTTTCCAGATGGACACTACGGCCGAGAATCGTAAGCACGAGGGCCTCTATAAAGTGTTTCAGGAGAATTTTCCCATTACCGACACCCGTAACAACTTCGTACTGGAGTTTATCGACTACTATATCGACCCGCCCCGCTACTCGATCGAGGAGTGCTTGGAGCGCGGTCTTACTTACAGCGTACCCCTCAAGGCCAAACTGAAGCTCTACTGCACGGACGACGAGCATGAAGATTTCGGCGTGGTGGTTCAGGACGTCTATTTCGGCACCATCCCTTACATGACCGACCGCGGTACGTTCGTATTCAACGGAGCCGAGCGTGTGATCGTTTCGCAGTTGCACCGTTCGCCGGGCGTATTCTTCGGCCAAAGCATGCACACCAACGGCACGAAGCTCTATTCGGCTCGTATCATTCCTTTCAAGGGATCGTGGATCGAGTTCGCTACGGACATCAACAACGTGATGTACGCCTACATCGACCGTAAAAAGAAATTACCGGTGACCACGCTGCTGCGCGCCATCGGATTCGAGACCGACCAGCAGATTTTGGAGATATTCGATCTGGCCGACGAGGTGAAGGTCACCAAGACCAACCTGAAGAAGGCGGTGGGCCGCAAGCTGGCCGCACGCGTTCTGTCGAGCTGGGTGGAGGATTTCGTGGACGAGGATACGGGCGAGGTGGTGAGCATCGAGCGTAACAACGTTATCGTCGACCGCGAGGTGGAACTCACCGAGGAGCATATCGAAGCCATCATGGAGAGCGGCGCCAAGACGATATTGCTGCACAAGGAGAACGCGTCGGGCATCGACTTTTCGATCATATACAATACCCTGCAAAAGGATCCCTGCAACTCCGAAAAGGAGGCTGTCGTATACATCTACAGACAGTTGCGCGCTTCGGAGCCGCCCGATGAGGCCACGGCCCGCGACGTGATCGACAAGCTCTTCTTCTCGGACAAGCGTTACGATTTGGGCGATGTGGGCCGTTATCGTATTAATACGAAACTCAATCTCGACATCGATCCTTCGGTACGCATCCTTACGCGCGAGGATATTATCGAGATCATAAAATATCTGATCCAGCTCATCAACTCGAAAGCCGAGGTGGACGATATCGACCACTTGTCGAACCGTCGAGTGCGTACCGTGGGCGAGCAGTTGGCCAACCAGTTCTCTGTGGGCTTCGTCCGTATGGCGCGTACCATCCGCGAGAGGATGAACGTGCGTGACAACGAGGTGTTCACCCCCGTGGAGCTTATCAATGCCAAGACTCTGTCGAGCGTGGTGAACTCGTTCTTCGGAACCAGCCAGCTGTCGCAGTTCATGGATCAGATCAACCCTCTGGCCGAGATCACTCACAAACGCCGTCTGTCGGCACTCGGTCCGGGCGGTCTGTCGCGCGACCGTGCAGGTTTCGAGGTGCGCGACGTGCACTACACACATTACGGACGTCTCTGCCCGATCGAGTCTCCCGAAGGCCCGAACATCGGTCTGATCTCGTCGCTGTGCGTGTATGCCAAGATTTCGGACATGGGATTCATCGAGACTCCTTACCGCAGCGTCGAGGGCGGCAAGGTCGATCTCGATAATTCGCACATCAAATATTACTCGGCCGAGGCCGAGGACGGCCACATCGTGGCGCAGTCGAACGAGCCTCTGGACGACGAGGGCAACTTCCTCAATCCCGACCGCATAAAGGCTCGCGAGGGCGCCGATTTCCCCGTCATCACCTCGAACGAGGTTACGTTGATGGACGTGGCTCCCAACCAGATCGCCTCTATCGCGGCCAGCCTCATCCCGTTCCTCGAGCACGACGATGCCAACCGTGCGTTGATGGGATCGAACATGATGCGCCAGGCCGTGCCTCTCATTACCTGCGAGTCGCCCATCGTCGGCACGGGTATCGAGAAGGATATGATTACCGACAGCCGCATACAGATCGTGGCCGAGGGTGACGGCGAGGTCGTTTTCGCCGACGCTACCAAGATACAGATCAAGTACGAGCGTACGGAGGAGCAGATCGTCTGCTCGTTCGCACCCGAGGTTACCACCTACGAGCTGCCGCGTTTCCGCCGCACCAACCAGAATACCACCGTTACGCTGAAGCCCACCGTTCTCACGGGCGACCATGTGACCACGGGTCAGATCCTCACCGAGGGCTATTCGACCCAGAATGGCGAGCTGGCGCTGGGCCGTAACCTGAAGGTGGCGTTCATGCCTTGGAAGGGCTACAACTTCGAGGATGCAATCGTGATCTCGGAGCGTATCCAGCGCGAAGATATATTCACCTCGGTGCATGTGGACGAATATATCATGGAGGTGCGCGACACCAAGCGCGGTGTGGAGGAGCTTACGTCGGACATCCCGAACGTGAGCGAGGACGCCACCAAGGATCTCGATGCCAACGGTATCATCCGTATCGGCGCCAACGTCCACCCGGGCGATATACTTATAGGTAAGATCACGCCCAAGGGCGAGAGCGATCCTTCTCCCGAGGAGAAGCTGCTCCGCGCGATCTTCGGCGACAAGGCGGGCGACGTGAAAGATGCTTCGCTCAAGGCGCAGCCTTCGTTGCACGGTGTGGTGATCGACACCAAACTTTACAGCCACGCTCAGAAAGAGGGCAAGAAGAGCAAGGCGGCCGAGCGCGTTCAGCTGGAGCAGTTGGATCAGAAGTTCGCCACCGAGATCGCCGACCTGACCAAGGTGCTGGTATCGAAGCTCTATTCGCTGGTCGAGGGCAAGACAGTCGCCAACGTTTCCGACTACTTCGGCGTTGAGCTCTACGCCCCGGGCACGAAGTTCTCGCAGAAGATGCTGGAGGACATCGCCACCCGCGAGGCCGACGAGAAGAGCGGCGTGATGATGGGTTACCTGAATCTCGGTACCTGCAAGTGGACGGGCGACGAGCATCTCGACATGCTCATCGAGACCACTATCAACAACTATACGATAGAGTGGAAAAAGGCCGATGCCCGCATCAAGCGTGAGAAGTACAACCTCACCAACGGCGACGAGCTGCCCACTTCGGGCGTCATCCAGATGGCCAAGGTCTACATAGCCAAGAAACGTAAGCTCAAGGTGGGCGACAAGATGGCGGGACGTCACGGTAACAAGGGTATCGTGGCCAAGATCGTGCGCGACGAGGATATGCCGTTCCTTGAGGACGGTACCATCGTCGACATCTGTCTGAACCCGCTGGGTGTGCCTTCGCGAATGAACCTCGGTCAGATCTACGAGACCGTGCTCGGTTGGGCCGGCCGCGAGCTGGGGCTCAAGTTCGCCACGCCGATTTTCGACGGTGCGTCGCTGGAGCAGATCAACGAATACACCGCTCAGGCGGGTATTCCGCGCAGCGGACGTACCTACCTTTACGACGGCGGCACGGGCGAGATGTTCGACCAGCCGGCTACGGTGGGCGTGATCTACATGCTTAAGCTGGGCCATATGATCGACGACAAGATGCACGCCCGTTCGATCGGTCCCTACTCGCTCATCACGCAGCAGCCTTTGGGCGGTAAGGCCCAGTTCGGCGGTCAGCGTTTCGGTGAGATGGAGGTTTGGGCATTGGAGGGCTTCGGTGCCGCCAATATCCTGCAGGAGATCCTCACCATCAAGTCGGACGACGTGATGGGCCGTGCCAAGGCTTACGAGGCCATCGTTAAGGGCGACAATCTGCCGCGACCGGGCGTTCCCGAAGCCATGAACGTGCTTCTGCACGAGTTGCGCGGTCTGGCTCTGTCGGTCAAGCTCGAATAAAGATGCAGGTATAACAGTAAAGTAAAGAGATTAACGTATTATGTCAATCAAAGATAATAAGCAACCGAACGGTTACAGCCGCATTTCGATCGGTCTGGCCTCTCCCGAGGAGATTCTGGCGCAGTCGAGCGGCGAGGTGCTGAAGCCCGAGACGATCAACTACCGTACCTACAAGCCCGAGCGCGACGGTCTGTTCTGCGAGCGCATCTTCGGTCCCGTGAAGGATTACGAGTGCCACTGCGGAAAGTACAAGCGCATCCGCTACAAGGGCATCGTTTGCGACCGCTGCGGCGTGGAGGTGACGGAGAAGAAGGTGCGCCGCGAGCGCATGGGACACATCTCGCTGGTGGTTCCCGTGGTGCACATATGGTACTTCCGTTCGCTGCCTTCGAAAATCGGTTATCTGCTGGGTATCCCCACCAAGAAACTGGAGTCGATAATATACTACGAGCGTTATGTGGTAATCAACGCGGGCGCCGCCGCCGAGCAGGGTATAGAGCGTCTGCAAACGCTCGCCGAGAAGGAGTATCTCGACGTGCTGGCAGCCCTGCCTAAGGGCAATCAGGCTCTGGACGACAGCGATCCGCAGAAGTTCGTGGCCAAGATGGGCGGCGAGGCGGTTTACGAGCTGTTGCAGGCCGTGGATCTCGACTCCATGTCGTATGCGTTGCGTCACAAGGCCTCGACCGAGACGTCGCAGCAGCGTAAGAGCGAGGCGCTGAAGCAGCTCAACGTCATAGAGTCGTTCCGCGCTTCGAACGGTCAGAACAAACCCGAGTGGATGGTGCTGAGCGTGATCCCCGTGATTCCGCCCGAGCTCCGCCCGCTGGTGCCTCTGGACGGCGGCCGTTTCGCCACGTCGGATCTGAACGACCTCTACCGTCGCGTCATCATACGTAACAACCGTCTGAAGCGACTCATCGAGATCAAGGCTCCCGAGGTGATCCTGCGCAACGAGAAGCGTATGTTGCAGGAGGCCGTGGACTCGTTGTTCGACAACTCGCGCAAGAGCAATGCCGTGAAGAACGAGAGCAACCGCCCCCTGAAGTCGCTGTCTGACTCGCTCAAGGGTAAGCAGGGACGCTTCCGTCAGAACCTTTTGGGTAAACGTGTCGACTATTCGGCGCGTTCGGTCATCGTCGTGGGTCCCGAGCTGAAGATGCACGAAATGGGTATCCCGAAGGATATGGCTGCCGAGCTCTACAAGCCGTTCGTCATCCGCAAGCTCATCGAGCGCGGAATAGTCAAGACTGTGAAGTCTGCCAAAAAGATAATCGACCGCAAGGATCCCGTGATATGGGGTATTCTGGAGAATGTCATCAAGGGCCATCCCGTGTTGATGAACCGTGCCCCGACCCTGCACCGACTCGGTATTCAGGCATTCCAGCCTAAGCTGATCGAGGGTAAGGCTATGCAGCTCCACCCGCTGGCATGTACGGCATTCAACGCCGACTTCGACGGCGATCAGATGGCGGTGCACTTGCCGCTGGGCAATGCCGCCATACTCGAGGCGCAGATCCTCATGCTGGGTTCGCACAACGTGCTCAACCCCGCCAACGGTGCGCCCATCACGGTGCCTTCGCAGGATATGGTTCTCGGTCTCTACTACATCACCAAGCCCCGCAAGGGTGTCAAGGGCGAAGGACTGGTGTTCTACGGTCCCGAGGAGGCTATCATCGCCTACAACGAGAAGCGTGCCGACCTGCATGCCGTGGTGAAGTGCGTGGTGCGCGACGTGGACGAGCACGGCAACCCCTACGAGGAGTTGAAAGAGACCACCATCGGCCGCATCCTGTTCAATCAGGTGGTGCCCGAGGAGGTGGGTTATATCAATACCGTGCTTACCAAGAAGTCGTTGCGCGACATCATCGCCGTGGTGCTCAAGAAGGCGGGTGCCGACAAGGTGGCCAAGTTCTTGGACGATATCAAGAACATGGGTTACCGTATGGCATTCCAAGGCGGACTGTCGTTCAACCTCGATGCCGTGGTCATTCCGCAGTCGAAGCAGAATCTCGTGCAGGAGGGTTACGATAAGGCCGACGCCATCATGGACGACTATAACATGGGTCTTATCACCAACAACGAGCGTTACAACCAGATCATCGACGTCTGGACCAACATAAACAACAAGCTCACCAAGGAGGTGATCGATACGCTTATCAAGGATCAGGACGGTTTCAACCCCGTTTACATGATGCTCGACTCGGGTGCCCGAGGTTCTAAGGAGCAGATCCGTCAGCTCTCGGGTATGCGTGGTCTTATGGCCAAGCCGCAGAAATCGGGAGTCGAGGGCGGTCAGCAGGTTATCGAGAACCCGATTCTCTCGAACTTCAAGGAGGGCCTTTCGGTGCTGGAGTACTTCATCTCTACCCACGGTGCGCGTAAGGGTCTGGCCGATACCGCGCTGAAGACGGCCGATGCGGGTTATCTGACCCGTCGTCTGGTCGACGTGGCGCAGGACGTGATTATCAACGAGGAGGATTGCGGCACGTTGCGCGGTCTGACGGCTACTGCCATCAAACGCAACGACGACGTGGTACAGACGCTCTACGACCGCATCCTGGGTCGTACTGCGCTGAACGACGTGATACATCCCATCACGGGCGAGACGATATGCAAGGCGGGTGACGAGATCACCGAGAGCGTAGCCGAGGCTATCGAAAAGTCGCCTTTGGAGTCGGTCGAGATACGTTCGGTGCTCACCTGCGAGGCGCGCCACGGAGTGTGCGCCAAGTGCTACGGCCGCAACCTCGCCACCGCGCGAATGGTGCAGAAGGGCGAAGTCGTGGGCGTTATCGCCGCGCAGTCGATCGGTGAGCCGGGCACCCAGCTTACTCTGCGTACGTTCCACGTCGGCGGTGTGGCCGGCGGTACGGCGGTGGAGACCAATGTGGTTTCGAAATACGAGGGTCGTCTGGAGATCGACGAGCTGCGTACCATCAAGGGCAAGAATGCGAACGGCGATCCCGCCGATATCGTCATCTCGCGTCAGTCGGAGTTTCGCATCGTGGATCCGAAGACGGGAATCGTACTCTATACCCACGCTTTGCCTTACGCCTCGATGCTCTACATGGCCGACGGCGCCGAGGTGAAGAAGGGCGATCTGGTGTGCGAGTGGGATCCCTACAATGCCGTTATCATCGCCGAGACCGAGGGTAAGGTGGCATTCGAGAGCGTTATCGAGGGCGTCACCTACCGCGACGAGCGCGACGAGCAGACGGGTCTGTCGGAGAAGGTGGTTATCGAGTCGAAAGACCGTACGAAGAACCCCGTTATCCGTATCGTCAACAAAGAGGGCGAGGATGTCAAGACCTACAACCTGCCCGTGTCGGCCCACATCATCGTGAAGGACAATGCCAAGATCAAGGCGGGCGACATACTTATCAAGATCCCCCGCGCCGTCGGCAAAACGGGCGGCGATATCACGGGAGGTCTGCCGCGTGTTACGGAGCTGTTCGAGGCTCGTAACCCGTCGAACCCCGCAGTGGTGTCGGAGATCGACGGCGAGGTGACCTTCGGCAAGATCAAGCGCGGTAACCGCGAGATCATCATCACTTCGAAGCAGGGCGACGTAATGAAGTATCTGGTTCCGCTGTCGCGTCAGATCGTGGTGCAGGAGAACGACTTCGTGAAGGCGGGCATGCCTCTGTCGGACGGTGCCATCACGCCGAGCGACATACTGCGCATACTGGGTCCCACCAAGGTTCAGGAGTATATCGTGAACGAGGTTCAGGAGGTGTACCGCATGCAGGGTGTGAAGATCAACGACAAGCATTTCGAGGTGATCGTGCGCCAGATGATGAGCAAGGTGAAAATCGAGGATCCGGGCGACTCGCGTTTCTTCGAGGATCAGGTCGTCGACAAGTGGGAGTTCATGGACGTGAACGACGAACTGTACGACAAGGTGGTCGTAGAGGACGCGGGCGACTCGCAGAGCGTGCAGCCCGGTCAGATCATATCGCTGCGCAAGCTGCGCGACGAGAATTCGTCGCTCAAGCGCCGCGACTTGAGACCCGTGAAAGTGCGCGATATAGTTCCCGCCACGTCGAACCAGGTGTTGCAGGGTATTACCCGCGCGGCATTGCAGACGTCGAGCTTCATCTCGGCCGCCTCGTTCCAGGAGACGACCAAGGTGCTCAACGAGGCTGCGATCCAAGGCAAGGTCGACCCGCTGGAGAACCTGAAGGAGAATGTGATCTGCGGTCACCTGATCCCGGGCGGTACGGGTCTGCGCGACTACGACAATCTGGTCGTAGGACTCAAATCCGACATCGACAATCTCGCGAGCGCGGCAGAGTAATCGGCCGTACGACAATAAAGGAGGCAGCACGAACGCAAGTTCGTGCTGCTTTTTTACATATATTTGCAGCGGTTAAAATGTTCGGAACTATCCGTTTCAGGCTTGCAATGTGATTGCGGCTCTTAGAAGCCGCGCGAGCCGCAGCCTCGCCCCGCGGAGGCTCGCTATCGCTTCTTCCGCAGGCTGCGACTCGAAACCCGCAAGCCCGAAGCAAATGATTCCCAAAATATTTGCTATATGAAAGTGGTAATAGACAAGGCAATACCTTACATAAAAGGCGTTTTGGAACCTTATGCCGAGGTGACGTATCGCGACGGCGGCTCGTTCTCGCGTGCGGATACGGTCGATGCCGACATGCTTATCGTCCGTACCCGTACCCGTTGCGATGCCGCTCTGCTCGACGGCTCGGCGGTGAAGCTCATCGCCACCGCGACCATAGGTTTCGACCATATCGACTTGGATTATTGCGCGTCGCACGAAATCGAGGTGGTGACGGCCGAGGGGTGCAATGCCGCGGGCGTGCTGCAATGGGTGGCCGGTGTGCTGGACCTGGAGACCGACGCCGACGGCATGCGCCCCGAGAGTACGACGCTCGGTATCGTGGGTGTGGGCCATGTCGGTTCGCTCGTGGAGCGTTACGCCCGCGATTGGGGGTTTCGCGTGCTGCGCTGCGACCCGCCGCGTGCCGCGCGCGAAGGGGGCGATTTCGTTTCGGCGGATACGCTTTTCGCCGAGTCGGATATCGTTACGCTGCATACTCCGCTCGACGCCTCGACGCGTCATTTGCTCAACGACCGTACGATAGGGCTTATGCGTCCCGACGGCGCGATAGTCAATGCCTCGCGCGGCGAGGTGGCCGATACTCGTGCCCTGCTCGCCGCGCCGCAGCGGCTCTATCTTGACGTGTGGGAGAATGAACCCCACATCGACCGTCGATTGCTTGCGAAAGCCGTCGTGGCCACACCCCATATAGCGGGTTACTCGGCGCAGGGCAAGGCGAATGCCACGGCGGCGGTGATCGCTGCCGCCGCGCGACGTTTCGGGCTTCCTATAGCGGGGTGGTACCCTCCGCAAGTGCGTCCCGCCGTCCGCCGCCCGATTTCGTGGACCGACATGCGTGCCACCGTTCGCGATTACTGCGACCTGACGGCGCAGACCGCGATGCTGAAAAGCCGCCCCGAAGCGCTCGAAGCCATGCGCAACGATTACGCCTATCGCGAGGAGTATTTTTAGAAACGTTTACGGATGATTTGCTTTGTGTGCGCCGTCGGGGTCGATACTTTTCTCGATACGCAGGTCGAATAACGGCTTCGGGAAACATAATTGCGTTTTATTTGCTACCTTTGCCGCGAGGTGAGTGCCGCGCGGAACGTTTCGACGGGCCTGCGGTCGACATCCATAGATATATTATGATCGAATCCTTACTGAAATTTTCGGCCCGTTTCGGCAGTGCCGATTTCACCTTGCGTTTGTCCGTCTGGCGTATGAGGCTCTTGGCCGCCATGCCTGCCGGCAAATATATTCTGCGGAGACTCTATGCGCCGCCCGCCGCGAAACTCGAGCGCGAGGTGTTCGGGTTGAAATTCTCGTCGCCTGTGGGCATTGCCGCGGGATACGACCGCGACGGCACGTCGATCGATGCGCTGGATGCCGCTGGTTTCGGCTTCGTGGAGGTGGGATCGGTCACTCCTCGTCCTCAGGGCGGTTCGCCGCATCCCTATCTGTTCCGTCTTGCGGGCGATCGGGCGTTGCTTTGCCGCGCCGCCGTCGAGAGCGCGGGTGTGGAGCGGGTGATCGGAAACCTCAAGCGTCGCCGCGGCTCGGCGATAGTGGGCTGCAATCTGGCCAAGAATGCATCCACGCCGCCCGACGAGGCGCCTGCGGATTATCTGCGTTCGTTCCGCTCGCTCTATCAATATGCCGATTACTTTACGGTGAATCTGTGCGACAACTCCACGTCCGAAATTTACGTGCCTGCCGACCGCGGGCAGATCATGGCCATAGTCGAGCCGTTGTTCGAATTCCGCCGCGGGCAGAACCGTTATTGTCCCATACTGCTGAAAATTTCGCCCGATCTTACCGACGAACAGATCGATACGGCGATAGACATAATGCTGGAGACTCCCGTGGACGGCATAGTCGCCTGCGGAGGTACTACGGGTCGTTACGGGTTGGAGAACTCGTCGTCGGTGATGCACTCGCTCGGCCGCACGGCGGGAGTTCTGTGCGGACGACCTCTCCGCGAACGCGTGTTGCAGATAGTACGCCGCATATACAACCGTTCGCACGGCGCCTATCCCGTCATCGGTTGCGGCGGAATATCCACTCCCGACGACGCTTTGGCCATGCTGGAGGCGGGCGCTACGCTGGTGCAGATATGTACCGAGTTTATTTACGGCGGCGGAAAGTCGCTGCGGAACATTCGCATGGGACTCGACGAACGCATTCGCAAAATGGAGATGCGTGATGCCGCGACTTCGCATCCGTCGTCCGAGCCTGCCGCATCCGAGAACGATTCAAACGAGACGGACAGATGATAAAAGCCACTATTATTACCATCGGCGACGAGATCCTGATAGGACAGATCGTCGATACCAATTCGGCGAGCATAGCCAAACGCCTGAACGGGGCGGGTATTTCGGTCGACGCGCGACTGTCGGTCGGCGACGATGCCGCAAGGATAGAGGAGGCTGTGTGCGGAGCGCTCGACCGTACGCAGGTAGTGGTTATTACGGGCGGTCTGGGACCTACGAAGGACGACATAACCAAACATACGCTCGCCCGCATGTTCGGGTCCGAGCTTGCGGAGGATGCCGCCGTAGCGGAACACGTGCGTTCGATGCTGGCCCGACGCGGCATAGAGTTCAACGAACTCAACCGCTCGCAGGCGATGGTGCCCGAGTGTTGCGAGGTGCTGTTCAACCGTCACGGCACGGCCCCGGGCATGTGGTTCGAGGCCGCGAACGGAAGCGTCGCCGTGTCGTTGCCGGGCGTGCCGTTCGAGATGGAGCATCTGATGGAAGACGAGGTTATGCCGCGGCTCAGGAGCCGTTTCGCGCCCCACGCCAATGTCCACCGCACCATGATTACGTCGGGCATGGCCGAGTCGATGCTCGCCGCCCGTATAGCCGAGTGGGAGGAGGCTTTGCCGCCCGAGATGAAGCTGGCCTATCTGCCGTCGCCCAATGTGGTGCGCCTGCGTCTGTCGGCATACGATGTCGACGATGCCGAAACGGTGCGTGCGCGGATGGACGGGCTTTTCTCCGAACTCTACGGTTTGATTCCCGACAACATAGTCGGTTTCGAGGATGCCTCGGTACAAGCCTTGGTTCATGACATTATGTGTGCCGAGGGGCTGACGCTGGCTGCTGCCGAGAGCTGTACGGGCGGCGCCGTTGCGTCGCGCTTCACAGCCATGGCCGGTGCTTCGACCTATTTCCTGCTGGGCGCGGTCACTTACAGCAACGAGGCCAAACGCGATGTGCTGGGGGTGAATTACGACGACATAATACGCTGCGGCGCAGTGAGCGAGACCGTCGTGCGTCAGATGGCCGAGGGGGCGCGCCGCGTGTCGGGAGCCGACTACGCCGTGGCCACTACGGGTATTGCGGGGCCCGGGGGCGGTTCGCCCGACAAACCCGTCGGCACGGTTTGGTTCGCCGTGGCCACTCCCCGACGTACGGTGAGCATGATGCGTGACTCGGGCACCGATCGCGGTCAGGTGATAAATCGCGCATCGGCTTATGCCATAAGCATGCTTTACGACGAATTGAAACGCGATCTGGGAAAGACCCGATGATGCCTCGGAGGCTTTGTCTTCGGCCGTCTGTGCTTTGCGCGAGACCTTTGCCGTCAGCCGAAGACGAAATGTGATTACGCAATTAAAATAACACTACGATGATAATACGATCTATTCTCGACACCGATCTTTACAAGTTCACGACTTCGTATGCCTATTTCAAGGCCTTTCCGCAGGCCGAGGGTACCTTTCGGTTTCGCGACCGCGACCTGACCGAATACGACGAGGCGTTCGTGTCTCGTCTGCACGAGGCGTTCGACGATCTGTCGCGTCTGTCGCTCGGCGACGACGAGTTCGATTACATGGTGGGCAACTGCCGTTTCATCCCGCAGAACTATTTCGAATGGTTGCGCGGATTCCGTTTCGATCCCTCGCGCATACGGGTGTGGCTCGACGACGAACGACATCTGCATATCGAGGCGTCGGATTTCATGTACAAGGTGACGCTTTACGAGATCCCCATATTGTCGATCGTGTCGGCGCTGCGCAACAGCGGCAATCATGTCGATATGGCCAATGTCATCGACCGCCTGCGGAGCAAAATCGAACTGTCGAATCGCGAGGGGTTGCTGTTCTCCGATTTCGGTACTCGCCGTCGCTTCTCGTTCGAGGTGCACGAGGCTGTGATGAAGTACATCCGCACCGAGGCCAAGCATTGCGCGGGAACGTCGAACTGCTATCTGGCCATGAAGTTGGGCATGAAGATGATAGGTACCTATCCCCACGAATTGCCCATGTTCATAGCGGCCGTGAACGGCGGTCCCCGTCAGGCCAATTATTTGGCTATGGAGGAGTGGGTTAATGTCTATGACGGCTATCTGGGCATAGCACTCACCGACAGCTTCGGATCGGAGGTCTTTTTCAAGAACTTCTCCAAGAAGCACGCGTCGCTCTTCGACGGCGTAAGGCAGGATTCGGGCGATCCTCTCCGTTTCATCGACATCGCCGAGGCCCGTTATCGCGAATTGGGTATCGACCCCATGACCAAGACCATCATATTCAGCGATTCGCTCGATTTTCCCCGTGCGGCCGAGATCAAAAAGGCGTGCGAAGGGCGCATACGCTGCTCGTTCGGCATCGGCACCAACATCACCAACGACACGGGTTATGCCCCCTGCAACATCGTGATGAAACTTTCCACGTGCCGTATGAACGACAAACAGCAGATCCGTAAGTGCGTGAAGCTCTCGGATGTTAAAGGCAAAGCCATGGGCGATCCCTCCGAAGTGGAACTCTACCGCCGACTGCTGGAGTAGACTTTACGAAAAGATACATCCTGCCACCGAACCGTACGGCTCGGTGGCAGGATGTTATTCGGGCCGCGGCCCGCGCGCCTCTGCGAGTCGCAATAATTCACATGCGTCAGCCAATCCCGAAATCGTTTCACCGCGGCGGCTTTTAACGGCACTGCGTTTGTTTTCCTCCTTCGCACCTCGGCAATTCATGCAAGCATGATTGCTCTCGGCTTGGCGTCGGTTGGTTTTACCTTTTGGGTGACAAAAGGTGGAAATACTGCGGCTCTATGAGCCGCGCTGTTCGCCGACGGCGGCAGGAGTGCGACAGCAGTCCGCCGCGTGGGGCGTCGGCGAACAGCAGACCCGAAACCCGTCTGCGTCATTCCGCATTTACATTCGGGCCGCGGTCTGCGGAGACTGCAACGTGGCGAATGCCGTTGCGGGCCGTAGAGGCGCAATATCTTAGAACTGGAAATAGATGAACGGTTGTATGTCGCTCGATTTGATCTGCATCACGCACCACACCGTCAGAGTCAGCATAGCTACCTGCCACCAGAACGAGGCGTTTATTATGCGGTTCTGAATGTCGGTGTCGATCTTCTCGGGCATGAAGTGCATCAGGTAGCCGAGTGCGATCAGGGCGAACACCGCCTTGTAGCCTGCCACTACCTGCGGGATCAGCGATGCGTCGAAATTGTTGAATATCTGATACAGCATGATATGCACCGTCTGCATCGAGTCGGCGCGGAACAGCAGCCAGCCCAGACACACGAGGTTGAACGTTATGACGAATCCCACCGCCCGCGACACGATGTTCATATCCTTTCCGCAGGCCTTGGCCCACGGGATTACGGCCATCCACATCTTGTGTACTGCCAACGCTATGCCGTGCAGCGCGCCCCACAGCACGAACCTCACGGCAGCGCCGTGCCACAGTCCGCCGAGTACCATCGTGAGCAGCAGATTGACGTATGTGCGCACGCGGCCCTTTCGGTTTCCGCCGAGCGATATGTAGAGGTAATCGCGCAGCCAGCTCGACAGCGATATGTGCCAGCGGCGCCAGAATTCGGTGATGGTGGCCGATTTATATGGGGCGTCGAAGTTCTTCGGGAATCGGAATCCCATCAGCAGAGCGATGCCTATGGCCATGTCGGAGTATCCCGAGAAGTCGCAATAGATCTGCAATGCGTAGCCGTAGATACCCGCCAGACATTCGAATCCCGAGTATAGCGCGGGATCGTCGAACACTCGATCGACGAAGTTGAGCGATATGTAATCGGATATGACTGCTTTCTTTATGAGTCCTATGATGATGAATCCGACTCCGAGACCGAACATGCGGCGCGTGACAGCTACGGGTTTGCGGATCTGCGGAATGAAGTCGCGTGCGCGAACGATGGGACCCGCCACGAGTTGGGGGAAAAACGACAGATAGAACATGTAGTCGACCCAGCGTCGCAGAGGGCGTATCGAGCCGCGGTAGACGTCGATGGTGTAGCTCATCGACTGGAATACGAAGAACGATATGCCGACGGGGAGAAATATGTTCCTGAAATCGAGGAATCCCGCGCCGAAGATGTCGTTGGCTATCTCGATGAGAAAATTGGTGTACTTGAAGTAGCCGAGCATGCCGAGATTCACGGCTACGCTCAGCGCCACGAGCCATTTTTTGGCCTTTCGCGACTTCGAGCGGTATATGTAGTGCGCTATGATGAAGTCGCTCACCGAGGCGAAAACGAGCAGCAGAAAATATATGCCGCTCGACTTGTAATAAAAGTATATCGAGAAGAGTATGACATACACTATTCTCAACGACGTGGCGCGGCGCAGCACCGCATATCCCGCCGCGAAGGCCGTGAAAAGGAACAGAAACAGTCCGCTGTTGAATATGAGCGGCGCCGAGGAGTCGTAACGCAACAACTCCTGCACGCGGGCGAACAATTCTTCGATCGGCAGATTCGTCATTTCGTAAAGTCTATTGCGGTTGAGTCCGTCAGCAGATTGTCGTTTGCGAGCGGCTCGATTTCGAGCAGCGGTTCGGTAATCACGGGACGGCTCTTCTCCATTCTCTCGCGCATGGCGCGGCCGTAGTCGCGCACGCCGAGGAGTATGGCGTGATAGAGTGCGCCGGCCACCTGGGCGCCGCCCGCATAATTTATGTGGGTGTAATCCTTGCCTGCCCAGCCGTTGGCCACGAATCGTGTCATGCCGCCCATAAGCTGCATGGCCTCGTAGGTGTTCCAGAATGCCGCTCCGCACGCCGAGGCGGCTTCTCGCTGCCATCGCGAGAGGTCGCGTGCCGACTCCATGGGCACTATGCCGTCCTCGTTCTTCTGCGAACGGTCGCTCACTCCCATCACTATCACGGCCGCCGAGGGGAAGCAGCTCTCCGCGAAGCGGATCATCTTCTCCACCTGACGGGCATAGAGCGAATAATCGTGACGATCGGCCTGCATGATGTTGAGGCCGTATTGCAGGATCACCAGATCGTATCCGCGCATGTTGTTTATCTGTGCGTTGACGGCGGGATCGGTCCAAAACATCGCCTGCCCGTTGTTGCTTCGTACCGAGAAGTTGTCGAGGCTCACGCCCCCGAGGTCGTCGAATTCGGCTCCGTAGCCGATCAGGCCCGCCGCACCGCTCCTGACGGTCATCTCCAGCGAGGCTATGGAGTCGTCCTCTATGACTATCTGTCGTACGGCGTCGCCGCCGTCGAATCCGAATTCACGCAACTCGTCGTCGTTGAGTTTTACGGTGATCTTGGCGGGCTCGCGGCATATGAACAGCAGTCGCGCTCTGCGGCAGCGGTCCAGATGGCGTCGTTTGCGCGTCATTTCCCAGCGCGTGGATGCGCCGTCGGATGCGCGCGCCACCCATCCCGACACGAAGAAATCGCCCGAGTAGGGTTCGGGGACGCTCTTGCGCTGCATTATGTTGTAGGGTGTCCAACCTTTCGACAGCGTCTTTACGGTCTGTCGGAATCCCGTGAAAGGCGAAGCCGCGGGCACGAATCCCACGCCTCCGCCGCCGAAAGTGTCTTGCAACGACTCGCGCAGATCGGCGGTCAGTATGTCGCCCTCGACGAACGAGTCGCCCATGAAAGCTATACGCACGGGTTCGCCCGCGAGCAGTTTTTCGTACAGACGTCCCAGTGCCGTCGAATCAGCCGCGCCGAAGTCCTCGATCGGAATCACGAGCGAGTCGGCAGGCAGTATGTCGGCGAAGTCCTCCACGGGTTCGGGCTCCTCGGTGATCGCCTCGCAGCCGTTCGTCGTGTCGTCCGTCTCGCCTCCAGTGGGCTGTTCGTCGAATATTCCCGCCCACGAAACCGAGGTCTCCGCGCCCGTGGGCGACGAGGATACGGTGGTGCGGGCGACCGTTTCGGCCACCTTGTCGAGATCGACATGATATTCTTCCTCGTCGATCTCGGGTGCTTCGGCTGGGGCCTTGTCCGCCGTATCGTCGTCGAACCGTATCAGATCCGAGAAGATGCTGGCGCGACGCAGCGACACGCCTCCCGCGTCGACGGGAGGGATGAAGCTTATCGCGACGAGAGCCAGCAGCGTGGCCGCCGCGACGAACAGGCTGCGCGAGGAGCAGTCGTCGTTGGGTTTAGCCATTAATTGCGGCGCGAAATGAGTGAAACGTAATAAAGTACCGTAGCTATGGCGCTAAGTGCGGCTACCAGATAGGTGCGTGCGGCCCAGCGCAGCGCTTCACGGGCATACGAGAGCTGCACGCCCTGAAGCGTGCGGCTCGATTCGAGCCATTCGAGTGCGCGCTGCGAAGCGTTGTACTCGACGGGCAGCGTCACGATCGAGAATATGGCCGACATGGCGATGAGCGCTATGCCGATCCAGCACACTACGGGATTGTCGGTGGCAGCCAGCAGCGCTATGCCCGCTATTATGACCCATGTGGCTATCCGCGACGAGAAGCTGACTATGGGTACCAGTGCCGAACGCATGGCCAGCGGCGCGTAGCCCTGCGCGTGCTGCACGGCGTGGCCGCACTCGTGGCAGGCGACGGCCGCCGCCGCTATGCTGCGCGACGAATATACGCTGTCGCTCAGGTTGACGGTCATGTTCTGCGGATTGAAATGGTCGGTGAGCGCGCCCGCCACGTGCGTCACCTTCACGTTTCGGATATTGTTGTCGCGAAGCATCTTTTCGGCTACCTCGGCGCCCGTCAGGTTGCCGGGGAATCCCACCTGCGAATATTTGGCGAAGACCGATTGCAGGCGTGCCTGCACTATGTATCCCGCCACGGCTATGGCGATCATCAACAATATCGATCCCGATGACGAAATGCCCGTCGCGAAACCGTTTTCGGCGCCGTAATAATCCTGCGCCATCTGCAAGAACTGTAACATATCTTTACTAATTAAGTATTAACCAATCGGTTGTTTGCGCTGCGCCGCGGTGCCGACGCCTCTGTCCGATCAACGTTCGTGCCGCGCGCTTCGGCCGCGGCGGCGGAATAACTTGGCGGCTTTCGCCGCTTGTCGTCCTTAATTACGCAAAAGTACGAATTTTTTGTCTAACTTTGTACTGCTTATTCAATAAATAAGGGGGCGCTCTGCGGAATCGTATGCAGCGGCGTACCGAGGCGGAGAACGGATGCGAACGAATGTCGAATATATGCTGGCGGCCCGTACGGCCCGTCACGACCGCGGATCGCGCGCGGCCGCGATAATGCGCATAGCCGTGGCGTCGGCGGCATCGGGCGTAGCCGTCATGATTCTTACGCTGGCCGTCGTGTCGGGTTTCCGCCATGAGATATACGACGACCTGCGCGGTCCGACCGGCGACATTCAGGTGTTCGACGTCTCGGGTGCGGGAGGTTCCGACTCCGATCCTCTGCCCCTTAGTCTCGGGCTGCTCGATCGTCTTCGCCGCTGCGACCGCGTAATTTCGGCGGTGCCGTATGCGGTGGCGGGATGTATGGTCAAGTCGGGCGATCGGGTTACGGGACTCCGCATAAAGGGTGTCGGCGAGGGTTTCGACGACGCATGGTGGCGCGCGCATCTGGTCGACGGCGAACTGCCCGCCATGCGCGGTGAGGAGCGGGGCCGGGAACTGCTCGTATCGCGTACCACGGCTCGGAGTTTGCTCGTAGGCGTGGGCGACAAGATCGAGGCTCTGTTCGTCGACGGAGATGCCGTACCGCATCGCGACCGCTTCAGGATAGCGGGCATATACCATACGGGATTCGACGAGTTGGACGGCGTTATCGCACTCACCGACCTGCGCAGCGTGCAGAGAGCTGCTTCGTGGGAGCGGAACGAGATAACGGGTTACGAGATAACGCTCGACGATCCGAAAAACGTCGACGCCGCGGCCGAAGAGATAGAGTCCGTGCTCGACGATGCCTTTTACGACGGCGACGAGAGTGCGGGATCGTGCATGGCGGCCACTTCGGAGATGCGCTATCCCGTGGTTTACGACTGGCTGAAGGCGCACGGCGTCAATGCGCGCGTCGTAATCGCCATAATGATGATCGTCGCGCTTTTCAACATGACCTCGGCGATGCTCATCATGGTGCTCGACCGTACGGGCATGATAGGCACGCTGAAGGCGGCGGGCATGCGCAATTCGGCCATCCGCCGAATATTTCTGTGGCGCGCGGCGATGCTTTTCGTCCGCGGTGCGGTGTGGGGCAATGTCGTCGGACTGGGGTTGGCGGCCGTTCAATTTTTTTTCGAGCCCGTGACCCTCAATCCGTCGGGTTACATGCTCTCGGTGCTGCCCGTGCGCGTGGAGGCGTGGTGGTGGGCGGCGCTTAATGCGGGTGCGCTGGCCGTGACGGTGGCGGCTATGTGGCTGCCGTCGATGATCGTGGCGCGGATAAGTCCCGAGGAGTCGTTGAAATATAAACAATAGCGGCGCTTTTACGTCACTGCCGTAAAGGCGCGCAGAAACAGCATAATGAAACCTTACAATTCGTCACGCAAAAGCAAAAAGGAGGAGGTTGCCGAGATGTTCGACAACATAGCTCCCACTTACGACCGTTTGAATCATATCTTTTCGCTCTCGATCGACAAGCTGTGGCGGCGTCGCGTGGTGCGCATCGTGCGCCGCATGAAGCCGTTGAGGATTCTCGATCTGGCCACGGGCACGGGCGATCTGGCCATCAAGATGGCAGGGCGCATCGGCAAGGCGCGCATAATGGGGGTCGACTTGTCGGAGAATATGCTGGCGGTGGCGGCCGAGAAGGTGCGCCGCAAAGGGCTGGACGACCACATAGTGCTTTATCAGGGCGATGCCGAGAGGCTGGATGTGGCCGACGGCGTGATCGACGTGGCGACGGTGGCTTTCGGCGTGCGCAACTTCGGCAACCTCGAGGCGGGGCTGGCCGAGATCCGACGCTCGCTGCGAAGCGGCGGCCATGCCGTGATACTCGAATTTTCGATGCCGCGCAACTCGTTGGTGCGGCGGCTCTACGGACTCTATTCGAACCATGTGCTGGGGCCGGTCGGCGGACTGGTGTCGCACGATCGCGAGGCCTACGACTACCTGCCCGCGTCGATAGCCGAGTTCCCCTCGCCCGAGCGGTTTCTCGAGATAATGCGCGAAGCGGGATTCGTCGATTGCAGGCGCCGCAGCCAGAGCCTCGGCATAGCGCAGATATACATCGGCCGCAAACCCTGACGCATGGGCGCGCGACGGGTTCTATTCGCGGTCTTGGCGGCGCTCAGCCTTGCGGGGTGTGCGGCCGATGTCGGTCGCACACCGTCGGTGACGGGCGTGCGGCTTGCCGAAGTCGAGTTCTCCGACGGCGACGATATTCCGTCGCTCGTAACGCTCGCGGTGACGGTGGACAATCCCTCGCGCGGGGTGAAGATATTGAACGGCCGTCTGCGGATCTCGTACCGAGGTCGCAGGGCGGCCATGCTCACGCTCGCCGAGGCTGTGAGGATTCCGCCGCGCCGCACGGCCGAGGTGGCGGTGCCTTTGCGGGTGAACGTGGCGCATAACTCGGCCGCGCTGTCGCTGCGGGCCGCTGTTCGCCGTCGCGATGCGAGCGATATAGGTATCGAACTTGAAACCGCGGTGCGTTCGGGTATCGTTCGCGGCGAGGCGGCGAAGCAGGGGGTGGTGCCGCTGACCGAAGCCGTGCCGTCCCGCATGCTCGACGAGGTGTGGCGGGCACTGGATGAATTTACGGAGTCGTTGCCCGAGCCGGGCGGCGACCAATGAAAAATACGAAACTTATGAGATTGTTATTTTTAACGCTGTTGGCGGCGGCGACATTCGGAACGGGCCGCACGCAGGCGCAGGAGACGAGCGGCGTGCGCAGCCGTCTGGCGGCGGGCCGCGATCGGGTGGTCGTCACCGAGCAGAGCGATGCGGCGCAGGCTGTGCGCGCCGTCGAACAACGCCCCAAACGCACGCGGGTGAACGGTTACACCATTCTGATCCTCTCGGACAACACCCAAAAGGCGCGCGAAAACGCCATAAAGGCCAAACGGACGTTCGAGGAGAACTTCTCCGACATCGAGGTGAAGATGTATTACGAGAGTCCGTCGTTCTACGTGACGGCCGGTCGTTACCTCACCAAGGAGGAGGCGATCATCGAATTGTGGCGCATACGCTCGGTATTCCCCAAGGCCATTTCGCAGAGCCGCGAAATGGATATCGACGACTTCGTCAAGAAAGAGCAGTAACCTGCCGTATTTTAGGACTACTAAACCTCAATATCATGAAATTCGAAAAATATCGCTCGATTTTCGGCGATGAGGAGCTCGCGGAGCGTCTGCGGCGCATCCGCCACGTCGCTCTGGACATGGACGGTACCATTTACATGGGCAAATCGCTCTTCGACTGCACCAAGCCGTTTCTGGCGAGCCTCAGGGAGATGGGCATAACCTATTCGTTCCTCACCAACAACCCGTCGCGGTCGATCGACGACTATCTGCGCAAGCTCGCTGCGCTCGGCATCGAGGCTTCGGCCGAGGAGATGTATACCACCTCGCTGGCGACCATCGACTACATCCGCAGCCGTTACCCCTCGGCACGGCGATTGTTTCTGCTCGGGACGCCGAGCATGATATCGGAGTTCGAGAAAGCGGGCTTCGAATCGACGACCGACGATCCCGACGACGTGCCCGATGCGGTGGTGGCGGCATTCGACATGACGCTGAGTTACGAGCGTCTGTGCCGTGCCGCATGGTGGGTGTCGCAGGGGTTGCCCTACGTAGCTACCAATCCCGACCGCGTGTGTCCCACCGACCAGCGGGTGGTGCTGGTCGACTGCGGTTCGATATGCAAGTGCATCGAGCATGCCACGGGGCGCCGTCCCGATATAACGCTGGGCAAGCCCGATCCCAACATGCTGACGGGCATAGAACGCCGCTACGGATTGCAGCCCGACCGCATAGCGATGGTGGGCGACCGCATATACACCGATATTGAAATGGCTCATAACGCGGGAGCTATGGGCGTGCTGGTACTCTCTGGCGAGACGACGCTCGACGTGGCCGATGCCGCGCCGCGCCAACCCGAGATCATCGCCGACAATATAGGCGTGCTGGGCGAACTGCTGCGCCGGGCGCACGGGAGGGATTAGTTAGATAGTGTGCGACTCGTCAGAGTCGCGCGGGCCGCAGCCTCGCCCCGCGGAGGCCCGCAGCTCACTCGACGTTAGCAAGCGTTCCACGCAGGCTGCTGCCCGAAAAAAGTATTGTTGATTATGGACTATCTTCTGCTTCTTGTCGGCCTCGTACTGTTGGCCGTATGCGCCGAGATGCTCACCCGCGGTTCGACGGCTTTGGCGGCGCGTTTCCGCGTGCCCGAGTTCATCGTGGGCCTGACGGTCGTGGCCGTCGGCACCTCCATGCCCGAGTTGACCGTAAGCGTCTTGTCGGCTGCCGAAAGCAACGGCGCGATGTCGATAGGCAACGTGACGGGCTCCAATCTGTTCAATACGCTGGTCATTTTGGGCGTTTGCGCCCTGATAAGACCGCTTGTCTTCACCCGCGAGAACATACGCCGCGACATTCCGATCTGCATCGGCGCGTCGCTGGTGCTGGCGGCCGTCGTATTCGGCGACCAAACGGTGCGCGAAGCGGGCGGCAGGATAGGTCGTGCGGAGGGCGTGGCGATGCTCGCGGCGTATGTGGCGGTGATAATCTGGTCGATACGTTCGGCGCGACGCAACGGACCTGCCGCCGAGGCGCGCGACGACGCTGCGCCCTCGGACAAGAACCCCATGCCGATAACGGTCATCTGCCTGCTTATCGCCGCGGGCCTCGGCGGTTTGATCGGCGGCGGCGAGCTGTGTCTCAAGTCGGCCGAGGCGATAGCGCGCTCGTGGGGCGTGAGCGAGTCGATCATAGCTATCACCATAGTGGCTGCGGGCACCTCGCTGCCCGAACTGGCGTCGAGCATATCGGCCGTCGCGAAAGGCAAGTTCTCGATGGCGGTGGGCAACATAATCGGATCGAACATATTCAACATACTGTTCATCTTGGGCGCGAGCTCGACGGTCCGGCCGCTTACGGCGTCGACGATAACGCCGCTCGACATCTGGATGGTGGTCGGGTCGGCCGTGCTGTTGCTCGTCTCGGCCTCGGTCATAGGCGTGAGGCGCATCACCCGCGCGGAGGGCGCCGTGTATCTGGCAATTTACGTAGGTTATGTAATCATGTTGATAAAATAACGTTATGATCGGACGCGCGTTGTTCGCGGCTGCCGTGTTGCCGGCCGTCATATTTTCAGCTTCAGGCGGCGAAAAGAGACGTGCCGCCTCGGCGGTCGATTTTCTGAATTCCATAGGCGTGTGCGTGCATGTGCAACACGGGCAGGATGCTTCGCGTATCGCGCCGTTGTTGCGATATACGGGTGTGCGCAACGTGCGCGATGCCGCCGACGGCAATTACGACATGTCGGGAATGATACTCCTGCACCGACGGGCGGGTGTGAAGGTGGTCATGGGTTCGGGCAGCGGCACGCGCGACGGCGATTTGGAAGCCGTGCTGCGCATGGCTCGCGAACTGCACGACGCGGGTGCGCTGCTGGCGATCGAGGGTCCCAACGAACCCAACAATTTCGGCGGTCTGACCTATAAGGGCGTAAAGGGCGGCGGGGAACTTTCGTGGATGCCCGTGGCCGAGTTTCAGCGCGATCTCTATGCGCGGGTGAAAGCCGACCCCGTGTTGAAACGTTATCCCGTTTACGGTGTGAGCGAGGTCGGGGCGCAGACCGACGATTGCGGATTGCAGTTCCTGAAGATCCCCGCCGATGCCGCGACGCAAATGCCCGCGGGTACGGTATATGCCGATTACGCCAACGTTCATAATTACATGTACCATCCGAGCCGGCCCGATGCTCCGTATGACAATCAGGTGTGGAACGCGGCCGATCCTTCGCCCGAGTGCCATGCCGACGGCCTCTACGGCAACTTCGGCCGTACGTGGCTCCGAAAGTTCGATGGTTACTCTCGACGCGAACTCGAAACTCTGCCGCGCGTCACCACCGAGACGGGCGTGCGCACGGGCGACTGCGACGGCCGCGTCACCGAGCATGTGCAGGGGTGCAACTATCTGAATCTGTTTCTCGCGCAGTTCGTCCGCGGGTGGGACAAGACCTTCATATACGAATTGCTGGACGATCCCGACGGCGCGTTCGGACTCTATGCCGCCGATTACGTTACGAGACGCAAGGCGGCCGATTGGCTGCACAACATGACGACCATACTGCACGATGACGGTCCTGCCAAAACGGGCGCATTGGCATATACGATCTCGCCCTTGCCCGTTACGGCTCACGATCTGTTGTTGCGCAAGAGCGACGGCAGCTACTGGATAGTGGTGTGGGGCGAGCGGGTCGAGGGGAGCGACGCGGTGACGGTTAAGCTGCCCGCGCGCCATGCCGAAGTCCGCGTCTACGATCCTACGGTCGGTGCGTCGCCCGTGCGGTCGGTGAAGCGTGCGGCCGAAATCGAGTTGGAGGTGAGCGATCATCCTCTTATACTGGAATTGAGGAGATAGATATATGCAGCGCGCAGCGGTGCTGTCTTCGGCGGCTCGCACCTTTGGCGCCCCCCCCCGCAGCCGAAGATAAAACGATAAAAACCTACAATCCTATACCATGAAGACAAACCTTCTATTCAACAGATTTCTGTCGCCGCTGTCGGCGACGACGATCGCGTGTCTTGCGCTCGTATGCTCGTGTGCGCGTTACGACACGGCTCAGCCTTTGGATGCATGGAGCGTCGGCGGCCGCACCATCCGTGCGTCGGAACCGATAGTCGGCGCGGGCGAGACGCTCACGGCCTCGGGCGACTACGCCAATTTCCGCCTCACGGGGCAGGCCCTCACGCAGGAGGGTGCCGAAGCGGCCCTGCTGTTCCACACCGACGGCGAATCGGGCTACGAGGTGGCGTTCCGCAACGGCCCGATAGACGGTACGCGCAAAAGCGGTTCGTTGACCTCGGTGCGCAATCTCTACCGTTCGCTTGCGAATGACGGCGAATGGTTCGATTTCGAAATAGCGGTGCGAGGCAAGAACATATCGGTGCTTATAAACGGCACCGACGTGGTGTGCTACACCGAACCCGAAGTTCCCTACCGTACCGAGAAGCATGCGCGCCGTCTGCTCGGTCACGGTGCGATAGCTCTGCGCGGCGTGTGCGGCGAGGTGGCTTTCCGCAATCTGAACGTCACGCGTCTGCGTGCCGACGTCCGCAACGAGGCCGATACCCTGCCTCCCGTGGATGAGCGCTCCGATGCGGTGATCCGCGCCCAGCAGCGCAATTTCCCCGTCATAGATTATCACGTGCATCTCAAGGGCGGCCTGACGAAGGAGCAGGCGCACGCCATGTCGATGAATTACGGTATCAACTACGGCGTGGCACCCAATGCGGGCGAGGGCGGCGTGGGACGCATGTTGGCCGACGACGGGGAGGTCTACGAATATTTCGACGAAGTGAAGCCGCTGCCGTTTCTGTGCGGCGTGCAGGGCGAAGGCCGCAAATGGACGGCCACCTTTTCGCAGGAGGCGCTCGGCGTGTTCGACTATCTGTTCACCGACGCCATGACTATCATCGACCACAAGGGGCGCAACTCGCGTATATATCGAGCCGAGGAGGTGCGTTACGACGGACTCTCGAAGGAGCGGTATATGGATCATCTTGTCGACCAGACGGTGAAGATTCTTACCAACGAACCCGCCGACATATACGCCAATCCCACCTACCTGCCCGAGGATATGCAGGCCGACTACGACAAGTACTGGACCGACGAGCGCGTCGATCGGGTTCTCGACGTGTTGCAGCGTTACGGTATCGCGCTGGAGATCAACCCGCGCTACCGCATCCCGAGCATCGACATAATCCGCAAGGCCAAGCAACGCGGGCTGAAGTTCACCTTCGGCACCAACAACGTCGATGCCGACTTCGGACGGCTCGAATACTGCTTCGAGGCGATGGACAAATGCGGCATCGAGGCCGACGACATCTGGTTCCCGTCGATGAGCGTTCGCCGTTCGCGTCCCGTAATCATATACAACAAGTTCTGATGGGCTGCACGTTCGATCACGATCTGTTTCTCGCGCTCAATTTCGACGGCGGCGCGACGATGGACCGCATAATGTCGGTCTGTTCCGCGCCCGCCTCATGGGCGTGGCTCTATGTGCTAATATTGTGGCTCGTGCGGCGGCGTGCGGGATGGCGCGGAGTGTTGCTGTTCGTAGCTGCCGCCGCCGTCGCGCTCGGGCTCGCCGACATGATAGCGGGAATATTCAAACACACGGGGCCGCTCAAGAATCTGTGGCCGTCGTTTCCCGCGCGCCTGCGTCCCATGTACACGCCCGAACTCGACGGCCTGGTGCATGTCGTGCGCGCGGGCGGACGCTACGGCACCGTCTCGGCGCATGCCGCCACCATGACCGCGCTGTCCGTTCTGACAATCCCCGTCGTTCGACGTTTGTGGTTCGCCGTGCTGATGATTTCGGCCACGTTTGCGATATGCTATTCGCGTATCTATCTGGCTTATCACTTCCCGATCGATATTCTGCTCGGCGCGGTAACGGGAGCCTTCACGGGCTGCATCGCGCTCGCGGCCCTGCGCTCGGCTTCGCACGCTTTACGTACCCCCCCCCTCGGCCGCCGAGGGTAAGGTAAGGCTGCTTTTGGAATCGTTAGGGGTGCGATCGGAGACGTTAGGCGATTTGACGTGCGCGAAATACGGATTCGGCTGCTGCGGGAGAGTACGCACGAAAAAAAGTACCTCGAATCATTCGATATTCGTTTGCGGAACCTTAATGCGTTATCGATATTTGTCGTATGGAATATAAACTGATCCTATATGACTATCGAAGAGTGTAATTTCCGTGCGGGTGAGGTGTATCTGTTTCATTCCGCCGACCCCGATTGTCCTTCCGAAGATTCGTTGTGGGGCATGTTCGACAAATGCGAAGACGGCGAAATATTGCTCGAATCGATGACGTGCGATCTGCATCGGTTCGTGCTGCGGCAGCCGCTGCCCGCCGTATATCGTTACTGTCGCTTGGCTACGCGAACCGAGTTGGTCGATTATATGACCGATATGGCGTTCGTATCGGCGCGGACGCGGTAACGCGAGTAAGAGGCTCTGTTACGAATATCGCGGTCCCGAAACCCGAGACCGCGATATTCGATACTCCGCCGCAGCGTTTATTCGGCCGGTTCGCGCACAATGGCGCACATCCTGTCGTACTGACGCTCCATGCTTTGCAGCAACTTGTATTGTGCGCGGGTACGCACGAGGTTGTGCTCGGGGTATGCTGTTTTGTAGTATTTGTCGCCGTCGATGTAGTCCATCAGGAAACGCAGCACCTGCTCGAACGTAATGTATCGGGCCGAGAAAGCCAGCCAATCCAGTTCGCTTTGCGTCATCGTTGCGCGCTGCTGCGACAGATATCCGTCGGCGTATGCGCGGAACATGTCGATGCTCATCTCCACGTTGTCGAGGTTGCGATCGTCCTCGGCGCCCGTGTTGGCATACGAACGTATGGCGTCGCCGAAGTCGTTGAGCGAGGTTGAACTCATTACGGTGTCGAGATCGATGGCGCACAGCACCTTGCCCGTGTGTTTGTCGAAAAGTATGTTGCTTATCTTGGTGTCGTTGTGCGTGACGTGGGTGGGGATGGTGCCGTTCTCGACCAGCGACCAGAAGTCGAGCATCTCCTTGCGGCGCGACTCCACCCAACCTATCTCCTCGGCGAGCGATGCCGCGCGTCCTGCCGGATCGGCTTTCAGAGTCTCGTCCCACTGCGCGAAGCGGTGGCGGATGTTGTGGAATCCCTTTATCGTCTCGTTCAGCGGCTTGTCGAAATCGGCCAGCAGAGCCTGAAAACGTCCTATGCCCACGCCGCCCTGATATGCCAGTTCGGGCGAATCGGCACGGTCGAAGCTCGATGTGTCGGCGATGAACAGGCACACGGCCCAGAAGTTGCCTTCGTCCTCGACGTAGAGTTTGCCGTCGCGGGCGCGGATTACAGTCAGTGTCTCGCGCAGCGGATCGGACACTTTGGCTTTGATATGCTCGGTGACGGCCAGAATGTTCTCCATCATCCCGGGCACGTCGGGAAACACCGCGTGGTTCTTGCGCTGAAGAATGTAATCGGGGGCGTCGCCCTCGGTGCGGATGACGAACGTGTCGTTTATGAAACCTTCGCCTAAAGGTTTGATCGATGCGATGCGACCCTCGAGGTCGAACCGCTCGGCGATAGAAAGAAGTTTTTCGTCGGTCATGGTTATGTTTTAAGTTTGACGTTTGCGTTCTATCCCAATATCACCTCGCCGAAAAATTCGGGACAGTGGAAATTCGGTGCGGGCAGGTCGACGGGCGACCAGCTCAGGAAATGAGGTTCGTCGCACTTGTCGCCGCATTTGTAGAAATTGGCTCTCAGCCGTTCGGGAGCCTTGTCCGATCCCAGCAGCGAGAACGGTATCACCTCTGCGAGCCACCAGCGTTGCCCCTTGCCGCGCGAATCGACGACGGCATGCGGCAGCGAACCGAAGCGGCGTATGCGCGACATGCGTTCCGAATCGAAGTGTCGGGCGTCGTCGCGCGAGATGCGTCGCGCCGCCAGAGCGGTGCCTATGCAGTTGATCTCGAAATTGAAATAGCCTTCACCGTCGGGAGCGGCCGCGAAGAACTCTACGCAGCTGTCCTCCCACACCGGGCCGTTGTCGTCGAGCGTCACGGCGCGTACGTGATCCTCCTCGACTTCGAACATCACGGCCAAGGCTTCGTCGGAGTGCGCCACGCGGAAATCGACCTTCGGGGCATAGGGGTATCGGCTCCAATTCACGCAATCGACGGCATGCGCTTCGGTCCGATCGCGCAACACCGACGGCAGCTCGTTGTCGGTAAGTCGTTCGACGTTGCGAATATAGCGCGATTCGATACTTCTGCGCCCCGACTTGTCGGCGCCGTTATTTTTCTCGACCTCTTTCATTTCGTTTGTGATATCGGTTGATTTTTCAAATTTAATACACAAACTATGAAAATACAATTTTCGCGACGAAAAAAATATACGAAACGGAGTTTCTGCCCTTTTTCGGCTTACGATTTTATTATTGCGGCTCTTCGAGCCGCGCAGTTCGCCGCCACAACCATCCCTCGTCGTCTTTTATATTCGGGACGCGGCCTGCGGAGAACGCAACGATGCGAATGCCGTTGCGGGCCTCCGCGCGCCGAGGCTGCTGCCCGCACGACTCTGCGAGTCGCAATAAATTCTCACCCCCGAAGGATGCGCATCCCTCGGGGGTGAAAGTCAATGGGACACGAGTCCGTGTTATTTTCTCTCGATGAGCTCTATGGCGACACCCTCTTCCTCCACGAAAGCGATAATCATGTCGCCGCAGTCGAGCGGCTCGAGCAGCACCTTGGCACCCTCGACGGCCGTTTCGAGACAAGGTACGTCGTAGGCGATATGTGCGCGCGAACGGATCAGATCGTGCATGGGACTGTCGGGTTCGAAATAGAGGAACTCGATCTTGTTAGGGCTTTTCGAGTAGTCGGTTACCGAGACTTTGAGCGGTTCGATGTAGGCCGCGCCCTCGATCTTTTCGGCGCTCGGGATGCCGATATGGCTTAAGGTTCTCATGATTTATTCATTGTTAATTAAAGACTCGCTTTCGGATTTGTGAAACGCAGACCGTCGTTATCGTGGTAAGTGCCGTATTCGGTGACGACGGCGCCCTGCTCGCCCGCCATGAGGAAGTGGCGCGATTCCGACTCCTTCAGCGCGCTTATGTCGCCGGTGTTCATAACATGGTAGTTGGCCACCGTAATGTGCCCTTTCTGACTCTCGGGCAATGCGGGCGGATCGGGCGTCGGGTCGCCTATGCCGAAATTGTAGACGCTGCCGCAACGCACCTGCCAGCTCTCGTGCTTGGCGGGGAAGGCCGACTCCACATGATAGTGCTCGACGATCATCTGCGAGGGCAACAGATAGATCTCGTGACCGAAATAGCGGTGATCGGGATTGTTGATCCAGAAAACGCCTCCCATACCCACGTGCTCGAAATCGCCCAGACCGAAGTCGGTGACCCAAAAATTGGCCTCGAGGAACGGCGTAAAGGGAATGCCGTAATGCTCGAACATGTCGAGAAAAGCCTTTTTGGCCGTATGCTCGTCGAATTTGCCGTCGGTATAGAAATCGGCGTTGGTGTACTTCTTGGCGTACAAATGTTTCTTATCCATAATTATGCAGTTTTTCCTGCATTCAAAATTAATGGATTTTTTTCGGTTTTGCAAATTATCTGTCGTGTCGCAGTTCGAGATTCGTTCCCGCGGGTGCGGGCGGCAGCACTTTGCGGCCGACGAAAGCCGTGACGGCGGCTCCGGCCAACTGAACGGCTATGGTGACGGCCAACACGGCGGCTATACCTCCCCACTTGAGCAGCAGCGGAATGGCGACCACGCCGATCACTGCGCCCGCCTTGCCGAACGCGGCCGCCAAACCGCTGCCCGCGCCACGGTCGGACACGGGATATATCTGGGGCGGAATGATGAACGTCATAAGGTGCGGCCCCGCATTAAGGAACAGTTCGAATATCATGAATCCGGCTATCATGGTCCACTTGTCCAGATGGAGTTCGTATCCCGTCAGCAGCAGCCCCAGGCCCGCCGAACAGAGCAGGAAACCCCACGTCTGCATCCTCACGTGATAGAGGCGGTTCACCAGCAGCAGCCCCGCGACGAATCCCAACAGCACGAACATATTTATATATGTACTCATCTTCACCGACGAGACTATATGTTCGAACGAACCCGCGGATGCGGGATCGAGTCCCAGCGCCATTATCAGCACAGGAAGAAATACCCCCACGCCGTAGACTCCGAAACCCTCGCAGGCCCACGGCACGCCGCTGAAGACGATGCGTCGGGCATTGCCGCGGTTGAAAAGGCCGCCCCACGACGTCTTGGGCGTATCGTGTCGATCGGCACGGCTGCCGATCTCGCCCATACGCACGTCGGGGCCGAGGAAATAGCGTACCGCACGTTCGGCCTCCTCGGTCCGCCCGTGCGACATGAGCCACCCGGGACTCTGCTCGAAACGTATGCGGCACAGCAGCATTATGACCGCCATAACGGCGACCAACAGCAACAGTCGATTCCAATGGTCGGGCGTCCCCCACACCCTCAGCAGGTAGAACCCCGCCGCAGCCATCACTATATTGCCTATGGCCGACGAAGCCTTGGCGATGCCCACCATCACAAGACGCAGACGACGCGGCATGATCTCCGATATGTAGTCGGAATCGAGACTGTATCCGCCGCCGATGCCCAAGCCCATGACGAACAGCGAAGCGACGAGCGAATGCACGCTGTCGGCGAAGAAGGCATACAGCGCGGCGAACAATATTATGGCGGGGCACAGCCTGAAGAAGAAAAGATACCCCTTGCGGTCGCTCCACGAGCCGAACAGCGCCGAGCCGACCATGATTCCCGCAAGACTCGCACCTGCCACCACGCCCTGCATCGCGGGCGAAAGATCGGGATGAGCCGCAAGACGGATCATGGGGATCACCACACCCACTATCGTGGCGAGGCCCGCACCCGTCACCTGCCCAAGCGAAGCGACGATGAGCACCCGCAGATGCCCCCAGCGCAGCGGCATGGTATCCATGTCGACGGGATTGCCGTCGTCGCTGCGCCCCATGGCCAGCAGCTTGCGCCGCCAGCGATTCCAGCGCTCGATGATCCACAGCAGTCCGACGCCCACGCCGACACCCACCGTGGCCTCGAAGAATCGCAGCGCACAGTTGACCGCGGGGTCGACGTCGGGCGACATCTTCGACACCAGCAGGATGATGAGCATGGTGATGGTGGCTATGCTGCCGCTGCCGTACATGTTAAGAATCATGCAGATCATCTCCAGCACGAAGACGGCTATCAGCATGCCCACCACCGAAAACGGCAGCGCCAGCAGATAGAGATAGGCTACCAATGCTCCGAGGAATGTGCCCAGCACCCTGATTCCGCCCGCACGCAGCGCCTCCTTGTACCCGGGCATGTGGAGCACCACGACCACCGAGGTGCAAGCCAGCATGGCACCCATCCATCGCGAAGTGGAGTGGAACGATCCCGTGGCGTACATGCCCGTGAGATAGGCCAGCAGTATGCCGAGGCACGAGACCAGCAGAACGAAAGGATGTACCCGCGACATGGCTTTTCCCTGCGCGGCGCGGATGCGCGACCAGAGCGATTGCACGATATTTCCCATAACGACATTTTTTCCGTTCGGAGAACAATAAACGCGCCGAAATGCGGGATCGTCCGCGGGTCGGCTGCCGTGATCCGACCGCGAACGGTCGCGGAAGCGCCGACGAAGCGCGGGAAAAGGCTTTTTTCAACAAAATTCGGATAATCGGCCCGATATCCGAATTTTATGACTATCTTTGTCATGCGAACATCAGGGGGTTATTCTGAATCTTCTTTGGAAACGGCCGCGCGCCATGCGGTCCGCCATCAAAAACGACGTCATTATCGTCTCCCGTATTTCGAGCGGCCGAAAGGTCGCGGACGCCATTGCGGCGTAAATGTTATTGATAATGACGGAAACACACATCACACGACTTTTTTAACGCGCCCGCAAGTCGGGCCTAACGACTTTTTATGACTTTTCAACAACTCAATATCTCGCGCCCCACGCTCCGTGCGCTCGAAGATAAGAATTACGTATCGCCGACTCCCATACAGCAGCAGGCCATTCCCGAGGCTATGAGCGGACGCGACATCATAGGCATAGCGCAGACGGGAACAGGCAAGACGGCCGCATTCGCCATACCCATAATCGAACGCCTGCGCACACGCAAGACCGATCGCGGTGCGAAACCACGCATACGCGCCCTGATACTCACACCCACGCGCGAACTGGCCATACAGATCGACGAGGAGTTCGCGCAATACTGCAAATACTCCGATCTGCGCCGCGCCGTAATATTCGGAGGCGTGAACCAAAAGCCGCAGACCGACCGCCTCGACCGCGGCGTCGACATTCTGATCGCCACGCCCGGGCGTCTGCTCGACCTCATAGGACAAGGACACGTGGATCTCGCCGACGTGAGCTGCTTCGTTCTCGACGAGGCCGACCGAATGCTCGACATGGGCTTCATCCACGACATAAAACGCCTGCTGCCGCTGCTGCCCCGACGTAAGCAGACGCTGCTGTTTTCGGCCACCATGCCCCGCGAAATAGCCGAGATGTCGCGCAAGCTGCTTCACAGCCCCTGCCGCGTGGAGGCGGCACCCGAATCGACCGTGGCTGAGACGGTGGAGCAATATCTCTACATGGTGGAAAAGTCCGACAAACACGATCTGCTCGTCGACATTCTACGCAAGCAGCACGACAAATCGATACTCGTATTCTCGCGCACCAAGCACGGCGCCGACAAGATCGTGCGCCGACTGGCCAAGCAGGGCATCGAGGCACGGGCCATCCACGGCAACAAGTCGCAGAACGCCCGTCAGCAAGCTCTCGCCGATTTCAAGCAGGGGCGCATACGCATCATAGCAGCCACCGACATAGCGGCTCGCGGCATAGACATCCGCAACCTCGACCTGGTGATAAACTACGACATGCCCGACGTGGCCGAGACATACGTACACCGCATCGGCCGTACGGGCCGCGCAGGAAACAGCGGCACGGCCGTGACGTTCTGTTCGCAGGACGAAAAAGACATGCTCCGCGCCGTGAGACGCCTCGCGGGCGACCGTCTGCACACGGCCGAGCACCACGCAAACGCATAAACCCGACCAATGGTCGGGCGGCAAGTCAGATCACAGGCAATTACATATTTTGGATCGCTTCGCATCGAATACGGTATGTCAAAGTATATAATCGCTCGATAACAATAACAATTTTTATATTTTAACTAAGATGAACATTTACGTTGCAAACATCAACTGGAAAACCAAAAACGAAAGCCTCGAAGCCCTCTTCGCGCAATACGGCGAAGTGTCGTCGGCGCACATCATAACCGACCGCGAGACGGGCCGTTCGCGCGGTTTCGGGTTCGTCGAGATGCCCGACGACGAGCAGGCCCGAAAGGCCGTCGAGGCCGTGAACGGTGCTGAATTCGAGGGCAAGACCCTCACCGTGAACGAGGCCCGTCCACGCGAGGAGCGCCCGCGCAGCGACTTCGGCGGTTACAACCGCGGCGGCTACAATCGCCGACGATACTGATCCTCGGCACATGCCGAAACGAACTGAACCGCAGTCCGAACGATTAGGACTGCGGTTCGGCGTTCGGGCACCCGAGCGGCGCGATCCGAAAATATTTACGTCGAAATTTGTATCGCGCGCCGAATTGTTTATATACAAAATTTGTGTTACATTTGCGGCCACATACGAAACGACCGCAGCCCGATGAGCGCTGCAAATGTCGATAGGGGAAACAACTCCTTATACCTTATAGAAAACTGGGAAGCTCCTTCTCGAGGAGAGTATTTTTTAACCGGTATAATTGTTGTCGGCCCGAGAGTCGTCCTACCTCGGTCATACGGGTAGGACTGCCTTGGGCGTGGTGCGATTCCGGTTGAAAGGTGATTCCCAGTACCGTCTATAAGGAATCAAACCGCGCCCGTTTTTTTATTCACATCCGTCGCTGACGCTTCGTGTTTGGTATTATCTCAAAAAAGACCTAATTTTGTAATTGCGATCGCAGGCTTTGCACCCGATTGCGCCCGACGTGCGAACGTCGAAAACGATAACGACATAAACGACTGAAATATGGGATTTTTCGATCTTTTCAAGAAAAAACGCGACGGCGCCGACGCGCAATCGGAAGACGGGACTCTGAACGACGCTCCCCAGCGGGCCGAAGCCGTCGAGGAGGAGCGGCGCGAGCTGGCCGAAGGGTTGCAGAAAACAAAGACGGGACTCTTTTCGAAACTGGCCCGCGCCGTGGCGGGACGCTCGAAGGTCGACGACGCGGTGCTGGACGATCTGGAGGAGGTGCTCATAACCTCCGACGTGGGCGTGGAGACCACCGTGAAGATCATCGGGCGCATCGAACAGCGCATAGCGCGCGACAAATACATGAACGCTTCGGAGCTTAACTCCATCCTGCGCGACGAAATCGCATCGCTGCTCGAGGAGTCGCACTCGTCGACCGAGAATTTCGGACTCGACGTGAAGGAGGGCATGCCCTACGTAATGATGGTGGTGGGCGTGAACGGTGCGGGTAAGACCACCACCATAGGAAAGCTCGCCGCGCAGCTCGTGAAGGCGGGGCGCAAAGTATATATAGGTGCGGCCGATACGTTCCGCGCCGCAGCTATCGATCAGCTCGCGGTGTGGGCCGAGCGTGCCGGAGCCGTAATGGTCCGTCAGGAAATGGGCTCCGACCCCGCCTCGGTAGCTTTCGACACGCTCAAATCAGCCGTGGCTAACGGGGCCGACGTGGTGCTGATCGACACCGCGGGCCGCCTGCATAACAAGATAGGTCTGATGAATGAGCTGACCAAGATACGCAACGTCATGGCCAAGGTGATCCCCGACGCGCCGCACGAGGTGATGCTCGTGCTCGACGGCTCGACGGGCCAGAACGCTTTCGAGCAGGCGCGGCAGTTCACGCAGGCCACGCAGGTGACCTCGCTGGCCATCACCAAACTGGACGGCACGGCCAAGGGCGGCGTAGTAATCGGCATCAGCGACCGTTTCCGCATCCCCGTACGCTACATAGGCATCGGCGAGGGCATCGACCAGCTTCGCATGTTCGACCGCCGCGACTTCGTGGACGCATTGTTCGGCGAAAAGGAGTAAGAAATTTTCATCCGTAGGGTTTCTTGCGCAAATAGAATCCGGTAATATCTTAATGGATATCGATCCCGAACCGGACATAATCACGGTACGAAGTTCCGTATGCGTCAAAATTGCCTGCCCAACTTATATCGAGGAGGTCATTCGAATAATATAGCATGAAAAAAATCAACGTCATAACTCTCGGGTGCTCGAAAAACACGGTCGACAGCGAGCATCTGATGGCACGACTCGCCGCGGCGGGATACGAAGTGGTGTTCGACAGCGAACGCAGCGATGCCGACACCGTGGTCATAAACACATGCGGTTTCATCGGCGACGCCAAACGCGAGAGCATAGAGGCCATATTGAGCGCCGCGGCGGCCAAGCAGGACGGAAGGATAGAACATCTGTTCGTGATAGGTTGCCTTAGCGAGCGTTACGCCGACGAACTTCGCGCCGAAATTCCCGAAGTGGACGACTACTTCGGCGCGCGCGACTGGTCGGGCATAGTCGACGCCCTCGGTGCGGAATCCCGCTCGGATCTCGAAACCGAGCGCCTGCTCACCACACCCGATCACTACGCCTATCTGAAAATATCCGAAGGTTGCAATTGGCTCTGCGGCTATTGCGCCATTCCGCTCATACGCGGCCGCCACGTCTCAGTGCCGATCGAGACTCTGCTGGAAGAGGCCCGAGGACTCGCGGCGCGGGGTGTCAGGGAACTGATGGTCATCGCGCAGGATACCACCTACTACGGTATCGACCTCTACGGCCGACGGCGCCTGGCCGATCTGCTGACGGAGTTGTGCCGCATAGACGGAATAGAGTGGATACGACTGCATTACGCCTACCCCGCCGCATTCCCCGACGACGTGATCGAGGTCATGGCGCGCGAGCCGAAGATATGCAAATATCTCGATATCCCCTTCCAACACATATCCGACCGCATGCTGTCGGCCATGAAACGCCGTCATACCAAGGCCGAAGCGCTGGATCTGATACGACGTCTGCGCGAGCGTATTCCCGACATCGCCCTGCGCACGACGCTGCTCGTGGGCTATCCTACCGAGACCGAGGCCGACATGGCCGAACTCGAAGAGTTCGTCCGCGAGGTTCGGTTCGACCGTCTGGGCGTATTCCCCTACTCCGAGGAGGAGGGTACTTACTCAGCCGAAAATCTTCCCGACGACGTTCCCGACGACGAGAAGCAGCGCCGCGCCGACAGGATAATGTCTGTGCAGGAGGGTATTTCACTCGAAAACAACCTCGCCCGCGTGGGCCGTACGATGCGTGCGATAGTCGATTCGCGGCAGGGCGATTACTACGTGGCCCGCTCGGAATACGATTCGCCCGAGGTGGATCAGGAGATACTTATCCCCGCTGCGGGACGCCGCCTCATGCGCGGGCGTTTCTACGACGTACGCATTACGGGCGCCGAGGATTACGACCTCTATGCCGAAGTCACGGGACCTTCGCGCGGGGGTCGCCGACCAAACCGATAAACGTCTTTCCGCGGTACGAAAACGCCCGCGAGCGACCATAAAATTTGCAGATACCGTATTTTTTTCTTATCTTTGACTCCGTCTTAGGTACTTCGCCGCGGCTAAATGCGAACGATTCGTCCGCTTTTACGGCTCGGTTGCGGTATCTTCGAATAACAAAACCGTTACAGACCGACGCAAATGGCTTGCAAGAGTATTATAACGCACATCGAAGCTCAGACCGAAAGGATACTCGACAGATGCGACAAACTCGAAGCCGAATGCGAACGGCTCAGGCAGGACCGCGACCGCCTGCGCGCCGAGATGCGCGGACAGCAGGAGCGCCTGCGCGAATTGCAGGCCGAAGTGCAGCGTCTGCGTTTGGCCGAAGGCCTGAGCGGCGCGACGACAGACAAGGCGAAATCGCAGGCGCGTATCAACCTGTTATTGCGGGAGGTGGATAAGTGCATAGCGTTGCTCGCCGGAACAGAGAGTTGACGCTGGAGACATGGCAAAACAAAAGATAAACCTCAAGGTGGCCGGCAAAGCCTACTCGCTGACCATCGACAGCGAAAAAGAGGAGATTTACCGTTTGGCCGAGCGCGATGTGAATGCCAACGTCGGAAAGTTGCAAAAGACTTTCGGCGAGAGTTTTTCGGTGCAGGATTGTTTGGCCATCACGGCTTTGCAATTGAGTATAAACAACATCGCCGTTACGCGCGAAAACAATCTCGCGAGCGACGATCTGGCAGCGCTGGACGCTCTGTCGCGTAAGCTGGACAAGCACCTGAACCGCATAGCGCGGCAACCCCGCAAGGGAACGAAATAGGACGACATGCCCGAACGGATGTTCGGCAGACGAGTCCGATACGGCGACCGACCCGTACGGACGATGAACGGAACGAAATATGCAATGAGTCCGTAATATACGACAAACGTTCTTTGGATACGAAAATCTACCCGCATAGATTTCCTTACAGCTTTGCGAAACTGAACACTTTTTACATTGGGTAAACTCTCGGTTTCTCAAAATCAGGCCTTGACCCGCCTCGGGCGGGTGTGCTTCGCGCACCGTTGGACGATTGCGAACTCCCGGAGCCCCACACCTTGACTTATCGGCAGATTCGTCAAACAAGAAAAGGAAATTCTGTGCGGGTTTTTTATATCCGCCCGTTCGCGGGGCGAAGAACGAAACGGAACGACACGTTGAAAACCAATAAATACTAAATATACAACAATGGGAACATCGCTAATAATAGTCATCACGGCCATCATATCGGCCGTCGTAAGCGTGGGTGCTTACATGCTGGTGACCGCTTACATCACCAAGAACACGATAAAGAAACAGTGCGGTGCGGCGCTTAAGGAGGCCGAAGCCGAGGGCGAGATGATAACCAAATACGTTACCAAGAAGTCCATCAAGGCACTGCGTGAAGCCGCCCGGAAAGAGGCGGAAGCGGAAGGCGAAATGATAAAGAAAGAGAAGATTCTCCAGGCCAAGGAGAAATTCATCCAGCTCAAAAGCGAGCACGACCGCATGATAAACGAGCGCAATCAGAAGATAGCGCAGAGCGAACAGCGGGCCAAACAGATCGAATCGAATCTGGCGGGACAACAGCGCGATCTGGAGAACCGCATCAAGGAGAACGACCGACTGAAGGAGCAGATGAACAATCAGTTGCAGGGCCTAAACGCCAAAAAGGAGGAGTTGGCAGGCATCATCCGCGAGCAGAACGTCCGCCTGGAACAGATCTCGGGCATGAGCGCCGACGACGCCAAAAACATATTGATCGAGAACATGAAATCGGAGGCCAAGGCCGAGGCTGCCTCTTACGTCAGCGAGACTATCGAAGAGGCTAAACTGACCGCCACGAAGGAGGCCAAACGAATCATCGTGTCGTCGATTCAGCGCGTTGCCACGGAGACCGCCATCGAAAATGCGGTCACCGTATTCAACATCGACAGCGACGAGGTGAAAGGACGCATCATCGGCCGCGAGGGCCGCAACATACGCGCGTTGGAGGCTGCCACGGGTATCGAGATCATCGTGGACGACACTCCCGAAGCCATCATCCTGAGCGGTTTCGACCCCGTACGTCGCGAGATCGCGCGCCTGGCTCTGCACCAGCTCGTGACCGACGGCCGCATTCACCCCGCACGCATCGAGGAGGTGGTCGCCAAGGTTAAGAAGCAGATCGAGGAAGAGATCGTCGAGGTGGGCAAGCGTACCGCCATCGATCTCGGTATTCACGGCCTGCACCCCGAATTGATTCGCCTTATAGGTAAGATGAAATACCGCTCGTCATATGGTCAGAACCTCCTGCAACACGCTCGCGAGACGGCCAATCTGGCAGGTATCATGGCTTCCGAGCTGGGTTTGAATCCCAAAGCGGCGCGCCGCGCGGGACTTCTGCACGATATCGGCAAGGTGCCCGACGACGAGCCCGAACTGCCGCACGCAATAATCGGTATGAAGCTCGCCGAGAAGTACAAGGAGAAGCCCGACGTATGCAATGCCATCGGCGCACACCACGACGAGACCGAGATGACCTCGCTCATAGCTCCCATCATTCAGGTTTGCGACGCCATATCGGGCGCACGTCCGGGCGCTCGCCGCGAGGTGGTGGAGTCGTACATCAAACGTCTGAAGGAGATGGAGGACATAGCCCTTTCATACCCGGGCGTCGTTAAGACCTATGCCATTCAGGCAGGTCGCGAACTGCGTGTGATCGTCGGAGCCGACAAGTTGTCGGATCAGGAGTCGGAGTCGCTTTCGCACGACATAGCCAAGAAGATTCAGGACGAAATGACATACCCGGGTCAGGTAAAGATCACCGTGATACGCGAAACCCGTGCCGTAAGCTACGCCAAATAGCCCACTGTCGGACGAATCCGTCGGGCATGCAGTTGCAACGACACAATTTCACAACACCCTCGCAAAATATTTTCTGCGAGGGTGTTTTTTATGCCTTATTACACACGTCCTCTGTCCCGAACGGCATTCACGCCGCCTCGCTCCAATCGAGGAATGACGGGAAAGTTTTTGCGACTCGCAGAGTCGCCGTGTCTCGCATGGCTCTGCGGACAGCATTTTTAGTAATTATTTTCGGAAGTCGGCATGCCTTTTGCTCGGCCAAAGGCGATTTCGGATATCATAATTTCAGGACAACGTTCTTTCGACGTTCGGCCTGCGACGACGCTCGACCTCAAGGTCCCGACGAAGTCCCCGCAGAATGAAAGAAAGAGTGTTGTTTTTCTTTAACGGCTTTGCTGCAAGAGAAACAGCCCCGCTCGATGCGGGGCCGTTGAATCGAAAGGCATTGTTTCGGGCTGGGCTATTTCGCCGCCTCGAATCTGTATGTACCCGAACCGACGTTCACTTTGGTATAGCCGTCGGCATGGCCGTCGCAAACGACATCTTTTGCGTCGGTCAGAGGTGCGCCGTCGAGGGTCACCGTATCTGCCGAAAGCGAGGGGACGTAAATCTCGGCCGTGGTGTTGGCGGGGATGGTCACTTCGAGCGTGAACACGTCGTTTTCGTCGTGCCATTCGGCTGCCGCACGTCCGTAGGGGGTATTCTGCTCGGCCTTCATGGAGGTGAATCCGCCGCCAGCATGCGGTTTTACGGCTATGGTCTTGAATCCTGCCGAGGTCTCGCGCAGACCGACGGCATCGCGATAGAGCCAGTCGCCTATGGCGCCGTACGAGTAGTGGTTGAACGAGTTCATGCCGTTGTCGGGGATGGTGCGGTCGGGCATCATCGAGTTCCATCGCTCCCAA
>CAUDHE010000004.1 GCA_958449275.1 uncultured Alistipes sp. | reverse complement strand
TAAATATATATTGTCATGCGTGCCGCAGGCCGCGACCCGAATGTAAAAACGATAATGAATGATTGTGGCGGCGAACTGCGCGACTCAAAGAGTCGCAAATACTTTTATTATATATTCCGTTAAGATATGCCGCCTCTCGCCTGCGACACGAATTCGTCATGCCTCAGGTGCATTGACAAGAGACGCGTGTTACGTCATTTACGGGCGATGTAGTAGAGATCGAAACACTCTTCAGTGACGGGACATATGTTATAATCGTCCATAGTGATCGATTGCGTGAGATCGCGGTTGTCGGCCAGCAAGCGACGACGATTGATGCGATTCAGTATATCATAAGGTATTTGCAACAGGCGGCGCGGCAGACGGTGCTGAAGATCCAATACGTCGAAACGCGCGATACGATCCACGCTCGCCTTGTTGGCTGCGTAATATTCCATCACGCGCCCGTTGCCCGCTACACCCAGACACTCCACCTCGGAAAAACAGCGCAACAACAATTCCCGCAACTCCTCGGCCGAATATTCGCGAACGTGCCAAGGGTTGCGCGTGAGCGACATGGGGGCATTGGGAGTGGATACTATGAAACTGCCTCCGTCGCGCAACACGCGGCTCACCTCGCGCACGAAATCAACGTCGCGCTCGATATGCTCTATCACCTGAAACGACACCGCGAAATCGAAACTGCCGTCGGCGAAATCGAGCGGAGGAACGGTCATGCGACGGAACTCGGCATTGGACGGAAGCCCTGCCTCGAAACGAGGTTCGGTCTTATCGACCGTAACGAAACGATCGGCAGCCGGAGCGACGACGTCTATGCCGTAGCCCATTCCCGTACCTATCTCCAGCACGTCGCCCGAAACAATCTCGGCAGCCTTGTAATAGGCCAAAATCGAACGTCGGAAAACAAAATTGTCCGACAAATCCCGCCCCGAAACACGCTCGGCACTCTGCATATTCACGCGCTATTTAAGTTTTACACTCTCTCCGTCCGACACCACGTCGCCGCGCTTGAGCAACATGCCCAAAGCACGTTTGAACACTTTCTTGCTCATCTGCGTACAGTCGTGCACCCGTTCGGGCGCGGAGTCGTCGCCCACGGGCAGCATCCCGCCGTTGTCGCGCAGCAACTGCAACAACTTCTCTGCCGAAACAGCCACGCCGTCGTAACCCTCGCGACGCAGCGAGATATCGATGCGGTTATCATCGGTAATACGGCTCACGTAGCCCTCGACCCGATCGCCGATCGACACACGGCTGAAAATCTGATTCTTGTAAATCATGCCCCAATGACGCGAATCGACTATGACACGAAACCCGATGGGACTCTCCGACGCGACCAACACGTCGACCTTCTGACGCGGTGCCACGGTAATCAGATCGTTATCGATATAGGGCTTGAGTTTCATGGTCGCAACGCAACGGCCCGTAATGTTGTCGACATAAAGCCACACTATGTAGCTGCGCCCCACGACGACACCGCCCTGCTGGTTACGGTTGGGCAGAAAAAGATCCTTGCCCGAAAGCCCCCAGTCGAGAAAGGCGCCGTGGAAATTCTTGTCCACGACCTTGAGATAAGCCGCCCGACCTTCGGTTATGAGCGGCTTGTCGGCGGTGGCTATAAGACGATCCTCCGAATCGTGATAGACGAAAACCGACTTCTCGTCGCCCACGGCATCCGAGAGCGACACGTAACGGTTGGGGAGCAGAACCTCCTGCCCCTCCTCGTCGACCAAATATAATCCGTAATCGGAGATGCGGGCGACTTTCAACGTTTGAATACGACCTACTTTCATAAATGTAAAATATTCGGCAAATATACACAAATTAAACGGAATCGGCTTTTGACGTATGTATTAATTCGAAAATTTAATCGCACAATAAATTTTGTCGTGCGGGCCGCTTGTATTATCTTTGCGGCCGAATTAAGGTTCATTCGATATGATAAGCAGAAGATTGCTAAGAATAAAGGTCGTGAAGGCCTTGTACGCCCACATGAAGTCGGAGTCGAACTCGCTGATGGCATCGGAAAAGACACTGGTGGCATCGATAGACAAGACATACGACCTCTATTTCCAGATGCTCGCCCTCATCGTCGAGACGGCACGCTACGCCGAACAACGTCAGGAAGCGGCCAAACAGAAGAAACTCCCCACTTTCGAAGATCTGAATCCCAACCGCAAGTTCGTCGACAACAGCGTAATACGCCTCATCGCCGAGAGCGATTCGGTGAACGACCGTCTGGCCGCCCGCAAACTCTCGTGGGCACAGTATCCGGAACTGATAAAATCGCTGTTCGCGCAACTGGAACAGAGCGACTACTATAAGAAATACATGGCTTCGACCGAGAATTCGTTCCGCGAGGATTTGGCCCTGGTTACCGATTTCTACACCCGAGAGCTCGAACAGTCGGAGCTGCTCGAGGATGTGCTCGACGAACAGTCCATACTGTGGAACGACGATCTGGGATTCGCGCTCATAATGGTGACCCGCACTCTGTCGGGCATGCGTCAGTCGCATCGCGAGGTGAAGGTGCTGCCAAAATTCAAAAGCGATGACGATCTCGAATTCGCGAAGAAGCTTTTCGAAAAGACCGCAATCAATTTCGACACTTATCTGCAATACATCGAGAAATTTACCCGCAACTGGGACGTGGAGCGCATAGCGTTCATGGACAACCTCATCATGGCTACGGCCGTGGCCGAACTGGTATCGTTCCCGTCGATCCCCGTAAAGGTGACGCTCGACGAATATATCGAAATAGCCAAATACTACTCTACCCCGGGCAGCGGCACATTCATCAACGGAATACTCGACAAAATAGTAGCCGCACTCACAGAGGAGGGCAAAATCAACAAGAGCGGCCGAGGACTGATCTGACGAAGTTATGTCGCGCGCGCCGATTACGGCACGATTTAAGCACAGGCGGATACGATGAAGACGAAACGCACATACGCAGCGATATCGGCGGCGGCACTGCTGTTCGCAGCGGGTTGCGGCGCGCAAGCCGACACGATGTCGGGCAATGCCTCGCAAAGCGTGACAGTGACACCCGCCGCGCTGCACGACGGATTATGCGACACTCTGCGTTTCGGACGCATGCGCCGAGGCGAGACCGCGGTGAAGAGTCTGCGAGTCGAAAACGGCGGTCAAGCACCTATGGTATTGCTGCGCCACACGACCTCGTGCGGTTGCGTCAGACTCGATTACGACCGACGTCCCGTGGCTCCCGAGGCTGCGACGGAGATACGCTGCGAATTCGATTCGCACGGACAATACGGCTGGCAAATGAAACTCATAGAGTTTTATTTCGCCGATTCGGCCCGACCTTTGAAACTTTACGTCGAAGCCGAGGTGGAATAGGCGCGTAATCGGAAATTATTGCGTATATTTGTGAACGACGAAATCAATGCACCGAACGCAAGCGCGGATCGGAACGATAAACGAAACACATTAAATTTATATTGTTATGATTAATTTGCTTCAGGCGGTTGCCGTAGAACAACCCGGAATGGGCGGTTTTTGGATCATGATGCTACTCATGATAGCCGTTCTCTACTTTTTCATGTGGCGTCCCGAATCGAAACGCCGCAAAGAGATGGCCAAGTTCCGCGAAGGCCTCAAGAAGGGCGACAAGATAATCACCGCGGGCGGAATATACGGCACGGTGAAAGAGGTGAAGGAGACTACGCTGCTCATCGAGGTCGACGGAAATGTTACGCTGCGTATCGACAAGAGCATGGTGGTGGCCGATAACTCGCAGTTGCAGAAATAGGCCGCGAAAAACGTATAATCGAAACGTCCGAACCCTTTGCGGAGTTCGGACGTTTTATCTTTATCAAAGGCCTGCTGCCCTACTCCTCGACTCCGCAATCGCAGAAATGAAACTCCTCACGCGCCTTCTCCTTGGGAAACAGGAAATATACGCACAGAGCACGAGTGCACAATTCACCCGCCGAATCGAATATGGCCACCTCGATATCCACCACGTTGCGCCGCTGCCTAACCGCCGAAGCACGCAACGTTATATGATCGTCGGTGGTACGGATAGGACGCATGTATTTCACCTCCATTCGCGATGTCACGCCGCTGGTCTGAAATTTTCGGAACACGACCCAACTGCTGATCTCGTCGGCCAGCGTTGCCTGAATGCCTCCGTGAAGGGTGTCGACCCATCCCTGAAACTCCGAACGCGGAGACCATCGGCTGACTATTTCGTCGCCATCCTCGTAAAATTCCATGCGCAGACCGCGTTCGTTATGCGGATCGCAACCGAAACAGCGGTAACGCTCCATGCCGCGCCAAGGGTTGACTATCTTTTTCATGATGATTAGGGTTTAACTGTACACGAAAATACTATAATCAATTCTATTTCGATTTTGCGGCTCTTCAGAGCCGCGCGAGCCGTAGCCTCGCTCCGCAGAGGCTCGCTATTCGCTCACTCCGCAGGCTACGACTCGCGATTAAAAAACAAAATCGGATAATGTTCATTTTATCCCAAACGCCCCGCGCGCAATACGCCGCGGCTACTTTTCGGTCATGATACGCAGCGCACACGCCAGTTGGTCGGGACACGACGTGCCCTTGCCGTGACAGTCGATGCCTTGCAGTCTGGCGATTACCTCGTCGACACGCATGCCTGCCACGAGCGACGCTATTCCCTGAGTATTGCCGTGGCAGCCGCCGACGAACTCCACACGGCGCACGACATCGCCGTCGAGTTCTATGTTTATCGCCCGCGAACATGTGCCGCAGGTCGTGTACGTCATCTTATCCATTGTGTATATCATCTTCTGAAATCGCAGACAAAGATAATTATTTCGACATAATCGACACCTGATAGGGGTAAAAAACGATTAATCCGACGACAAATTAGTACCTTTGCGGAGTTCGACAATAAAACACGATGGAAAACGACAATATGTACGACGTTATAGTCATAGGCGCGGGAGCGGCGGGATTGATGGCTGCGGCCACGGCGGCCCGAAACGGCAAGCAGGTACTTCTGCTGGAAAAGATGGAGAAGGCGGGACGCAAAATCCGCATCTCGGGCAAGGGACGTTGCAACGTGACCAACGCCCGTCCGCCCGAGGAGTTTCGCGAGGCAATTCGCGTCAACGCCGATTTTTTCGACGTAGCTTTCGCCGAATTCAATAACAAGGCGGCCATACGTCTGTTCGAACGGCTCGGAGTGAAACTCGATATCGAACGCGGACAACGCGTATTCCCTCGCAGCGGCAAGGCTTGGGACATAGCCAACGCGCTGTCCGACTACTGCTCCGACAACGGCGTGACGGTAATGTACGACACGCGTGCGGACGGCATATTGACATCGAACGGCAAGGTGTACGGAGTCACCTATGTCAACAAACGCGGTTTCCGACGCAAGGAGGAGGCCCCGGCCGTGATCGTCGCCACGGGAGGCGTAAGCTATCCCGCCACAGGATCGACGGGTGACGGCTATCTGTTCGCCGACCAATTGGGACACACCGTAACCGAAGTGCGTCCGTCGCTTACACCCCTTCGCACGTCGCATCCGCAACGCAAATACCTCGACGGGCTGTTGCTCAGAAACGTCCGTGCGCAACTCGTCGTCGACGGCGAGGTCGTGCGCGAAGAGTTCGGCGAAATAGGATTCTCGGAGCGCGGCATAGAGGGCGCGGTGGCACTGCGGCTGAGCCGCGACGCGGTGGACGCTCTTATAGACGAACGCAAGGTGAAAATAGTACTCGACATGAAACCCGCACTCGATGAAGAGACTCTGTTCGACCGTATAAAACGCGAAATTGCCGAGATGCAGCCCGAGGAGTTCTTCGCAGAGTTGTTGCGCAAGCTCGTGCCCAAAAACCTGGTGGTGCCCATAGCGCACGAGTTGGACGTACACTCGAAAAACTACATCCGCAAAGTGACCGACGCCGAGATCAACCGCCTCATCAAAGTATTGAAAGGCATGGTGTTCCCCATAACCGACTATGCTCCGTTCGAACATGCCGTGGTCACGGCGGGCGGCGTGTGCTGCGACGAAGTGAACAAATATACGATGGAGTCGATGAAAATAAAGGGACTCTATTTCGCGGGTGAAGTGCTCGATCTGGATGCCAATACGGGCGGCTACAACATGCAGATAGCGTTCTCGACGGGACGTCTGGCGGGACAACTGAAAAAATAGACCGATGAAGATCTCAGGCAGGACGATAAAACGGCGGCTCTACGGGTTGCGCAACATCACGACCGATCTGAAACGTGCACGTTACTTCAGAGGACACGGCGTGCATTCGCCGTTCGTATACGCCATCGTAAGGCAGGTGTTCATGCGCTCCGCTCTCATTCCGAACTGCGGCACTGCCCTATTCGACGCACTGACCGATCGCGGGATCTCAGTGCGACGGGCCGTGCAATTGCAAAACCTGATGATTCATTGCGGTTACAGGACTTTCGGCATAGATTGTGCCGACGACGATACGGCCCGACGCGATATTACGATCGCAACGCTCGCCGCAGAGTCGGAACGTCTGGAAGCTATGGCCGCAAAAGCAGCCGCCGACGGTTCGACCCTCTGCATAATGTCGCCGTGGCACGACCGTCGTCGCGACGAAACGTGCCGCGCCATAATCGCAAGGCACCGATGCACCGACATAGACAATCGCGGGTACCTTTTGCTGTTTAACAATTACCTGCCGAAACAATCGTTCAGACTATGAAAATATACACCAAAAGCGGCGATAAAGGGCTTACGTCGCTCATAGGCGGAGAACGCGTCTACAAAACCGACGAACGCGTGGAAGCATACGGAACGGTGGACGAACTAACCGCATTCGTCGCTATGCTGGCCGACAAACTCGCCGATAAAGCGGAGCTGCAAAAGCACACGGAGATGTTGCGCCGCATCGAATCGCGTCTCATGAATGTGGAGGCCCTGCTCGCCACTGGTGAAGGAGGCCGCGACAAAACCGCGGGTTTGGAATGCGACGCCGCCGAACTGGAGCACGCCATCGACGCCATGCAGGAACTCCTGCCCGCGATAGACAAATTCACCGTCCCGGGCGGCGACGAGCGAGTATCTATGTGTCACGTGTGCCGCACCGTATGCCGACGGGCCGAACGCGCTGCCATACGCGCAGCGACGAAGTACGACATCGACGAACGCGCCGTGATATATCTCAATCGACTTTCGGACTATTTTTATCTCTTAGGTCGCACGCTGACCGAATATTTTCGGATCGACGAAATACTTTGGATTCCGTAACACGAATCGCCGTTCGCAAGCGTAACGGACCGAGACATATGCCGAAAGGCCGCGGCGCATATCGTTCCGCCGCGAGTTAACATCTCAAGCAATTCACGGATATGCAATCGGTTACGCAGCCATATGCGGTTCGACACGCAAGATTGCCTGCGAAAGTAGTTGCATTTGATGTTTTTTTTCTATATTTGCGACCGATATAAATTTCGAGGCGGACGGATTTTTCCCAAACCTCGAAAAATATTCAGAAACGCAAAACTACGACATTATGTATTGGACTTTGGAGTTAGCATCGAAGTTGGAGGACGCACCTTGGCCTGCAACCAAAGAAGAATTGGTCGATTACGCGATTCGCTCGGGCGCACCGCTGGAAGTATTGGAGAATCTTCAGGAGATCGAAGACGAAGGCGACATCTATGAGTCGATAGAAGATATTTGGCCCGACTACCCTTCAAAAGACGATTTCTTTTTCAATGAGGAGGAGTATTAGCAGATATCTTAAACGATAAAACATGGGCGCGATGAATAAATTTTCATTATTCATCGCGCCCATGTTTTATATATACGCGTAATAATATGATTAAAATTCAATCAGCAGTTTATCGGCGCGGATTCTGCTTCGCCTATCAAGTCACAGTCGCATAAGCGAATCAATACCATATTACATTGCCGTTTTTATATATGAATGTGCGGTTTTGTACTCCGCGGGACAAACTCTTGATGAAATACAACCCGTCGGCAGGCACATTCTTGAAATCGAGATGAACAGTCTCGGCGACCCGACGGTCAAGCAGTTCCCATTTGCCGTAATGCCAATAATAGAGTTCGTATTCATCTCCCGGGCATATCGCATTGCCGTCGCCACGACGGATGTACGCGACCTTGCTCATCGGGATCGGTTGACCGAAATCGAACCCTACCCATCTGAATACATCGGTATTCTGTACGGCGAAATATGTCAGCGGATCGCCGTCGCAGATATATTGCGGAGTGTCGTGATTTTTGTCACGTACCCTAACATCGGGATATATCAGTTCGCCCGATATGCGCCGCATGCTGTCGCGGTCATAAAAATACAACTCGGCAAAATCGGAAGAGTTCTCGGCCGAAGAGCGTAAACGCCAGTATCTGAAAGGTGTTTCGCTGTCAATGCACGCCTCTCCTGCCATAACCAGTTCCTCGGGAAACTCTGCCATTACCTCGGGATTGGGGAACGACGGATCGTTGTCGGCCTCTATGACTCCGCCTCGGATATATTGCCGAATGTCATATATGTGGCTGAACGAGGGGAATTTCCTGTTAACGCGCATGTCCTGCTTACGGTCGTCGCTCGGTATAATGTATTCGACCTCACCGCGCACGTTGACGATGAACGGATAAGATATCGGTGTGACATTTCCGTCGTCATAGGTCGCGACAATGTAGAGGATATCGAGCTGCACATCGTTGAATCGGGCCTTTCGACGCTTTATTTTACAGATATCCATGGGAATCCACTCCGAATTGTTGAAGACTGCCAAATATGCATATCCGTTTCCCGTATCCGCATCACGCAACAGATCGACCTTTATGTCAGCGACTCGGCCGTATTCCGATGTCACATCGCGCATAAACAGTTGGGACATGGATTTAGGGATACGGTGACCTTTTTCGATCACCTCCATAAGCAGAGGATGAGGAGCGTATGTCAGTCGAAACACTTTGCCCATCGGATTGTCGGGATAATGGTATGATCCGGGATAATCGCTGAAAGGCTCAAAATCGGGACTGCGGCGGCAACTGACATATACGTTGTTCCAATAGTGAGGTCCGTTTCTGTCGGCCCAGTTGGGCGTAAAATCGAACGATACGGGCAGAGCCTTGCTGCGGCAATTCATTATACCCAGACGCGAGCGTTCGAGGCACGTGCCGTACGGCTGAACGGCCAGAGTTCGCAGATCGAGAATGTCGACATGATTCATTCCGTCGATCTGTCTTACCTTCATCCGCAACATACTGTCGTTGTTTTTGTATACGTAGGTTACGGCCTCGGTTGCCCGACGCACGTTGTACTTCAATTCGTCGATCTGTTTTATCTGGTCAAGTTCTCCGCGCCATATGTCGCGCCACTCGTCTTTCCATTTCGTCATGGGCTGATACTCCAGACACTTGTACGGCAGCACGTATTCACAAAATTCGTCGAATGTGATATGCCGCAAAAAATCGGATTCCTCCCACATCCTGAACGAACAGTCGATATTCCATATGAGATATTCCGCCGTAATGTTCAGAATATCGAACACGGGTTTGAGCCGCGGTTCGTATTTTGCCGAGATCTGCGTTGCCGCACCGGCTACGAGCGTGTCGTTCTTTTCACAGTTACGGAACAGCGAATCCATTTCACGGCAATATTCGGCATACGCTTCCGTCGGATATGACATGTGGTACGGCATATTCTTAATCAGATACTTTGCGGCACGCAATTTAAGACTGTCGGTCGGGTCGGCGCTGTAATGATCAATCACAGTCTCGAGTTCCGTACGGTTACTGCCCGCGTAGCGCAATGCGCGCTCCATAGCTGCGCGATCGGTACACGCGCCTAACAGCAAGCACAGCGCTGCGGAACACCATAATAATACCATAAATCTGTTCATACTGTTTCCAATTGGCAATTTATATTCGGGTTTGGTTTATCTGCTTTATCTTCGAACGACACTTTTTTGTACAGTTTCAGCAATTCGGCATTATATGACGGATCGCCTGCGAGAATCACCCTGCCTCATGTGGTCGGGAAAAGTTATCGTAGTATTTTTGAAGCGCTTTATTTCTACGGTCAATTTATTGCGGTTACACGACATACCCGATGACGAAATCTATCTGAGAAATAATGTCGCTGCGGGTTATCTTACCGTCGGCAATGTCCCAATTGCGGGCATTATCCGTGTTCCGGCACCCGATTGCCAACAGGCATATAATCAAACAAAATAATTGTTTCATATGATTTCAATATTTACGGATATGGAGATGGAATCTCAACAGCCGTTATTATACAATAATTAAATCAATCACAACATCGTAATCAATCGGGCCAAGTTTTTAATCATCGTATGTGCGCGCCATACCCTATCTGTCGCATGCCGGCTTTGAGGCGTTTCGCCATATGCGGTCCCATCTCAGACGGCCCGTATGTCTGTCGCGGGAGTAGGATATTCTTTTCGTCACGCCGATTATAAATGATTCGGGGATGAATCCCAAATAGCGGCTGTCTTTCGAATCGACAACGTTGTCGCCGCAGAGATAGTAATAATTCTCGCGGAAGACGTATCGCGGAAGCGGTGTCCCGTCCAGCTCGGCATGTCCGTCGACGAACTTCAGACCGCCATCGGTCTCGTACTCGATCACGAGTCGGTAAAGTTTCGTATTGCGCTCATCCAGCGTGATCGTATCGCCCGCCTGCGGAACATACAGAGGCCCCATATCCTTGATGGTCCATCCGAACAGTCGGTCATCACCCGGGTATGCCCTCAACACACCGCGCGACATAAGCGAGTCGGGGACAGACGCCAGCCGCATCTGGTTTAGAGTGTCGCCTATCGGGCGGTCGCAACGATTGTTGTGAAAGCGGCTGTCGCGGATGGATATGGTATCGCCCGGGGTGCCTATGCACCGCTTGGCATACAGATAGTTCAACTTGAACTCTATACGGTTGCGATCGTAACCGTAAGGTGCGTTGAATACTATAATGTCATTGGGCCTTATCCGGCGCAGACGAGGCATGCGCCACGATTCGAGCGGTATATCCATTCCGAAATCGAATTTATCGTATATTCGGGCCCCGAAAATCAGTTTGTTTACCAATATGCGGTCGCCGGGAATGAGCGCAGGTTCCATCGACGACGACGGAATCACGAACTGGTCGCAAATGAATATGCGAATAAAGAAAACCAGGAATATCAATCCCCAACCTATGCCCAGAGACCACAATATTATATTTACGATACGTTCCATAGCGTATGTCTAATTATATGCGTCGATCACATCCCGCAACTCGCGCTTCAGTTCCGCTGTCTGTTCCGATTCCACCTTTATGGTCATGCCGAGCGCCTTTCGGGCCGTCGCCACAGCCTTATCATATTGCTCCGAATCCACATACATCATCGTCAGCAGATAGATCGGATATATGCGCGAAGGGATCCTACGGTGTGCGTGCAGATAACACTCTTCCGCATCTTTCCAGCGTTCCAACGCCTGACAGTTTTTGCCTCGGATGTTGTAAAACATGGGGTCACCGCTCAAGGCGGCGCCCATTTCGAGTATCTCGTTGCTGCGGGAGTAATCACCCGTCTTGTGCAAGGCATATCCGTAATCGTACAGGAATCTGAAATCGTATTTCAAAATGTCGTACAGACGCCGACCGTCCTCCACGATGTAGTCGTACCTTTCCGATGCCATCCATGAGCGTACGGCCCGCCACTCATCGCGAGCCTCGGCGCGTATCTCGCTTCGACGATATGACGAAGGCCACATTATTAACGATCCGACAAGTGCTACGCCCCACACGCCGCCCGCCACGGTAGGTTTTGAATATCCGTCGGCAGCATGAGAAGCGGACGCGGCAAGCAGTATTACGAATGCCAGGCGCAAAGGCGCTACGCTTAACGGATACGAGAACATGGCGAATACGGCATACGCGACCAATCCGTATCCGCACGGGTCGCGACGACGCAGACCGACCGCAATGGCGCACAGTACGGTTGCCGCCAAAGCTGCCATGCCGACAACACCCGTCTCGGCGCCGAACTGCAAATAGTCGTTAAAGCCGACCTCGGGGCAACCCGCTACCTGCCGCTCGTTCTCCGATCCGCCGAATTCGGCGAAATATTCCGCCTGCTCCGAACCGAACGCTCCGGCAAAATTGCCGATACCCACGCCATGCAAAGGATTGTCGCCCAAGATTCGCATATCGATCTTCCACATCAGCATACGTCCGTCAGCCGACGGGCGTTTCGCGTGATAGGCCCATATTCCGACGGCAAGAATCGGCAGTATCGCAGCGAGCATATACGACAGCAACGTACGCAATCGGTGTCTGCTCCGTAAATTTTCGATACGCCGAGGCAACGATGATTCGAACATGACGAGCAACACTATGGCACAACCCGATGCGATCCATGCCGCGCGGCTCATCGTCGCAGGCAAGATTACAGCCGCGGCAGCCGATGCCGCTACCGCGGCGATATATATCGCATACCGAACGACCGCATACGGCTGTATCGCCCTTATAAACATCCCTCGGCTTTGTTCCGACAAACGTTTTATCTCATCCGAGCGAATGACGACGTATGCTGCCGCGCATACGGCCGCGGCAGCCGTAAAGCCCGCATACGGTCCCGGGTTGAACAAGGTGCCTGTTACACGGAACAGACTGTGATAGGAATGCGTAAGCCCGAAAACCTGCTTTATGCCAAGCACGCTTTCGTATGTCGCAAAACAAAACAGCAATAACATTATCGCCGTCTTAGACCGTTTCTCGGCCGAAAAAATAATGCGGAATGCCACATACAACATTGCAGCTTGTGCTAATTCATCGTATTTGGGGCTGTACGACGGCACGCACGCGGCATTATATGCGACCCACACAGCGGTGAATGCTGCGAGCGCATCGGTCAGGCCGAGCCGCATACGTCTCCAAGAAAACATCAGCCCGAGTCCGGCGGCAGCCAGCAATGTCACCGCGGCAATATCAATTGTCGGCATAATGCTCTCCGCATCATGCGAGGGAAGATGTACGGCTGTTTTAAACAACCATGCCGTCACTCCTGCGACCAAAACTATATATGCATATCTTCCGAAATACGATTTTGCCGTGTTTGCTGCCATATCGTGTTATTGATCTTTAGGTTACTGTTCGGCGATCCGTGCCGGCGCATTTTTGTACATACGCCATATCGCCGTATTATGCAGCGGACTGCCTACGACTACGACTTCTCCCTCCCTGTCTGTCGGGAACGTATGCAGCCGCTCGGCCTCGGGTATCTGCGGATTGTATTTTGCGAAGTCGCATGCTTTGTCGATGGCTATGTTGTAATCGGCGTTGTTGATGACAGCGCTTCTCAGCACCGTATTATAGTGCGTATTTCGGGGCGACATTACGAATATGAAATCGGCATCAGGACACAATCTCCTCACCGGCTGTCGCATGTCGCGGTTCATTTTGCCGTGGCCGCAACTGCAACCGTCCGCAACCACCACCGAGCTTATGATGACGATCAGTCCAAATATTCTTTTCATCATTTCCGTCAATGCATTAAATCCATATACCCCGGATACTCCTCGGCGTCGCTGTCTACAACCCTGCAATACAGACGTTTGTCATCGGGCGATACGGCAAAATTCCTTATTCTGTCACGGTTGTCTTGTCGGATTTCGGTATGTTTTTCCTTACAGGCATAAAAACAGGCATGTAAACGAGAAGCGCTATCAAAGAGAAGGCCGTACCGCTCATGGCGGCGAGTGCGAAGGCAAACCAGAATACCTCGTCGGGACCGTCATAAAGAAAGGGAATAAGCCCGAGGACGGTAGAAAGGATGGTGAGCATTATTGGAACGATCTTACGGTTGTAAGCATTGAGGTAGAGCCGTATTCCCGTTTTGCGCGATCGTTTGGCGATATCGCCCTCTTCGCTTATGAGATATATTCCGGCATTTACCACAATACCGCACAGCAGCACGAAAGCCGCGAAACCGCCCTGATCGAATACAAAGTCCGAGAGTCCGAACATCAGAAATACGCCGATGAACGATATCGGAATCATTAAAACGATGACGAGAGGCTTGCGCAAAGATTCGAAGATTATGGCGCACATGGCATATATGATGGCTATGACAAGCAATATGAGTCGCACCTGATCTCCCTTGTTGTCGCTCCACCAGCTGCTCCACGGCGTATAGGCACGGTACCCTATCGGCAGTATTTTGTCGTTGAATGTGTTGACCGTGCCGTCGATAACCTTTCGGCCGAGTTCGTAAGATCCCACGAAGTTGAATCCCACCTGTATCTCGTAGGACTGGTTGTTACGGTGTATGTTGAATCCCGACCGCTGCTTCTCGATGGAACCCACGGCGGCCAATTTGGTACGCTTCCCATTTATCTCGACGGGAGCATTGTCTACGTGCCACCGATCGAAGTTCTCTTTTTCGGCCGATTCGAGCACAACACTCTGCATCTGCCGTCCGTTGTATACCGATCTGAGTCCGCTCGTGTAGAGCATGCCTTGCAGTGCGGAATAGTATTGACGGACATTGATGCCGGTTGCGGCGATGTTGTCTCTGTCGAATTTCAGCGTGAGTTCGTTCTGCGTCACCACGCGCGCGCTGCCGTCGATGATCTCGGGCTCTATGACGCGGCGGTTCTTGCTCAGGGTATCGATGAGCATTCCGGCATAGCGCATCAATTCGTCATAGTTGTAGCCCCACAACCTTATTTGGTTGGATTTGTAGTTGCTTACGACGTTATTGTTGAAGTAGGTGTCGTCTACACCGCTCACGCGCCAAGTAGCGCCGCCGAAGTTAGCCGCCGCACGCATTATCTCCTGCTTGAGCATCGACGGAAACGCGGTGTTCTCGTATTGTGGCTTGAAATTGACGGTTATGCGCGCATTATCATGCGAGTATATGCCGGTACGGAATGTCTGCACCTCGTCGAATCGGCTTATGTAATTCTCCATGTGACGCACAACCTCGTTCAGCTGCTGTACGGTACAGCCTTCAGGCATTCCGGCGTACACTTCGAGCGTCTTCCTCTGCGGCTGGCGATATGTGTTGTAGCGGTTGGTCGCAGCCTGAAATTTGTACAGCGACGTTCCGAGTATTTTGTCTATGGTCACGCGGTGTTCGGTCATGAATCTGCTGCTCATCATGCCGTTGTATACGGCCGCTATCTTTCGTCGCACGGCGTTGCCTTTGTCCTCCATTTTGTCGGGCAGCATGAAAGTCGGTATTCCGAATCCCCATACGAGCAACAGCAGAAGAAGCCATCGGTGCGAGCGTCCCTTGAGTATGAACCGTTCGTAGAGGTTAGTGAAACGCATTATGCGGCGGCGCCGCTTTATGGTCGGCGTCACCATACTGCGCCGCAACGGCACCTTGTCCAGAAATGCAGGGATGAACAGCAGAGCCACGGCGAGCGACACGGCCAGGTTGATGACTATCACCAAGGCGAAGTCCGTCATGTCGGTTCTCTGATTCTCGGGCATGAGCCATATCACGCCGAGAGCGCCTATGGTGGTGAGCAACGCACCGAGGATGGAGAGGAAAACCTTGCGGTCGCGATAGTAGCTGTAATGGTCGATCATGACGATGGCCGTGTCGATGACAATGCCGAGCGATACGGTTATGCCGGCCAGCGTGTAGATGTGTATGTCGAGCGCGAAGAGGTTGTAGAACACCACGGCCGAGAGTATGTTCACGGCCAGTGTGGTTACGATGATGAACAGATACCTCAGGTCGCGGCTTACTATGTAGACGAAAAACAACAGTATCACCACGCACCATATCGTGCGCGCATATATCTTGTTCAGCTCGCGTGTTATGTATTCCGAGGCGTCGGACGACAGCTCGGCCGATATCTCGGACGGAAATGTCGACCGCAACTCGTCCATTCGCTCACGCACGTTCCGTGCCACGCGCAGCAAGTTGGTGTGTTCCTCGGCTCTGATGTCGACCGTTACCGTGTTGAGGCCGTTTATGCGACTGTATCCCGACGGAGGCTGCTCCTGCCACTTGACAGTGGCGAAGTCGCGCAGATAGTATACGCGACCGTTGCGCTTGGCTACGGGGATATTCTCGAATTCGGTGTCCGTCCGGTTTTGCAGTTTGAGGACTATGTTGCGCTCGGTGCCGTCTTCGTGCGCGACAGTCGTCATACCTATGATGTCGGTGCCGAAGTAGTCATTGAAGGCCGAGACAAGATTCGCAGGCGTGATGCCGACAGGTTCCATGATCTTGGGATCGAAGGTTATTACCCAATGGAAAGGCGTAATACCCGAAACCGATACGCGACCTACGCCCTCGACCTGAGAGAGCGGCACCACGACATACTCCGAAAGGTAATCTCCTATCTGTTGCGAAGGCAAGGGCGACTTTATGGTGTAGGTGAGTATGACCGATTCGCTGCCGCCTGACGATATAGCCGATATGGACGGGTATGTCACCTCCTCGGGCAGTTTGTCGTAGAGGTTGCGTATGGCCGAAGCCACTTCGAAGCGTGCGGCCGACATGTCGACCCCCTTGCCGAAGCGTACCGTGACGGAACCTCCGCCGCGGTGCGAGGTGGATGATACACCCGAACATCCCGAAATTGTGGAGAGCGCTCCCTCGATCTTTGACGTGGCGTTTTGCTCCACTATCTTGGGCGAGGCTCCGCCGCTCCAGCCGAATCCGACGGTAATGCTGCGTGCCGGTTTCGACGGCGAGTACTGTATGTTGAGCATAGGCAGTGTGGCGATGCCCACGACCGTGAGTGCCGCCATGATGAGCAGCACCGAGAAAGCGGGCACGCCGCGTTTGCCGTTATGGATGGTTTCGGGATTCATCGACGCGGTCTGTAAATCTCGTAATATGCCAACGGTATGAAGAATACGCTGACCAGCGTGCCTACGATCATGCCTGCGATTATCACCAGCGACATGGGGTATTGCAGATCGGACCCCATATCACCTTTCGCAAGAAAAGGCGCCACGGCGAGAATAGTGGTGAGAGAGGTCATGACAATGGCCTTGAGCCGTCGTCGGCCCGCAACCATTATGGCATGTTTGAGACCGAGCCCCTGCCGCCGCAAAGTGTTGATGGTGTCGATCTTGAGGATCGAATCATTGATGACGATACCGCTTACCACAATGAGTCCGATCATCGACATTATGTTGAGTGTCTGCCCGAACGAGTGCAATACGAGCAGCGCGGCACAAAGGTCTATAACTATTTCGGAAAGTATGATCCACGGTTGCACCAACGATTCGAACTGCGCGGCGAGAATGAAGAACAGAAGCAAGAGAGCCACGACAAGGATTCCCGCGAGCTGTTTGACCATGTCGCGATTGGAGAAATAGCTGCCGCTGAAACTAACCTCGAAGCCTCCGTCCTCGTGCACGCACCGCCTCACGGCGGCCATTACGCGAGGCACGTCACGTGATGCGGGAGTAAGATCCAGCGGATAGTAGTCGCCTTCGGCTCCTGCCGTGATACTTTTAAGGTCGCGAGTCATGGTCTGACGCATGAACCGCCCCACGGGAATTTCGCCGCTCTCCGTGCGTATGAAAGTCGAGGCAAAGAGTTCGTTCAGGTCGCGCAGATCATTGCCCGTAACCACCGGCAGCGACTCCGCGCCCGAGGTCATCGTGAAGACGGTGTTTTCATTCAACGCATTACGCAGTGTCACCACAAGCTGTCCGTATGTCACGCCGTATAGCGCCATCTGTTCGGGCTGTGCGACGTAGAGTATGTCATCTTGCAGCGTAAGCGGCGCGACGAACATATCGGGCAGCGCCTCACGTATGCGCGAAAGAAGCCGTTGCAGACGCTCGGGATCCGCCGCGCGCCCCGTAGTCGAGCGCAGACGCGCCGTGAGCACGGCATCGTGCTCGGCAAAGATCATGTCGAAGACGTTACCCGACACACCGAACGAGCAGACAGCCGAGGGAAATGCGTTCGCTATGTAATCGCGTATCATCCGCTGAACGCGCGGCACGTCGGACGACGTGTTGCACTTGATGTATACGGTAGCCTCGGCCACGCCGTTCTCCTCGGTGTGCGAGAGCATGAACTGTTGCACGCCGGCCATTACGGTGGTCTGCGACACATACTGCGACACGTTGCGGAGCATCAGGCCCGTACGGCGGTTGTTCTCGTCGGCCGTGATGCGGTCGTTCCAGTCGATGTGCACGAGCATGTCGCTGTAGGTCATCTCGGGCAGACGCGACTTTTCGATGCCGAGGAACAACGCAGCGGCTCCCATGACGGCAATGGCATATATGCCCCACATTACGGCACGGCGGCGGAAGAACCACTTCAGTATTCGGTCGTAGAGCTGTGTTACGCGGTCGAAGTCGAAACGTCTGAGCCACGGTGTGGGCGTGAACGCCGTCTGCCGCGAATAGAACCACCGATAGTAGACGGGCAGAAGCGTTATCGTGACGCCGTATGACACGAACAGCGTTATGGCCACGGCCATGGCCTGATCGTAGAACAGGGCGCCGGCCATACCGTTGATGAATATCAGCGGCACGAATACGGCGCATGTGGTGAGGATCGACGACAGCATGGGCGTTACAACCTCGCGCGTTCCGCGTTCCGCAGCCTCGATGAGCGGCTCGCCGCGCACCCACCGTGCCGTGATGTTATCAACCACGATGATGGAGTTGTCGACCATCATTCCTATTCCGAGCACGAGGCCCGAGAGCGAGATGATGTTTATCGAGATGCCGAACAGATAGAACACCAGCACCGATATGATAAGCGTGACGGGTATGGTGACTATGACCAGCACGGGCGACTTCATATCGCGCATGAACAGCAGGATGATAATGCAGGCCAGCAGTGCGCCGTAGATGATGTTGCTCACGAGGTTGTCGATCGAGTAGTCGAGCAACTCGGTCTGGTCGCGCGTGAGCGTGAACTCGATTTTGGGATAGTCGCGGCGGAACTGTCGGAGCAGACTGTTGATCCTCTGCCTGAGATCGGCCATGCGTGCGTCCGACTGTTTGACCACCGCAAGCGTGACGGCGTTGCGACCGTCGGAGGTGACCATGCCCTGACGCTTGCGGGGATGTTCCACGACGGTTGCCAGATCGCTTATGCGGAACAGACGCCCGTGAATCTTGAGGTATAGCCGTTCTATCTCCTCACGGCCGCCCACTTCCGACTGGAACTTCACGTTGTACTGATATTCGCCATCGCGTATGGTAAGGCTTCCAAGGTTGATGTCGGCGTTGCGCAACGCATTCTCGATATCCTGAGTGACTATGCCCGCCTGACGCATCTTAGCCTCGTCGGGAATAACCAACAGTTCGGGACTCACGCAGCCGCTCATGTCTACCATCGCCACTTCGGTGAGCTGTTCGAGTCGCTTGGCTATGACCTGCGAAGCCACGCGGCTGAGTTCCGAAAACTCGTCCGAAACGGGATATAGCGGATCGTCGGACGCATAATGCTTCTCATCGCGGACGGTAAGGTTGATGTAGAAAGCCGGAATGTCACCGGCACTCGCTTTGATCACCTTGGGACGCTCGAGACTGCGGGGAAGTTGCCCCATACTGCGATCGATCTTCTCGTTCACCTCGATAAAGATGTAGTCGATATCGGCACCCTGCTCGAAACTCAGGCGGATGATGCCGTTGCCCTCGCCTGCCTCGGTACGTATGTCAGTAAGGTGCGTAAGCTGCACGAGCTGATGACGAAGGGGGGTGATGACTGTTTCGTTGAGCTGACGTGCCGAGAGTCCCTGCGCAGGGATCTGAACCGTGATGTAAGGCGCATCGACGTCGGGAACCAAGGATACGGGCAGCATGCGGCTGCTCACGACACCTAAAATAATGAGTACGACGGTGACCATGGTGACGGCTATCGGCCGCTCGAGAAGTCTGCGTAGCATGGGCATACGTGTTTTGGTCGTTACCGATCTATGACGGTAACTTCCGAATTGTCGGCAAGATTCAGGTTGCCCGAAATAATTATCAGGTCGCCCGCGGCAAGCTCGGCGCCACGATCGATGTTGGGTGCCACGACATACTCGCGGCTGTTGGCCAGCAAGGTATGAACATAGGTCCATACGGCTTTGCCGTCGCTGTAACGGAAGAGAACCTCCATATTGTCGCGTATGACAACGGCGCTCTTGGGCACCACAAGCTGATCGGAAACCTGCTCGCGAACCAAGACCTGCACGTTCATGCCATCGGCCAAAGTGCCGTCATTGACGAGTTCGGCATCAACCGACACCTGACCGTTGACGTCGATCGTGGGATTAATTGCCACGATACGTCCGCGCACCTGCTTGCGCATATCGGCGTAGGGACTGACAATAACCTCCTGTCCCTTATGCAACAACGGATATTCCGATTCGAGAACCGAAAAACGAACATTGAAACGACTGTCGTCGATGAGCGTACAGAAATCGCCGTTGGGACGTTCATAAGTCTGCTGTTTGATATCGGCGATTTTACCAGCGAACGGCGCGCGGAGGAAACAGTGTTCGACATTGCGTTTAGCCGTGCGGTAGGCCGCCTCCGTATCGGCATAATTCGACCGTATGCGGGCCAGACGCAGCACCTCGGCAGGCGGACTTACGGTATCGCCTACCGGATAGTCGAGTCCTACCAGACGATCGTAAAAGTCGAGACGGGCACGCTCGAGCGACAGCTCTGCACGATGCAATTGTTCGGCATACTCGGTAGTGTCGATGACGGCGATTATGTCACCTGCACGCAGACGGCTGCCGTTGGCGGCGTTAACTGCTGTCAGGATTCCCGAAACGGGGAAGGCGAGCGCGCTTCGTTTCGAAGCTACGAGACGGCCGTTGCTCACCAGCTCGCGCATAAACGTACGCAAATGCAGGGTATCTATCGTCACCTCGTTTTGTTCGATTTGGTACTGCATGCGGCTTTCGGCCGCCTCGTCCTCCTTTTGTCGCTTACCGCCGCAGCCGAGGATTAAAAGCATACAGAGAGCGCATGTGATGTATCGTTTCATGTCGTGTCAGTTGTCGATTAGTTTGTCGAATTCGGCCGTTATGTCGGTGTGCGTGATAAAATCGTAGAGAGCCTTACGCCGCAATTCGTAATAGAATTCCCAGAACGACGAGAGCGCCGAAATATATGTCTGCATGGCCTGATCGCGTTCGCTCTGCGCCGTATTGAGATCTGTCACGGAGATCTTCCCGTTGCGGAAGTTATCCATCGCTATGGTGTAGCGACGATCGGCGACATCGCGCGCCATACGCGCCACACCGCACTGATTACGCTGGTTACGGAACTGTTCGAGTTCGGTGTATACCTCGCGGCGATAGTCCACTTCGGCCTGCTCGATACGATTGCGCACGATATCGGCGCGGGCTTTGGCCATACGGACGCGCCCCTTGCCCATGCCCCAGTCGAATATGGGAAGCGAAAACTGCAGACCGACCACCTCCTGATCCACCAGATTAGTATAGGCCGTGCGCAACTCGTCGCCCGTCTGCGACAGACCGAAACGGGCGTTGATCGATGCCGTGGCACCACGCTGTGCCTTGGCGCGAGCCACGTCGGCGTCGGCGTTGAGTATCGAGATCTCGTTGTCGAGATTGAACGACGAGTTGTTCATAATCTTGTCCATCACCATTTCGTAGTCGATATCTATTTCAGGAATCGAGTCGTCCATCACCGGATGGACATTGGTGTTCTCCGCAAGACGAAGAAAAGAGTTGAGATTCATCTGCTGCTCGCGCATGTTAAGCGCCGTGGTATTGATCGAGAGGCTGTCGTTTAACATGCGCAACTCGAGTTGCAACAATTCATCTTTCGTGATGCTGCCCAACACGAGACGGTTTTCGGCAATCGAATAGAGCGATTTGGTGTTTTGATAGTTGGTGGCGGCAATGTCGTGACGCATGCGCGAGAGCACCAAACGAAAATAATATTGTACGGCCTGAAGCGTGATGTACTCCATATTCTCGATATACTGGCGTTTGGCCAATTCGAACTGCTTAGGCTCTATCTTGCGGCTCCAGCGGAATGAATTATAGGCGAACAAGGGCTGCGAATACGAGAGCGTCACCGGCTGCGAGTAGTAGGATTTACTTCTTTCGTGACCGAACTGATCCAGACGATTCAGCGACGAGTAGACTTGCAACGTACCGCCCGTAAAACCGACCTGCTGGCTGATCGACAGCCCCAGAGAATTTTGCAGATTGTAATTCTCCATATAACGCATCTCACCCGTGTTGTAATCCTGAAGCAGACGCAGCGAGCGGTCGAAATTCATGAACGACCCCGACAGATTGAGCGAAGGCAAACGGCTGGCCTTATAGGAACGGTAAGCCCAGTATTGCGACAGAAACGTGTATTTGGCCTGCATGGCCGACAGCGAATAGCTCTGTGCCATGTAGATCGCTTCGTCGAGCGTCATATTCACGTTTGTGGACGGTGATCGGGACGCAATGGCCGACGGTTCCTGGCACCACGCCTTGAGCATAAGTGCAAATATCGCCGCCGACACCGCCAATATTATTCTTTTATTCATAATTTACCGAGGTTATGGTGCGCTCCATGTGCCGAATAGCGAACGACATAAGTTTCACGACAAAAACAAGTTCCAATCGGGTTCGTTCTACAAAGATAAATATTTTTAATATGATATACAATGACTTTCATGATTTATTTCCGCCTGCGCCTTACGAATTTTCCGTACAGCTCGAATATCTCTTTGCTGTCGATCGGCGAGCCTATCAGAACGATGTTGTCGGTTTCGTCAAGCAGGAGTGTCCGAAACTGCGATTTGCGGACGAACGGGTAACACTCCCCGAACTCGTTATCGTAGTCGCACACCATTCTGAATGCATTGTGTATGAACTGCTGCTGCCGACTGTCGCTGTCGGCGAAATAAAATTCGGGACATGCGATGAAATATACGGGGATGTCGTATCGGGCGAAAAACTCCTTGTTCAGTTCCTGCCATTTATGTATGTCGCCGACAAAACACGGCACGCATGTCGAAGCATCTATATACGATACCACCTTCATTTCATGTCTTGCGGTATCGGTATTCGGCGGCAGAATTATATTCGATCCGTATATATCTCTTATCTCCGCATCAGCCGAATTCCGCTCCCGCCCCGCACATCCTGCGAATATTGATATGATGACTGATAATATCAGAAGATATCTCATATACTCGCATCTATTTTGTAAATGGTCTCGTCGATATCGCTTATCGCATAGATTGTCGACGATCCGGCATCCATTGTGATCTCGTTTACACTGACCGGCAGCTTCATAAGACATACGGGATTTCCCTCCCAATCGAACACCGTGATGCGGTCGCTGTATTTATAATAGACTTCTTCCGGATTCAAGTGCCCCAAGTAAATAGCATAAACATGTTCGTTATCGCAGCATATTGATGTATAAAATACTTTTTCTTCTGTCAACGCGTTCTCAAGGTCTGCGATACTGTATCCCTGAATATTGTGTGCCCCCGTCACTTTTCCGGTCTCCAGATTCAGAGTGTTCATCATGTCGGCATTATACATTCCCCATGCGATATGTTTTTTATCAGGAGAAATGGTATAAGATGCTTGGTAGTATGCAAAAGGATGATCGTGTGAGTCGTAATACGGATTGATGACACCTCTTCTGTATAACTTGTATTGCGCTATTTCATTTTTGAAACTGCTGTCATACACCGCCATGTAGTTGGGTATATACTCTTTGTCGTATGAGTGCTTGTAGTGGCACAATATATCGCACAGAAATTTGTCTTCACCTATGTTGTATAGCTGTCCGAATCCGAAGCGAGTGTGGCACAAATCGAGTTCGGGCACCTTTACGCTCTTTTCGTACACGGTCTGCCCCGTGGCAATAGACTCCGTAAGGTTTACGAGGTCGATGCTTTTGAGCGAGTTGTGCACCCACAACTTTATCGCTCCGTCCGACTTCTCGAACTGGCCGTAATGCCGAGCCTCTTCGTAGGTGTTACTGCTACGTCCTTTAGGGCACAAGGCTGCAATCTCTTTGCCCGTATTAAGATTTAAAACACGCATTAATTTGTCCGAAAAATCGTTATTGCTGAATATCAGCAACGAATCGCACACGTTCATTATACCGTAACACAAATGCTTGTCCTCGATCGGAACAACCGTACATTCAACCTCCTTCTCCATGGCGAATGTTTCATACTCCTTGACGGGACCATTCAGACATCTATTGTCTTTTGCGCAGCCTGATAATGCAATCAGAACCATCGCTGCTATTATTTTATGCATACTCAATAAATTGTATTATTTATCAATACATTTTCCGGCAACTGACGCAAACAGATTCTTTTTTCCTCGTATTTCGGTGCATTTGCCCACTTTGTAATCGGTTGTACCTTCAGGGCATATTGAAAATTTTTCAGCTGAACTATTATTCGCCACTATTGATTTGCTGTCGTAGCAATTTACAAGCGTTACATCCGCTTCGGTATTGGCCAAAGCCTCGATATTCGCGTTTAGGAAATTTGGCGTAGTGAGATTACGATACGCCTTGTAGCCCATGAATGCGGACGCCGACACCATCAGTGTCGCGCAAACCAAAATTGCAATTTTCTTTTTCATTTTCAATTGTTTTTTAAATTATATTTCGACAAATGTCGGCTGTTATGCAGTCACGGGTAACAAATGATTATTATAAAATCAGATGCGCAGTATTATTACATTCGGCTGTTCACATGTAAAGTTACGACATTAAACTCGGAAATGCAAATAAATCACCGGTTTGTAGCCGAATCGGACACACATTCGGATTAGACAATGGCAGGATCAATCAGGAATCGCACGGGGTTTCACAACATAATCGCACCCGACCGCCGCACAAAACTCGTCGATCGGGCACGTGCTGTTCGAAATGAATCGATTTATTTTTCGGGAACGTAAATCCCGTCGTGGGACAGCATGTTGACGATCGTTTTCATGAAAAGTTCGTTGACCTTGGGATTAGACACCGGATTTCCCACCATAACGACATTGTTATTCTTATCGAGCAATAGCGTGCCGAACAGCGGGTTGTCGGCAACAGTTTTGTTACGCACGGCATAGCTGTCGTTATTGTCTATGTAAATACTGTATTTCAACATTTCACCGTCCAGCTGACGCTTCAGAACCTCAATTTGTTCTTCGGTCTTTTGCTTGTCGGCCAGCGGTCTGAGAATGATATATAACCCGAAATCGAATTCATTGTACAACCCTCGATATTGAAGCCAACTATCCAGCGATGCGACTTTGCATGTGCTGCAATCCTCGGACGTATAACATTGAATCAATTTGATCTGCGTTTCATGTATGGTGTCGCCATTCATTCCTGCGATATAACTCATATCTTGGGGAATATATATATTCGATCCGAGAACATCGCCCAAATCGCTTCGCGTCCTATTCGCGCATCCGCTCATTATCGCGATTGCGGTCAGCAACAACAGTCTTTTCATAATTTATTGCAACTCGAAAATTTTCATTCTTCCCGTGGCATGAGTTGCCAGATAGAACAGTCCGTTATTAACAGCCATTTTGTTATAGTATCCGTCCAGTTCGTATTTGCATACCAAATTCCCGTCCCAGTCGTACTTATGTATATAGACCGGTTTATCATAGTCTACATTCAGCGTGTAGTCTTGATTCGGCGTTATGTCCACGTCATCATATAGTGCATATATATATTCATCGTCGCAATGCACATCGGCGTAAAAATATACCCTGACCTTCATCGACGCCTCACGGTCTTTCAGTTTGTAGCATCTCAATGTTCCGTCCGCAAGGTCTATGATATTCAGTTGCGGATACGAAGACATCGCCATAGCCAGTTTCGATCGGTCGGGCTTCATGCAATACGATCCGGAGAAGAAGGATTCTTCGAACCAATTGAACGATTGTTCCACGGTTTGCAGCGTGTCTTTGAATATTTCGTATTCCCTTATCAGCGAGTTGTCGACCGACGATCTTATCCAATAGCGGGGTGCTGCCACCTGATGCAGGGAACTGAAACCTACCGGGTAGGTCACGGCGAGATATTTGGTGTCATCCATCGGCTCGTAAAATCGGAATGCTCCGACCGACATATCAGTCCACGCAACGTGTTTTACGGTGTCATAAATGGTCCTGCCCTCTTCGATCGAGCGGGTGATGTTCCACGAAAACATTCTGTCGTTATGCCAGTCTATGATATCGGACGTAACTTCTTCTTTTTCGTTTTTCTTAAAATTAAGATTCGGCATTAAAGAAAGACTTTCATTAGGACCGCGCCCCTTTCGACAGAACAACCCTATCTCCTCTTCGGTATTCAGATTCATGATCGAAAAGAATCCTTCAGGGTGCAAATTAGAGTATATTATACACAGAGAATCATATACCTCGAAACTCATTATGTCATATTCCTCGGATCGTGCGATTTCGCGTATCAACTTCGCTTTTCTTATCTCGTTGCGGTCGTGAACTGCAACGGGTTTCTCGCGCAGAAAATAATAACTCGACCCTCCGCCGGAACATGACGTAAGCAGTATGATCGCGTATAGCAGTCTGTAAATCTTCATAAAGTAAGGGAGCGTTAAGCAGCACTATGAAAATAAATTATTCAAAGTGCTGCCTTGATGATCGAATTTATTTGGGCAGGCATTTCGCTTTGGCCACAACACTCATATAGACAACCGATCCGCATGGAACAGCATAATTTTCGGATGTTCCACGATCACATTCTTCAATATGCATAGAATCTCCATCAAAACCTCTAACACCACAATCTTTCAATGCTACACCCTCAGGTTCCGACAATGCCTCCAAATTGGCATTCAGAATCATATGCTCCATGTCGGAATTTATGTACATCTTGTACCCCGTAACGACAGCGGCCGACACCATCAGTGTCATGCAACCCAAAATTGTAATTTTCTTTTTCATTAGTAGTTTTTTTGAATTATGCTTTGCCATCATGAGGCGGTCATGCTGTAGCGGCGGTCGAATGATTACAATAAATCAGATAAGCAACAGCCCGGCAGTTCATGCGTAAAGTTATGCCATTAAATCCTAAAATGCAAATAAATCATCAATTTATGACCAAATCGGACACACATTCGGAGTCGGCGACAAACTATTTTCATAATTTATTGCGGTTCGAAAAACCACATCCCCATCTTATAATTTCGTAAAAGATACTATTTCAAATATTTGCCGATATCGGCTCTGCGAATTTCAGTATCGTTTACGAATCCGTAAAGTATTCCTTCATCGGAGATCGATATATTCTGAAACGTTTTGTCGGGTCGCAGCGTGTAAAGCAAATCTCCATCCCAATTCAGCACCCTCAGTTCCGAAGCGTCATGCGCACGGTCGAGATAGTATGCCACAATACGGTTTTCGGTCACGGCAATCCCCGACGGCAACAGTCCAGAATCAAACATGCGATCCATAAGCGCCATGTCGTCCAAATGCACCAGCTCTTTCAGCGATTTAGGATACTTTGCATCTGAAATAACAAAGGCATTGCGGCCGTCTATGTCGCACACATTTATCTGATTGAATAACGGCATGGCGGTAACCGTTTTTTGTAAATTGCGGTCGACAACCGTTATGCCGCCGTTAAGCATCGGACGCCGTATCGGAGCATACAGATCGTTGTAATCGTAAACCGTTTTTCGGTTCCTGTAATCATAAACCATTCTGCGTTGTGTCCCGTCGGGACATACGCTCTCGCAAAGCGCCAACGAGTCGTTAAGCACGTCGAAAACAACTATGTTGCCATCCAACTCTCCTCCATGCGACCTCTTGTGGTCACGCAGCATTATGGTCGTATCGACCACGGTACGCTTTTCGCGACAGCACGCGGAAAGATTGATTTTGGAAGCCTGTTCCTTATCTGCAGCCAACAGCCACACCTTGATGCCGTCGGCATCTTTCGAGATTCGGCCATACAAATTTACGAATCCGTATTCATTGGGACCGTTACCCACATGAGCTACGGTCGCTATCGGATCCATTGTTGCACGGTCGCATATGACTATGCGATGCTTCGGATGCCGCATCGTATAACATACATAAAATGAATCAGCCGCAAATCCGTCTACCGCTCCGATTATGTCGCAGGGCATGCTGTCGCATTTTATGGCTATGGCAGAATTCGCCGCAATACGTCGAAACTCGCCTTTGAATACTCCGTCGCGGCCGCAAGAGATCAATATGACGGAGAATAACACATAAGCTATACGTTTCATATCAATAAACTAACTGATAACATAATTTAGTTGTTCTGTAATTCTTGTCATACGGAATACAAGCGTTTCTCAACGTCGTACAATTTCCACCGTGCTTACAATAAACCAATTGTGCCCCTGCCATGTAATCAAAGAATTCATAACATGTGCCTATCGGTGTTGTACTCGATTCGTACTGTGTCAATGCCTCCAAATTTGCTCTCATCAAATCAGACATTTGTGAATTCAAGTACATCCTGTACCCCGTAACGGCAGCGGCAGATGCCACCAATACCATGCAAACCAAAATTGTAATCTTCTTTTTCATTTTTAATGTGTTTTAAATTATGCTTTGCCATCATGAGGCGGTTATGCTGTAGCAGCAGTCGAATGATTACAACAAATAGATACACAACGGTCTGCAGTTCATCTGTAAAGTTACGCCATTAAATCCTAAAATGCAAATAAAACACCAATTTATGACCAAATCGGACATACTTTCAGATCGGCAGGAGAATCAAAGATATTATAAAACGCAATCATACCCGACCGCCGCACGAAATGCGGCGATCGGGCACATTACCGTTCGAAATGAATCGACTTATTTTTCGGGAACGTAAACCCCGTCGTGGGACAGCATGTTGTCCAATGTAGTTTGGAACAGATTCCACATGGCGTCGTTTGAAATGGGGTTGCCCACTAATACAACTTTGTTATTTTTATCAAGAAGAGTAACTTCCCCATATCTATCGATGAGAATCTTGTTTCGATTATAAAATTCACCTGTATAATCAATATAAACAGGATATTGGAAATTCTCTATCCGTAACAACCGTGGAATTTCATTCGGAGCCTTACGCCTGGGAGTAAAAATAATATGTATCCCTAACAAACCGTTTAAATCGTCTGCTTCATTGATCAATACTTTCCAATCATTCAGATTCTGTATTCGACATGTATTACATCCCAGCGAATCATAGTATATTAAAAGTTTTACCTTTTCATTCTTATAATCCGGCACGGCCGTACTGTCTCCTATAATGCGCAACTTTACATCGAAAGATATTTCTTGACCTAATAATTTCGCGATTTTTGTTTTGGGTGTGTTGCACGATATGGCAACACAGGCTGAGATTATGATAATTATAATTTTGATCATATGTTCAGTCGGTGAAACAATATAACCGGGTTGTCCTCTTCCTTAACCGTTTCCAAACGGGAATCCGATATGTTTCCGGCATCGACAACGCTTTTGACGGCAAACGCGTCTATGGCTGATATTATTGCATCATTCGTATATCCGACGATATAGGAGCTGTTAAAAAATGGGTAATCGTCATTAATCTCATCGCCGATTCTGTAAAAACTCGTACTCTGTGTTTCGAGATCGAATTTTACAATACAATCCCTGAATCCGTAATCCGAGAAGAAGCAACGCGCCACGACCGTCAAATTGTTTTCGTGACGGAATACATGCGATATATTGTGCAGAACCTCCCGATTTCTGTACAGCTCCGATAATTCGGCAAGCGTTTTCGTCGCAATGTCCTTTTGCGGAATATTCTGTAAATGCATATCGAGATCATATACAGCCGTATATGCATCGCGATTCAGTGTGTAAATGCGATTGTCGAAATATTTTGCCGTGTATAGCTCGCCGTTGTATTCTCCGCAAAACGGAGTGGTATTTCTGACATATCCGCCATCCTCCGCAAAACGATCGAATCGTTGTTCGATATTGCCCGTAGATATGACCAAAAGAGCGAAATTGTGCAGATCGGCATTGCTGTTTTCCGCATACAGCCACACCATGTCATCATCGATCACTTTCAGTTTGGTGTATTTATCGGGGATATTTATCCGCGCGAGGTTCCTGCCGTCAGAAGAATACACGTTCAGTTTTCTGTCGGCGTAACTTAATGCGTATATTTTCGATGCATATACATCAAAATCCGACAAGTCGGTGTATTCCCCCGGGCCACGCCCGATTTTAGATATTTTATTCAGATACTTCCCGCTGCCGACATTAAACATAAAAACCGTTCTGCGCGGTTTGTCCATAATGTATAATGTGTCGTTAACAACGATCGTCTTACCGATCTGCTCGATCAGGCAATCATCCGACGATTCAAGGCATATATAACCGTTGCAACCTGCAACAAAATCCGAGAGCGGCGATGGTTTATGCGTATTGACATCTATCGTCACTATGTTTTCATGCCGTGAATCGAGGTCGGCGCAAGATGTTAACAGTAATAACAAAAAGGACCATGAACAAATGTATTTCAGAATTGTATTAATCTCCATAAATCGATATTAACGATTAAATATTTCTGTGTATAGATCTTTGCATTCTATGGGTGTACAGGCGTAATTCCCGCCTCCGCCACATATTACATGGCCATCAAATATAACATAGCCATCAACACCCGCTTTCAGGATATTACCACCCAATAACCTTAATTGCCCTTTTGCTCCGACATAAATTCGGCATTGTTTTTCTTCTCGAATGTAACTGGTATCCAACCCTCCTTCATTCTTGCTTAATGCTTCAACATTCGCATCAAGCAAACTCTGTGTCGGTGAATTTTGATACATCCCGTACCCCATGATAACCGTTGCCGATGCCACCAATACCATGCAACCCAAAATTGTAATCTTCTTTTTCATTTTCAATTGTTTTTTGAATTATGTTTTAACAAGTGCAGATCGGATTTCAACTCAAAAGACCAAATATTTACCTAAAAAAAGTGTATAAATGATACAGACTTGCCAATCCAATGCAAAATTATATTACCCAAACCTAAAATGCAAATAATTATTATAAAAATATAAACAAATCATCGATTTATGACCAAATCGGACATATATTCGAATTAGGCAATGGCAGGATAAATCAAGAATCGCACGGGGTTTCACAACATAATCACCCCCGACCGCCGCGTTTTGCACGATGGTCGGGGGCGATTCGAAATGACTCGGTTTATTTATTTTTCGGGAACGTAAACCCCGTCGTGGGCCAACATGTTGCCGATCGTTTTCATGAAAAGTTCATTGATCTTGGGATTAGACACCGGATCGCCCACCATGACAACGACATTGTTTCTGTCGAGGAGTAGCGTTCTGTATTTTTCGTTACTCAATATGTTTGAATTCGATTTGAAAAAGTTGTCACCTCTGTCGACGCACATATTGTATTCAACCCCGTAATCGGTTTTATATCTCTCTATTTCCTCTATTTGCCGATTCCGTTTTTCGACATCGGGTATTGCAGCCATTATCACGAACAGCATGAATTTATCGCCGTCGTCGTACAATCTGTTGAAATTAAGCCATCCGTCGAGTACGCTGACTTGGCATGTGCTACAATCTTCGGCGCTATGATACTGAATAAGTTTTACGGTATTCTCCGCACATAACGCCTCCGCCTCGTCCGGAATGCTTATATGGCTTCCGATTATTTCTCGCAATTCGTCGTTTGCATTTCTGCCATCGGACGCACAGCCGCACAGCGATGCAACGAACACTATCGTATATAACAGTTTCATCAGTTCAGGTCGTATTCATCTATTAGCCCCGATATGGTTCTGAATGCATAAATGTTGTTGCCATTCAGACGCATCATGTCGTAATATGTGCTCAACTGCCATTTGTCCACCAAATTGCCGTCCCAGTCGAAAATATGTATCTGGCTGAAGATTTTACTGTAATCGCCATTCGATCTGGCATACTCTTCGTTGTTTATAGCCGAATACAGAGCATAGATTCGATTGGCGTCGCAACATATGTCGGTATAATACACTATGCTTTTCGATGTGCTTACCGCCGGCGATCCCTTGATTCGGAAGCATTTCAATTCTCCGCTTTCAAGATCGAGTATGTTGATCTGAGGATATGATACCATCGACATGGCCACCTTGTTGACCTCTTTGTTGATTACTGATCTGGAATAGAATGGCTTGCCGGGATCCCATTTGCCTTCGAATCCGAAATCGGCCAATGAGTCTGCGAAAATCTTGTATTCGCGAACGAGTGAACAGCCTTCGTATGAGCGGATATAACATCGCGATGTTATCACCTTACTTATATCCTCGATGGGGCGTGTAACAGAACTCATTAAAAACTCGGAATCATTCAGCCGCGAATAGAATTCTATCGGAGTACCTATTGCCTTGACCCAAGGCATGGGCAGGATCGTGTCGTATATCGAACGGCGTTCCTCTATCGAACGGGTTATGTTCCATACCAACAATCGCTCCTTATCCGTATCCATGACATCGGCTATCATGCATCCGTCTTTGGAATACACTTCCTGAAAAGGATAAATATTTGTCGATTCTAAAGGCCCGTTCCCTCTAAGGCAATATTCTCCCAATTCCATACCCGATTTTATATCCAGAATAGCAAAATAATATTTCGGATGGCGTGGGGTGTAGAATATTAAAAGGCTGTCTTGCATGGCGACGCTGTATGCATTGTAGTTTTCTCCGCCGGCAATACTCCGTGCAATATCCTTGCGCTTACTCGGAACATTTTTCACAAATGAGTATGGCTCATTAAGGAAATACGGTTCCGACCCCGTATTGCTGCAGGAACAAAACCATATCATGGCGATGATCGCAACCGTTAATCGTCTAATCATATGATAATTGATAATATTATATTTTATTTAGCTTGCAGTACTTATTATTTATATTACCTATGAAGGTTCGTTTGATCTGTAGCCAATGATCGGTTCGTCTCGTATTTGCAATTTAGGTAATACAGTCTTTATTTATTCAATACATCTGTCATGATATAATTCGATATATCGACCCGAGGTTTCTCGCGGACATTTATATATCATTCCGTTATTTCCGTTATTCGTATTACTATTACAGAATAATTTGAATGGGACATGAGTTCCGTTAATAGTATCAATATAGCAAATTTTTGTTTTAACCGCGTCCTCGTCATTGCTTAATGCCTCAATATTGGCATCAACCAATGTCAATACTCTGAAATTCCGATACATCTTGTACCCCGTAACGGCAGCGGCAAATGCCACCAATACCATGCAAACCAAAATTGTAATCTTCTTTTTCATTAGTAGTTTTTTTGAATTATGCTTTGCCATCATGAGGCGGTCATGCTGGAACGGCAGTCAAATGATTACAACAAATAGATACACAACGGTCTGCAGTTCATCTGTAAAGTTACGCCATTAAATCCTAAAATGCAAATAAATCATCGATTTATGACCAAATCGGACATATATTCGGATTAGGCAATGGCAGTATCAATCAGGAATCGCACGGGGTTTCACAACATAATCGCACCCGACCGCCGCGTTTTGCGCGATGGTCGGGCACATTACCGTTCGAATGAATCGATTTATTTTTCGGGAACGTAAATCCCGTCGTGGGCCAGCATGTTGTCCAATGTGGTTTGAAACAGATTCCGCATGGCGTCGTTTGCCAGAGGATTGCACGCTATGGTTATTCTATTTCGAGAATCGAGTAAGTAACTGTTTATGATGCCGGTCGATACGATGTCGGAATGTCGGTCGCGAAACATTATCGATGTCGATATAAACGGGATGGTTGAGATAGCATGTATTTAATGCAGAGATCAATTCTTCTATGTTATCATTACCAGGCGCTATAATGAAAAAGAAATTAATTTTCTCCGACAATTCATTTCTTTCAATAAAATCATCCCATAAATACATGGATTTTATTTCACATACCGAACATCTATCTGCGCCGATGTAATGCACATACTTGGGTTTGTTATCGGTAGTATCCAATCTTACGGTTTGTTTTCCACTGTCGTTTTCTCGCCTCGGCATAGCACGATGATCTGCCGTCAGCGCCCGACTCGTCGAAAACACCCCATTATCAAAGCAAATCATATCGTCCAACGATAAAACAATCGGACTCTGCTCGATGAGAGACAATCCATTCATTGTATTGTAACTACGGCAGGCGACAATAAAAGCGCACATCAATATTATTACAATACGACCGATCGATTTTGTATTCATATGCTCAACTGCAAATATGATACGACAGTATAACATACCCGTCGTCAATTTTCCTTGCAAATAGATATCTGTTCGATGTATTTCTCATCTAAGAATAGCGTGTAGCCGTTTCCGTCGGGAAACGGTTCACAAAATATGATCTTCCGATCATTTGGGCCATCCAAATGCAGTATGCCATCCCGATACTTGTAAAAGTAGACGGAGTCGGTAAAGCAACCGAAATCGAAGTCCGAAGATACCGTAACCCTCTTTCGGTCGCTATGAAATTCGAATTTGGGGCCATGCGATATCTCAATGCTGTCCTGCAATGCCTGTCGGGTGATTCGATAGCCCATAATCTCGTATCTGCCCGGGGTTACATCCTGCCTTGCGCATGAATATAATAATCCAAGAAACGACATAACCAGGATCGTTGAATTTTTTATTTTGTTCGACATATTGATAAAACGGGATTTGAATATTCGGTAATTGACGGAAAATTATTTCGCAAGGACGGGAATGCCATAATATACGAGGCGCTCAACTGACCTATTATGGCATTTTCGGTAGATGTCATCATCACACCGATGTTGGGCATATCCTGTTCGATATCATCGTCGGTTAATATGTAGTGGCACTCGCCTGCGGTTTTGTCGTAGAAAACCATAATCTGACTCCGCAAATCCGAAACGGATACTTTCATCCATGTATCGGTCTCCAAATAGTCGTAAATCGTATAAACCGAGCCGATATGGTTCTCCAAATCGGCAATAGGATTGCGTCTTACGGCACGGGGAATCTTTATGTCGATGTTCAGCCGATATGCGACAAAGGCCGTATCGGCCGCAATTCGATAAAGATCGTTGCGGTTTTCCGACGCAACAGTGTGTACACGATCTCCATAATGATGAAAATAACGTTCGTGAATACCGCTGTTGAATTTGAAATCGTCATCGAAAACCATTACCTGCCTTTTGAAGTTACCGAGCGAATCGGTCTGCCAAATTCCACGCTTTACGTGTTTCATATAATCGGGTGTATAAAACACATAATCGCCGTTGTCGAGCACGGCGAAATCGCGCGGCACGTCATCTATGCGAATGTCATACAGAAATTTGTCATCAACCGAATATACGCACATTCTGCGCGTGGCGCCATCGTATATCGACAGATTGCCGGAGCGTTCGCACACATCGAAGCCTGTCATCACGACATACTCGCCGTGTCCGCGGCCGCGGTGGTTGTAGCGGCGGATGAATTTGCCGACATGGTCGAAAAGGAGAACCGTGTTGGTGATTACGTCGCCCACGAAAATGCCGGCATCAGTGATGCGTATGTCGCCGATGTTACCTATCAGCGCTTCACCGTCAGCATCATCCAGATAAACATAAGTCACACTTTCGAAAATATCCGACATTCGTATTTTCTTCGATTCGTTTTTGCTTTTGAACTTTACCGGTATCACGACTGTATCGGGATGCGTTTCGACAATGTTAGCATCCCGACATGATACGCATACGGCCAATAACGAAAATATGTATAATAAATACGATTTCATCATAATAAAACTATCATTTTACATTACCGATATTCCCGAAACCGACTGTCTGCCGATTTTATGGAAAACAACAAACGGCAACGATGATATGTTGTAGAATCCGACAACGTTATTAAGGCCATAATCTATGGTTTTCCGACAAAATCAGTGAGCGGGCCGTATTACATATTGAGCACATTCGGTATTTTCTTTTGAAAAATCGCACCCATCCATATCAGTCCCTTGAATACAGCATTTATATCTTGTTTTTGTATTATTTATCAACTAAAAACGAATGATATACAGAGTTGTCAGGTATTTCATTATTGAGGCTAATAAATTCATCATCTTTGCTACATACACAGCAAACGGATGTCGTTGATGCTTAATCTGAACAATAGAGTTTTCATACTGATCTTTTGGCGCTACGATAATGAAAATACCGAAATCGGAAGCACTTTTTAATTCAAACAATCTTTGGAAATCGTGTATATGGCTTATATTACATGAATTGCACCCCTCATTACCATAATATACGACGAGTTTCGGGCATGATTGCATGTAATACGGATTAGCGACAGATTGTGCGATACCGTTTTGTATTACCACCATATTATCAGGGATATCAATATACATATCTGAAAACAATCTCAATTTCTGATGTATGTTGTATCGAGAGCATCCTCCAAATATGACTATACATGATATTAATATTGATATCATCAATCTTAACGTCATAGCATTCCAAATCGTATTTTAACGATATATGAGTGTTTCGCCTCCGACATTCCCAGCTTTTGCAAAGCGTTGTGTATATATCTGAAAAACGGCCCGTGAGGTTCATCCGTTTCAGGCGATTCCGGCATTACGGCATAAAACCATTCTCCATCCGATGCAAGGATCTGCATCTGCATATCGCATGGTTCGCTCTCCCATCTTATGCCTTTTTTGCTACGTTTGTCATAAACGACACTCGTTTCGCACGCTTGGGGTCCGGCAACGCGAAAGAACACGTGTGACGAAGTTTCGTGCAATTCCATAGGAAGTTTGTAATACGGCGACATTATGTACGTCCCCAAATCTTCGCCTGCCGAATCGAAGAAATATCGGTGGGGAATATTCTTTTCTTCGAAATCGGCTTTGTATTCGGGAACGATACCATCTTTCGTCAATCGATAAAACACATGATTACTGCTTTGAGGTCTCAGAACATATTCACCGATGCTTGCCTGCGAAATATTATTTAAAGACACCGTATTGTCTTCTCGCTTGACATATTCCGCAATCAATTCTCCGTCAGACGACACGCGATATAGCAGAAAATCGTCATCGGTTCTCGTATCGGCATAATCCTTAGGAAATGCAGAGTACAGATATACCCCGCCCTCACCGTCGGGAGCCAAAGCATCACAAGGTACTTTCATCGGAATATCGATGATGCGGATCTGCGACAGATCGGCAAGGTCAAAACATTTTACCTTCGATCCGTCGAGTATCATGAACTCTCTGTCGGATATGGCAATGTCGCTTATATTCAAGTATTCGTTGCCGGCCCGTCCACGCCTCGCGACAGTCGTCAAAAATGTTCCGTCGGGTTTTATCGCAACCAGATTGCCATTATCGTCGAGCATGTATATATTTTTATTCCGATCGAGTAACATTTTCGTTACCACAGATGTATATGTACGCTCGTCATCGGCTATCTCCGTCAGCTCAACCGCATCAACGACATCGTTGAGTTCATTCTGTAACCGCGCATGTTGCAACGGCGTAAATACTATTGACGCATCTACATCGCTCAATACGATTCGGCGTTTACAAGCTCCAAAACACAATGCGGCGATTCCGCATAATATAAAAATATACTTTTTCATGATCGTTTCATAATATGATCGTTTAACCTCAAGCCGACTATTTACAAATTCGAGATATGCGCGACATAACCCATTGTCTCGTCGGATCTGCCAATCGATCGGTTACAATTCAGTTCCATTTATTTCATCATGCTAACATCCGTGTATCGGGCTGCTGTTGCAATTACCCCGATTAGGACAATTGTCATAATACTCATTAGGACAACAATATGTTTTCCATTTGTCGAAACTTACACCTCCGCATCCGACAGTTCTCCATCTGCCGACAGGCCGATTTTCTTCTGAACTCGACAATGCCTCCAGATTTGCTCTCATCAAATCAGACATTTGTGAATTCAAGTACATCCTGTACCCCGTAACGGCAGCGGCAGATGCCACCAATACCATGCAAACCAAAATTGTAATCTTCTTTTTCATTTTTAATGTGTTTTAAATTATGCTTTGCCATCATGAGGCGGTTATGCTGTAGCAGCAGTCGAATGATTACAACAAATAGATACACAACGGTCTGCAGTTCATCTGTAAAGTTACGCCATTAAATCCTAAAATGCAAATAAATTATCCGTTTTATAGCCAAATCGGACACACATTAATATTCGTCGTCGACAATAGATAATGTAGCCGCGCAAAATGCGATATATCGATTACGAGTTTTGCCCTGCGAGGCTTTTATCATCGGGGAAAATGTATTTCCTTTGTGTGGAAAGAATTGAAATTATGGATCACACCAAGTATATCATAAAGGCCGACACCATCGAACAGTACAACCCGTTTTTTCGGGTTCGAGACACGCCACCCGTTGGTGGCATCGTGCATTTCGACGCCTCCGTGCCGCAACCTACGCACCGAATGACGCTGGGTTTTTATGCGCTGTTTCTCAAAAAGACGACAGGGTGCGTCATCAACTACGGCAAGACACGCTATGATTTCGACGACGAAACGGTCGTGAGTTTCGCCCGGGACAGACCGTCGGCATCCACAGACTGGAAGACGGTCCCGCACCGGAAGCCATCGGCTTGCTGTTCCATCCCGATTTCCTGCACCACACTTCATTGGGGCAGCGGATGAAGCAGTATTAGTTTTTCTCCTACGCATCCAACGAGGCGCTGCACCTGTCGGCCGAGGAGCACATCATCCAGCAAGATTACATGGAGAAGATTGTCCGCGAGTTGCAGCATCCCATCGACAAGTTCTCCAAATCGCTCATCATCTATAACATCGAAGTGCTGCTCAACTATTGCATGTGTTTCTACGAGAGGCTGTTCATCACGCGCGAGGATATGAATCACGATGCACTGACCCGTTTCGAACAACTGCAGGATGACTATCTCTATTCGGATAAAGCTGCGAAGAAAGGAATTCCGACCGTGAAATATTTCACCGACAAGATTTGCCTTTCGCCCAACTATTTCGGGGATCTGGTGAAGCAGGAAACGGGGAAGACGGCACAGGAGTACATACAGTTGAAGATGATTGCCGTAGCCAAAGAACGAATGCTCGATCCGACCGGTACGATCAAGCAAATAGCCGAATCATTGGGGTTCCAACACCCGCAACATTTCGTCCGCTTCTTCAAACGACAGGAAGGATGCACACCCGAGGAGTTCAGGAACCAAGTGGTGTCATAAATACCTAATGCAAGACGACACGAAACACCATTTCGTGTCGTCTTGCAGAAAATAAGTAGTTTGTCAATATGTTATTTTTCGTATCCGAGTTATCCGACCAACTGAGGTTCAAGCGTAGCTGTGCATGCCGCCGAGTATGAAATTGACGCCGAAATATGTAATCAGGACCGTCAGGAATGCCGTTATGCAGAACAGATGAAAGAACATCGGGCGACGAAACCATGCGAGTGACTCCGTATGCAGCGCCGTTGAATAGACCATCAGCGTAATCAACGCCCATACCTCCTTAGGATCCCAGCCCCAATAACGTCCCCACGACACATTGGCCCATACTGCTCCCGTAAATATTCCTACCGCCAGGCAGAACAGGGCAGGATAGAGTATAATGCGGCTCACGGTAACCAGATATTCTATTTCGTCGGAGGCATCTTCCCGTATTGCATGCAGAATGACGGCTGTCAATCCGTTGAGCATGGCAAGTGCGAGCAGCGTGTAGGCTACCATGACGAACATGACATGAAAACTCAGCAACGGCGACTGCAATACTGGCATGAGGTTGGTGATTCGCGGCGAGGACTCGCCCATCATGGCCACCAGCAACGTGAAACCGCAAAGCAGAAATCCGAACGGCAGCAGCAACTTGAAACGTCGCTGCAACACCAACGTAAGCAAAATGCCGCACCACGCCATGAAGTGCATGGTCTCGAATCCGTTGGTAAGCGGGACATGTCCGCTCACGAACCACCGCAAGCCGATCTGCGCTGTCAGATAGATGAGCAGCGCGACCTGCACCGTACTCAGCAGCGTCTGCACGAACATGTTCGTTCTCCCGACAGTCGTTTTCTCGCCTCGGCATGGCCCGAACTTGTTCGGCTTCTGCGCTCGGATTATCGAAAACGTCCTATAATCGAATGAACCGAGGCATGAAAATGCGAAACAAAGGATTCCGAGTGTCAGGCAAACCATAGCCAGCGGTTTGTCGGCATTGGACTTGTTGTAGCATTTTTCGGCATGGAAACGCAATTGCGACGGCAAGACAGAGCCGCCTTCGTTGGTCTGGTATTTTCCTATTTTGTCGAGGAGCGCCATGATTCCGGCATTGTCGTGCATTGCAACTCGCTCGGCTACCAGATCCATACTGCCGCGGATGAACAACCATTGTTCGTAGGGCATGTCGTCCGACGGACGGTCGGCGAGCGAATACCAGATGATATTGCCCGATACGGGATCGTCATAGGGGTAAATCCGCAACAGCGAACCCGTGCACAGCGAACTGACGAGGTTGAACTTTTCGTTAGCAGCTTGGGCGTTCCGTCGGTCGGCGCCGTCTGTGCGCAGCGCGGTGTCGAGCTTGTAGCCGTGCACATCGGTAAAGTCGGTCAGTCGTGCCCGACTGTCGCCGATTCCCAATATGCGGGCGATTTCCGCCCCTTTGATTTCGATGCAAGGCTCGTTTTTCCAGTCGTCGTAGAAGAAGAACCAGCCTGCGAGTACCTGTTCGCAGGTAAGGCCTTCGTAACTTTGCCGACCGCAGAGCTTCAGTGTAAAGTCCTTGGCCAGCGTCTGCAACGGACACACGCGGTCGTCGTAATAGACATGCAGATTGCAAAATTCGGCGGCGACCTCGCGCGGAAGGGTGCGCGGTGCGGCGGCCGACCGACTCGCAGGCAAAAGAGCAATGACCAACAGCGGCAATGTTCGCCGCAGCGACGGATTGTTCAACAGTCGACGAAAAGTGCTGTTGCGTTCGAAAAAGAATCCGAGTATCGAAAGCAACAGCCACAAATATCCCGTATATGTGACGGCAATACCGCACGGATCGTGCGATACCGACAGAACCGCGCCCTCGCCGTCGGCGTCGTATCCGGACTGGTAGAAGCGGTAGTGGCGGTATATAAATGGCTTGTTCATCGAAACCGTGCCTTCGCGGCATGTGTTTTCATCCTCGATCACGAGCATGCTGATGAAATCCGACGGGGCGAACGTACCGTCGTAGTATTCGAGGCTGAAATCCTTGAGCGATACGGCAAAAGGAAACTCTGCGACATTGTTTTCGGACAGCAGGAACTCATGAACCGATGGAGTGTCGGTACGCAGATGGAGCTTTCCCTGCCGACCTGACAAATGAGTAATCAACGCTCCGACAAGGATTACCCCGAAAGAGAGATGCAGGCCGAAAGTCGCGGGACGTCGCCAAAGCCGTCGTTCCGTCAGGTAGAGTAACGAGGCAAAGGCGGTGGTGCCCCAAAGCAGGAGCAGCGGCAGCGCGGTATAGATGTGATCGTGCACGAAATCACCGCCATGAATCTTCTCCAAAACGGTTGCGGCCGCCAGTATCGGAACGATACCGACGGCACAACCGAACGAAAGCCATTTCAACAATCTCTCTTTTTTGATTTGCATACGGCGAATCTCTATCTCTCTAAATGGCATCGATGAATTTGACGATGGCATCCCTCTCCTCTTTCGAGAGACTGCGGAAGTTTTCGACCGTGCTGCGGGCATCGCTCTGCGCATTGCCATGCCACATGATCGCCTCGATTACGTTGCGCGCACGACAGTCGTGCATGCGGTCGGCCGTGGCGGCACCCGTACACTTCCGGTGCAGTCCGCGTCCCCAAAGCGGAGTGGTACGGCACCAGCCCGTGCGAATGTCGTTCTCCATCTTCAGCTTATGCTGTACCATGTCGGTGTAGGGCCAAATCTTCTGATAGGGATAACGCGGCAGTTCGGTACCGTTGAAGAATCGTGCGGGATCGCGTACTTCGTCTGCTCCCGTAGTCCATGAAGGGCGGTGGCAGTAGGCGCAACCGATCTCCTCGAACAACTCCTTGCCGCGCCGTACATCGCTGTCGTCGATGTTGCGGACGGCAGGCACGGCCAAACCGCGATGCCATACCATCAGGTCGGTGTACTCCTCGTCGCTGATCTCGACGGGCAGTTTTTTGGATGTCAAGTAGTTGTAGATACGCTCCTCGAGCGTGCCCTCCCAAAACTCGGGATAGGCGCGGTCGGGATCCGCATTCTCGATATACTTCTCGAATCCTGCCTGCACTTCGGGGTCTTTCGACGAATAGGCCGCGTATGTTCCGGCTGCATCCAGATAGTGGAAGCGGCGGTCGCTGCGCGTTACGTTGGTTATGTTCCAAAAGGCATTGGCACCCGCACCGTCCTGCAACGGACCGCGGCTCATGGCGTAGGTGAAGCGACGCACATAGGGCGTGCCGTCGCCGCCTTGCACAGTGTTGGTATAGTAACTTTTCCACTGACCGTTCTCGAAGTAGGCCGTGTTGAGTCCGTTGGGCATGTAACCGTCTTTCTCCTGCTTCGACCACTCGGCCACTATATCCTCGTCGGTGATGGCGTCGAGCAGACCCGTACCATAAATGCCGATGGTGGATTCGAGCCGCACGTCGTAGTCGCCAAGTCCGTTGAAACCTTGATTATAAACATAAATCGCATCCTGCGGAATGGTAACTTCGGGATAAATAAGTTCGTACTTTTCACCGTCGGCGAACATGTTGCCCCACTCGTCGGTATGGTTTTTCCACTCTATGGTGATTTTTGTTTCATCTACCGGATTCTTAAACGGTGCCACAGCATGGCTCTGAGGCATGCCTGCAAGCCACGGCACATAGGCTTCGGTCGCTTTGTCGTAAACCACCAGCAGATAACCGTTGCCGATCTCGTTAGTGTTGAATGCTCCGCTCTCCTGACGCTTGCCATGGCCGTAACCTGGGTGGCAATGGACGCACGAAGAACGTATATAGGCGGGACCCAATCCGTGACGCACTCCCGAATGATTGCTCATGAAAGGTTTCTCGAAGAGTGCTTCGCCGTTTTTGAACGACCGGTACATGCCTGCCTGCTGTACGGCTGCCGTAGGCTGCTCGTAAGCGTTGTAAGTAGCCAGATATGTAGTGCCGAGTTCTCCTCCCGCGTAATACCATTCGGGCAGTTCGGCTATTTCCCTATCAGGCGTATCGCCTTCGTAGTCGGTACACCCGACTGCGAAAGCGATACATATGCCTAAAATCAATAATTCAGATTTTTTCATACACGTTTAGTTTTTTGAGAGTTCCGACATAGCTCTTTCGAGTACGTCTACCAAATCGCTGCCCACCACCGAAACCGCCTCGTGTGCGTCGGCGTTCGTCGATGCCGTCTTGGCGAACGGTTCGGGGATCTTCTCAATGGCAGCTATGGCCGTCTCGATCTGATTACGCAATTCGGTGTCGAGCGACGGATTCACGCTGCGGATGTAATCGCTCACCGATGCGTCGCCCTCATTGCTGCCGCAATAGGCATTGCGTATGCTGATGATGTTGCCGACAAAATCGGCGATCGAATTGAGACTGTACGGCGATTCGATGTAGTTCTTGTCTTCACTCGACGAACCCAGCACGGGACGTCCGATTTTGGTATTACCCACCTCGTCGGCGATGTCGATGCACCCCTGAATCAGATCTTCGGCTGCGGCCTGATAGGTCTTGTAAAGACTTCCGCCCTGCCCTGCATGTTTCATGCTGTAACCGTAATCGATCGACGGTTCCAACTCGGCTTCCTCCAGAATCTCTCGCTTCGCGTCGGTGATGTTGTCCATGCCGGCCCACGAGGCCTCCAACAGCACACATTGATTGCGCAGATCTTCGGCTACGGCACACATATATACGAGTTCCTCGCGGGTATAGTTCGTGTTGTGGGTCAATGACGTATTACCGTCGGCACTCAGTTCGAACAGCAGATATTCTACGGCGTGGAAACCAAGCAAACCGTAACCTGCATTATTGTCGATGCTCCAGTTCTTGCCGTTGCGCAAATCGATTAACAGATCGTCCATCGCATTCTTATCCAACGGCCACGAGTCGATATGCGGGTCGATGTTGTAGTCTGCGGCCGCTCCGTAGAGGAACGCTTCGCTTCGCTCCCAATAATCGCGGCTTCGGTTCCAGTATTCGCCTGCAAGCTCCACCTGCCGGCTCGTAAGCGTGCCCGCCTCGAATGATTCGAAGATGGCGTCGCATGCCTCGGACATCAATATGGCGTTGTCGGCCATGCCTTTGTACGTCGGAATAATCGTGCGGTCGACGTAGGGAACGATTGCTGCCTGCAAGGCCGCTTCTTTAGCATCGGTCGCATCGGCCGCGCCGTTGTTGTCGTTTTCGCAACCGCAAAGAAGTACTGCGACACCGGTCGCAGCGACAAAGAATTTGTAAAAATCGTGTTTCATCGTGAGATAAATGTATAAATGTTATTATTTCTTGAAAAGACCCGAATAGGCTATACCTAAAGATACGGCAGGTTCGTTATTGTAGCGCTTGTCCAGCAGTCCGATGCTGTACTCCCCCTTGATAACGATATCCTTCATCGGGCGGTAATTGAAGCCGACGGCCACGCGATGACGTCCGCACCACTTGTAATCCTGCACCGTACCTTGTGTGCGGAACATCGAATCGTAATATTCGTAACGGCCGAACAGCCACAACTGCTGACGCAGCAAGCACTCTTTTCGGGAAAGCCCGAAGAAGTTGTAACCGATCTCGAAACCGCCTGCCAGCGCGTCCGATGCCACGGCTTGTTTGGGCGAGGGAGAATCCTTGCGCATGGCCATGTTGTAGCGGGTAATCAGTTCGGAGTCGGAAAGATGTCCGTAGTCGACATTTCCGCGAAAGATAACGTTGCGGGCGTCGTAACTGAAATCGAAAGCACCGATCATCACCGTACCGCGGACATTGCGATAACGCTCGCTGTCCGTAGCGCTGAGCGTGTTTTTGAACGAGTTGCCGATATATCCGCTCAGCGAGAGACGCAATCCTTTCACCGAATGGTTATCCACCCGAAACGCTCCTGCGTAGGCATTGGCGATTTTGAACTCATAAGGACTTCCCGCACCGTCGTGCACCCAGCCCTGACGGCCGAAACGGTCGGAATCGAGTCCCGGCAGGAACATCAGCTCGTAGCGCCATTTTCCGGTCTCGCCCCACAGACTGATTCCGTTCTCGTGCCACGTGCAGGGCATGATGGTGTTCTCGCCTTCGGGACGATAGTTGGTGAAAAATTCCGTGGGCATATGGTGCATGTTGGTCGCACCGACGGGAACGATGATATGTCCGACCTTGATGTTCATACGGCCTCCCCAAAATGCTTTGTTGAGCCAGAACTGCTCCAGCGCCACCTCGCCGCCGCGTTCTACTTCCGTTTCATACTCTCCTGCCTCCTCTTCCTCGATCTCGACAGCGCTTTCGGTTCCGCCGTGCTCGAATTCGATTTCCGTTCCCAGACTCCAGCCGCGGCCGAAGTCATAACCCAACCAGATAACCACGTGAGGAAGGTCGAAGCGACCGTGGCTGCGATCGTTCTTGTAAGTGTCGGCATCGGTGTAGCGCAGATATTTGTCGCTGAAAAAATTACGGGTATAAACAGCCTCGCCGTAACCTCCGATGGTCAGCCGCGACGGCTTATTTGCGATATTCACCTCTTTTTTGAGAGAATCGAGTTGTTGCTGAATCTGTGTCAGCCTGTCGGTCGTATTTTGAGCGTAGACTGATGCCGACAGTGCAATCATGACTGTTGCCAGTATAAAGGATAACTTTTTCATCGGGTTTTACTTTGATAAATCTCAGCGCAAAATTACCATATCACCATAGCTGTAGCAATCCCCACAATTGGGTATTTCTCTGAATTACAGATAATCATTTTTGGGTATGTTGCAGGGCGGGGATTTTATTTCAATTCTAACTGACTGCGAGTTCGCTTAGTCCGACTTCCAAACTTCGACGTATAGGTATACTTTGTTATTAGCGTTCGTTGTCGGAGTATTTTGACGGGCAAGCTGTCGAGTATCAGGTCGGCAGCGTCGGTTCGTCGGTGATGCGGTAAGCAATACGGCTCTCAAACAGCCGGGCTTGTTATCCAACCTCGCTTCGAGAAAATCCGAACGGCATTTGGTTGTGCGTAGCGGGTCGAATTTAGATTGTCACACCGACGTGAGAGTTTGAAGCCTATAAACGAATTTTCGTATGAACTTTTCAACAACGTAATTTGAGCCTTACGGCAAAGTCGTTGCGAGTTTATTTGTTTACTTTTGCAATTGTGACGGCAAAAGCAAACAAAGCCGAATTATATTCATGCGGCTGTCGTAAATTAAAATGATATGGGAATTGGAAAATTATTATGTATCGTCTGCGCACTGTCGGTCTTTTCGGACGCATGCGGCATGGCGGAGAAAAAAGACACAGATAAACGAAATATGACAGAGACTGCAAGCAGATATTCCGAGTCCGACCAAGCAGCATCCATGTGCGCCAAAGAGCCGATGGCCGCCGACGGCATCGTAAGATTGTCTGAAATAGAAGTTTATCCGCAATATCTCGAAGAGTATGTGAAATATGCCGTCGAGGTCGGCGAGATCTCTTTGCGGACCGAATCGGGAGTGCTTACGATGTATGCGGTCTGCGAAAAGGAGAATCCCTGCATGATAACCATTCTCGAAACCTATGCGAGTCGGGAGGCATACGACAAGCATATCGCTTCGGAGCATTTTCGAAAATACAAGCAAGGGACGCTGCACATGGTCAAGCGACTGACACTCACCGATCAGACGCCGCTGAATCCCGCGAACGCAATTCATAACTTCATTCGATAGAAAATCATGAAACGAATCGTCAGTTTTCCCGAAAGTCGTTTTATCGCCTCGGCAGGGTCCGAACGAGTTCGGCTTCGCACTCGGCTTGTCAAAAACGTTCTAATCTCAGTATTTACCATTTTAACACTACATGCTATGGCACAGGAAAAGACAGTACAGACCGCAGGACGCGATCAATTGGGCGAGTTCGCTCCCGAATTCGCACGACTGAACGACGATGTCCTTTTCGGCGAGGTATGGAGCCGTACCGATAAACTCGGGTTGCGCGACCGCAGCCTGGTCACCGTCACATCGCTCATAAGTCAGGGTATTACGGACAGCTCGCTGACATATCATTTGCAGTCGGCCAAAAACAACGGTATCACTCGCACCGAAATAGCCGAAATAATCACCCACATCGGATTCTATGCGGGATGGCCCAAAGCGTGGGCGGCATTTCGTTCGGCTAAAGATGTCTGGGCGGAGGAGACTACCGAAGACGATGCCAAGGCAGCCTTTCAACGCGAGATGATCTTTCCCGTCGGGGAGCCAAATACGGCTTATGCGCAGTATTTCACGGGCAACAGCTACCTCGCCTCCATTTCACGCGAGCAGGTGAATGTGTCCAACGTTACTTTCGAACCGCGCTGTCGCAATAACTGGCATATTCACCGAGCCGCGCAAGGCGGCGGACAGATGCTCGTAGGCGTGGCGGGTCGCGGCTGGTATCAGGAGGAGGGAAAGCCCGCCCAAGAGATTCTGCCGGGTACGGTAATCCACATTCCCGCAGGCGTGAAGCACTGGCACGGAGCGGCGGCCGACAGCTGGTTCGCCCATCTCGCTTTCGAAGTTCCCGGGGAGAACACGTTCAACGAATGGCTGGAACCCGTGACCGACGAACAGTACGACAGTCTCTAATAAATCAGGCAGGTATCAATATGCTAAAAATCCCCGCGACATCGTCTGTCGCGGGGATTTTCGATGCGTTACGACGGCAAAACGCAAATGCAGCAGGGATTCGATATTCGATTCGTCGTTCCCGCTATCGCAGCCGTTTACGCAATACCTTTCCCACGGCCGCCCATGACGGCATCCACCTATGGCGTTCGCGCGTAATCGGTATGTCATAGAGCAATGCTACGAGCAGCAATCCGATGGATACGTACGCGACTATGCCGTAGAGTTGTTTTACGCTTGCGACCTGAAATTGCGACATCAGTTCGCCTATATGGTGCGGTACCTCGCGGGCCGGCATGCTGATACTGTCGAGATATCCTCCGTAGCGGGCTATATTGTCGGCCATAAGGTAGCGTACTCCGAACGCATAGCATGCCGCACCCATGACGCCGCCCACCAGCAGATGCAACGTTTGGAAAATGGCAAGCGACTGGAAGAAAACCATGAAGTGCATGACCGACTGTATGGAATACAACAATACGATGCCGAGCGACGTGGCGGCGAATCCGCGCAGAAACATCGGCAGGTAGAGTCGGTTGATACTCATGTCGGTGGATACGGTGAAGTAAAAACATAGAACGTAGGCAGTGAACGCTGCCAGACCTATGGCAATGAGCCTGACGCGCCCGAACTGCCACACCTTAAGCCAAAGCAATGCGAACAGGCAGGCGCATACCGCCCCGATCATGGCGGGATAGTTCAGTACGGCTGTCGTGTGGCTGTGCCACTCCATGCCGCCCTCGTAAAATATCTCCTCGAGCACATGCTCCGTAGCGAGCAACGCCTCTATAACGACCGAGAGGAAGAGTATGGGGGGCAGATTGCGATTGCGCCACATCTTCGGCTCGATATAGGGGTGACGGATGAGAAACATCCTCGCTACCGCCAATGCGAGTGTGAGTACGGCAGTAAGAGTGAGCGTACGTATCGTGCCGCTTTCCCACCAGTTGTAAAATTCTCCGTAGCAGAAGATGTAAACGGTCTGCATCACGGCGAGCACCCACAGCAAGGCTCCGAGCCAGTCGACGGAGTAGAACGGAAGTGGTCGCATGAAACGGAAATGACGCGTGCAGACGAACAGCCACAGAGCGTTGAACAGCATGACGCCTATCATCAGCCACGCCACGTAATAAAACGTCGCCACATGGCAAAACCACGCCGCCAGCAGGTCGGACACCGAGATGGAGATCATGATCCACAAATGCAGCAATGGGAAGAAGACGCGGAAATCGCGTTTGGGAGTCATCCACAACTGTATGTTGGACATGCACTCGAACGTGCCTTGTATCTTCAGGCAACCCGATATGAAACAGATGAACCACAGCAGGGGCAGGCACGTGACGAACATGCCTATTATGTTGCATGCGGCGATACCCGCCACCGATGCGAGCAACAGCGTACGGTTGGTGAATCGGAACTTGGTGCGAAACAGTATGGGGAATGTGAATGCGAGGCCGCACAGGCCGGCATAGAGGCACATCAGTATATCCTCGCGCATCAGCGACATGGAGCCCATCATTTCGTTCAGAGCACCGATGTATACGCCGCCCGACAGCTGGAACGTGAAAGCCAGCCATACGAACAGCCAAGGACGCAGGCGCTCGGGCACCCAATCCTTGAACATCGGCATGGCAAAACCTCCGCCGTGATCGTTTGTGTTATTCTCCGCCATGACGCATCAATATTTCACTTCGCATTCCACGCTCATTCCCGCACGCAAGCGACGATAAGCCTCCGAATCCCGATCGTCGATGGCAATGCGGACGGGGATGCGCTGCTCCACCTTTACGAAGTTTCCCGTGGCGTTGTCCGTCGGCAACATCGATACGGCCGATCCGGTGGCGTCGGAGATGGACTGTACGGTACCGGTCAGAGCATATCCGGGGAGAGCATCTACGGTTATATCCACTTTGCAACCCTCGTCGATGTTGTGAAGCTGCGTCTCCCGAAAGTTGGCCACGATCCATTTGTCGGCGGAATCCACTATGTCGACCAATGTCTGTCCGGGCTGTACGAGTTGTCCCACGTTGATATCCTTGCGTCCCAATACGCCGTCGCACGGAGCGATAATTACCGTGTACGACAGATTGAGCCGTGCCAGATCGAGAGCGGTCTGCGCTACCTGCACGTTGGCGTCGTTTTGGGCGAGGCGATGGTTCTGCTCGCTTTTCGCCAGCGAAGTCGACTGCCGCGAACGGGTGAGCTGTTCGTAGCGTGCCTGCGCCGCCAGGTATGCCGTATGTACGTTGTCATACTGTTGAGGGGTGACCGACTTGCGCTCCAGCAGCCGTTCGTAGCGTTCGTCCTCGCGGCGGGCATTCTCCAGCTGAGCCTTGCATTCGGCTATGGCGGCGTCGTTCACGCCGATGTTGTTCTGGACGGTCTGCACCGACGTGGCCGACGCCCGCTGTCCTGCGAGAGCGTTGTAAAGCGCGGCTTCCGCCTGCGCCAATCGCAGGCGAAACTCGGCATCCTCGATTACGACGAGCGTATCGCCCTTGTGCACGGGAGTATATTCGTCGAAACGTATCTCCTCGATGAAGCCCGACACGCGGCTGTTGATGGGGGTAATATGCTGATGTACGTAGGCATTGTTCGTAAACTCGACGTTGCCCAGATGCACGAATTTCGAAATCACGTAACCTATGCCGCACAGAAGCAGCGCGATGACCGCAATATTATATATGCGTACTTTTGTCTTTCTGTTCATAATGATATTTGTTCGTTATGTCGTTATTATAATGTATGGGTCGTATATTTCAATCGGTAATAGCAAAAGAGCAGCATGGTTCGGGCATTCTCCAATCCGATCTCCGCCGAGAGGCGCATGTTTGCCGCATCGACCATGTCGGTGACCAGAGCCATGCCGCTTTCGTAGCGGTCGCTGACGATCGCATAGTTTCGACGGGCCAGTTCGAGGCTCTTCTCCTGCGTGCGCAGTTCCGTGACTGCGGTGCGGTAGCTCTCGTAAGCCGCCTGCACGTCGTCCTCCAAATTCTCGCGGTTGATGTCGTAAATTTCGCGACTCTCCCTCTCGGCTATGTATGCTCTGCGTATGCGGCGATTGGCTGTATATAACGACGAGATGTTGAAACTCAGATTGACTCCGAATCCCCAGTACATGAAATTTTTGTTGAGTACGGGCACCTCGGTGACGATGGGAGAATCGAACTTGCCGTATGCGAAAAGCGACAGTTTGGGACGTTTGTCGGCAGCGACGATCTTGCGATTGGTTTCGCTGAGGGATATGCCGAGTTCGGCCTTTTTGAGCGAAATATTGGACGAACAGGCCTGCTCCTGCCAGCCGCTTTCGGATTTTATGTCGAACGCTGCGTCCATCGGCGACAGCTCGGGACTGAATTCCGTGTCGGGCACCGAAAATCCGAGGGCGTTCGCGAGTCTGTAATTGGTGACGCTCACGGCCTCGTTCGTCTTTTCACGTTGCAGACGCAGATCCTGCAACTGCAACTCGTAGCGGGTGACGTCGCTTTCCAGCACCACGCCTTCATCGTAACGGGCGCGTATGTTGTCGAGCACTTCGCCGGCCAAAACGATGTTCTCGTCGAGCACTCGGCGGCGATTGTGCAGGCACTGCAAATCGATCAGCCATCCCAACAGCAGGAACCTCACCTGCTGACGACTCTCCTCGAGGTCGAGCTGAGCCATGCGCGTATTCAGTTCCGACATGCGGATGCCGCTCGATATGGCGCCGCCGCCGTATATCACCTGCATCGCCTCGAGCGCGAAATTGTTGTTGGAATGAGGGTTGGGGACATTCATGCCTCCCCCGAAGTCGCGATCGGTCAGATAACCGTTACCCAAATAACCCACCGAGAGCGATGCGTGAAGCTGAGGCAGTTTGTTGCTGCGGGCCACGCTTTCGCCTACTTCGGCATCTTTGACGTACAGAGATTTCAACTTGACGGCACGGCTGCGGTCGTCGATGAGGCGGAAAAGAGTGTCGACCGACAACGGGACGGTTTGCGCGGCGCACGGCAAACAGCCGACATCGCCTGAAATCGTTGCGAGCAACAACGCGAAAAAAGTAATCAATCGTGTCTTCATATCTATTTTTGAAGGTTATAAGCAACTGTAAATCAGCGTAGAATCCACGCGAACTGATTTGACTTGCAACCATCAAAAATTATACGATCGACGGAATTCGATTCCGCATTCCATACAAAACGAAATGACCGAAATCGAGTGCAAAGGTATAAATTTTCGTCGAAAAATCGACTTCGTAATTGCGGATCTCAGATTAAAATCTTCATGACATCCTCCGTATATTTCTTTCCGACAGGCAAACTTATGCCGCTTTTTTCAAGCGTCACTTCCGACCGCGTGAAACGTGCAATTCGGTGGCGTGCAACCACGAACGAACGGTGTATGCGTATAAATTCGCCTTGCGGCAACTGCTTTTCGATGCTGCGCAGCGGAATCTTGGAAAGAACCGACGCTCCGTCGGCAAGATGCACTTTTATGTAGTTGTCTATCGATTCCACATACAGTATGGAATCGACGGAAAGCGTGACGTTCTTGTACTCCGATTTCAGCACCAGCTGCCGTGTGGCGGACTCGGACACGCGCAGCAGATCGTGCATTCTCAACCACTGTTCCGCTTTCTGCATCGCGCGGTCGAAGCGCTCGTAGAAATAAGGTTTGTGCAGAAAATCGACGGCATTGACTTCGAATCCGTCCAGCGCATAGTGGGCGTATGCGGTGGTGAATATCAGGCAACACGACGCAGGAAGCCGGCGGGCCAGTTCGATCCCCGACGTGCCGTTCATCTCGATGTCGAGCAGCACTATGTCGGGTTTCCATTCGCTCACGCGCTGCATACCTTGGCGCGGAGAGCTGTATGTCTCCAGGGTCACCCCCCCCCGCCGTTCGCAATATCGGCTGATAATGCTCAGTGCGATGGGTTCGTCGTCGATGGCTATACATTTCATCATGCTTTTTCGGATTTTAGTTCGAGTCGGACATGAAACCTGCCATCGCCGATGCGACCGTACTCCAGACTATGGCGGTCGGGATACAGCAGCGACAGCCTCCTGCGACAATTCTCTATGCCCATCCGCTTGGAATTCTCGACCTTACGTTCGAAAACGGAATTGGTCACTTCGAAGCGAAACATGTCGTCCGACTGGTTCAGACTGATGTGTATGAAAGAAGGTTCGTTGGACGAGATACCGTATTTGAAAGCATTTTCCACGAAAGTTATCAGCATCATGGGCGGCACGGGCATATCGCCGTTCTCCACTTCGTGCGTAAAATCCACATCGGCGAACTCGTTGAGACGCAGTTTCTGCAAATCGATGTACTGCCCTATGTAATCCATCTCCTCCGACAGGGATATGAACTCGTGATTGGCATTGTTGTACATATACTTGGTCAGGTTGATGAAGCGTTCGAGAGTGGCCTCGGTCTTGTCGGAGTGCGTTATGAGAAGTCCGTAGAGGGTATTGAGCGTATTGAACAGAAAATGCGGATTGATCTGCGCCTTGTAGAGCGCCAGCTCGGCTTTGTTGCGTTCGTATTCCACCTCCTCGCGCGCCAGCCGCTGGCGGTACGCCTCGGTAAGCATCCCCACCGCGAAGCAGAATATCACCACCACGATGTAGTGCAGCCACACTGCCTGCTGATTCTGCCTTGCGCCCCAAATGGGAAAAGTGAGCGATTCCATCTGCTGTTGCCGAAGGTGGTAGAAAGGCGAGGTGATCTCGTAAGACGAGAAAAGAAAGGTCGTCGCCAACGAAACGACGATCACCGAAATGGCGAACATACGCGGTTTGCCTCGATGAAACAGTCGCGGAATGACCACGTATTTATATATGAAATAAGTGGCGTAGAGCCATCCGACGAACGAGACAAAGAACAGAGGATACGTTCCCCACCATTTCTCCACCGGAAAGATGAATATCATCAGCGGCAGGAAGATGAAGCAGAACGCGAGGTCGATGTAAACGGATATGTTCTTCATTGAAACTTTTTTATTCGCGGCGACGCCGTCCCGTACGACGCCCACCTTGGTCGATGCAAGATACGACTTTTTTTTCATAAATCGGAATCCGAAAGGCGACATTCGCCGCCGAAAACGCGACGTTCGCCCCCGCATTCGGTTGGGACCATTCACTGTTCTCGCGGCCGAACGATGCTTTTGTCCCCACATTCCCGCCATATACCCCCACATGCTTATTCATATATGTTCCGATTCGCCGCATTCCCTTATTTTTACGTCTGATATGGCAAAATGTAAGAAACAGATATATCGATAATATGAAAAAGAGAGTGTTTGCGGTCCTGCTCGCGGGACTGGCATTGTGCGCTTGCGGCAAGTCTCCGACGGCGCAGGAGAATGCGACTTACAAAACCCTGACCGTAAAACGGGAAAACCGCACTTTAAAGTCGGAATACACCGCTCGGCTGCAAGGACGACAAGTGGTGGAAATACGCCCGCAGGTAAGCGGACTCATCACGGACATCGCTATCGGCGAGGGCGAGAAAGTCCGCAAAGGGCAGACGCTGTTCATCATCGACCCGATACCCTATAAGGCGGCGCTGGCGGAAGCGGCAGCCAACGTGCAGAGCGCCGAGGCCGCACTCGCCACGGCGAAGCTGAATTTCGAGAGCACCCGAGTTCTGCGCGAGAAGAATGTGGTGCAGGACTATGATCTGAGTGCCGCCCGCAATGATCTCGCAGCGGCCGAAGCCGTGCTGGCTCAAGCCCGCGCACGGGAAACGAGCGCTCGAAACGATCTGTCTTACACGGAAGTCAAAAGCCCCGTGGACGGTGTGGCGGGCATGACGTCGTATCGCGTCGGAGCATTGGTGAGCAGCAGCATAGGCGAACCGCTCGTCACGTTGTCGGACGACAGCGGGATGTACGCCTATTTTTCGCTGACCGAGAGTCAGATCACCGATCTTATCGAACAATACGGATCTCTCGATGAATTCATCGAACGAATGCCGAACGTGGGTCTGCGCATGGCCGGCGGTAAGATGTATGCCGACAGCGGACGTATAGCGGCCGTGAGCGGCATCGTCACGGCGGGTACGGGGGCGGTAACGCTGCGCGCCGATTTCCCCAACGCCCGAAAGTTGCTTCGCTCAGGGGGCAGCGCTACCGTCATAGTACCCTCGCCCCGCGAGAACTGCATCGTAATTCCCCAAAGCGCCACATACGAATTGCAGAACAAGACGTTCGTATATAAGGTCGTGAACGGCAAGACGCAGTCCGTTCCCGTTTCCGTATTCCGACTTAACAACGGCACGGAATACATCGTGGAGTCGGGATTGCAGGAGGGCGACGTAATCATCGCCGAAGGCGCGGGACTGGTAAAGGAAGGAATTGAGGTCGATACCGAAACTGAAATCAAAGAGCCATGACCGTCAAGACCTTCATAGACCGCCCCATTCTGTCGGGCGTGATATCCGTAGCCATAGTCATTGTGGGGCTTATCGGACTGAGCCGACTGCCGCTCGAACAATTTCCCGACATTGCGCCGCCCACGGTGCGCGTTTCCGCCACCTATACCGGCGCCAATGCCGAAACGGTGATGAAGAGCGTGATAACGCCGCTCGAAGAGCAACTCAACGGCGTGGAGAACATGATGTACATGACTTCCACCGCCACCAATACGGGTTCGGCTTCGATCAGCGTATATTTCAAACAGGGAACGGATCCCGACATGTCGGTGGTGAATGTGCAGAACCGAGTGGCAACGGCGCAGGGACTGCTCCCCGCCGAGGTTACCAAGTCGGGAATCACCGTGCGTAAACGACAAAACAATTCGCTGAAAGCCATTTCGCTCTATTCGCCCGACGACTCCTACGATGCCAACTTCCTGACCAACTACATGAAGATAAACATCGAGCCGCAGATGTCGCGCATAGCAGGCGTGGGCGACGTGAATATATGGGGTGCGAGTTACTCGTTACGCATCTGGCTCGATCCGTATAAGATGGCGCAGTACAATCTGATGCCTTCGGATATCTCCGCCGTATTGAACGAGCAAAACGTGGAGTCGCCCACGGGTACCCTCGGCGCGGAGTCGGCCAACACGTTCCAATACGTGCTGAAATATAGGGGACGCTACGAGAACGAAGAGGACTACGGCGACATGATAATAAAGTCGCTGCCCGACGGCGACGTGCTGCGTCTAAAAGATGTGGCACGCATCGAATTGGGTGCCGAAAACTATACCATGCTGAGCCGGACCGGCGGACACCCGGGTGCCAACTGCATGATGGCGCAAACCTCGGGTTCGAACGCCAATGAGATCATCGAAGAGATTGACAGAGTGTCGGCCGAGATAGCCAAATCGCTGCCCAAGGGCATGGTGCTGACCGACATTACGAGTACGAAGGATTTTCTCGACGCCTCCATCTCCAACGTGGTGGAGACGCTGTTCATAGCCATCCTGCTGGTGATATTGGTGGTCTATCTCTTTCTTCACGACTTGCGGGCCACGCTCATACCTTCGCTCGCCATTATAGTATCACTTATCGGCACGTTCGCTTTCCTCAGCGTGGCGGGATTCAGTCTCAATCTGTTGACCCTCTTCGCGCTGGTGCTCGTCATCGGAACCGTGGTGGATGACAGTATCGTGGTGGTGGAGGCCGTGCAGGCCAAGTTCGACGACGGTTACACCTCGGCCTACCGTGCCGCGGTGGATGCCATGAGCGGACTGACTTCGGCATTAATGACCACCACCGTGGTATTTATGGCAGTATTCATTCCCGTGAGCTTCATGGGCGGAACGACGGGTACATTTTACACTCAGTTCGGATTGACGATGGCCGTCGCCGTGGCCATCTCGCTGCTAAATGCCATGACGCTCAGCCCCGCTTTGTGCGCCTTGATAATGCGTCCCCGAGCCGATGCGACGAACGGCCGAAAGCCGAACTTCTCCGATCGATTCCACTACGCTTTCAACAGCTCGTTCCGCCATCTGCAGCATAAATACATGAAGGGGGTATCGTTTCTGTCGCGACATACGCTCATCGCCGTGGGCGGCATCGTGGTTGCATGCGTCGTGCTCGTGCTGCTGATGAACAACGTCAAGACGGGACTCGTGCCGCAGGAGGATATGGGTACCATCAACGTGAACGTACAGACAGCCCCGGGCAGCAATCTCGAGGAGACGGGACGCATAATGGACGAGATCGAGGCG
>CAUDHE010000003.1 GCA_958449275.1 uncultured Alistipes sp. | reverse complement strand
TATTGAATAATTTTCAGCTTGAACAGATACTCGTATTTCGCCTGCAAGAGCTGCGACCGGGCCTTGACGGCCGCCGTGAGGGCAGCATTGTAATCCGTCACGGATGCTACGCCGAGATCGTATTTGCGGCCGACCTGTCGGAGGGCCTCTTCGGAGGCTGCGACGTAACGCTGCGCCCCAAGGTAGCGGCTCCAGGCCGTGCGGGCGTCGATCGAGGCCTGCGTCACCTCGCGTGTCGCCTGCTTCTCGGCCGCAAGCAGGGCATACTCCGCGCGGCGGACGGCTATCTTCTGTCGCTGCACGTTCTTGCGGGTCGAGAGCCTGGCGAAGATCGGGATGTTGAGCGATACGGATATGTAGCTGCTGGCGTTGTCGCGATACTGCTCGAAGAAGGGATAGGCCTCGTAGCGTAAAGTACCGTCCGGATTTTGGAACATCTTCTGCCGGGCGTCCGAGAAGCTCGATCCGTAGCCCGCCGCGAGCGAGAGGGTAGGCCAATAGGTAGCCCGGGCGATCTGAAGGTCGCGGCGTGCGAGATCGATACCCACGCGTGCCGCCTCCACCTCGGGCAGCGCCTCGGCGGCGGCGCGCAGCGCTGCGGGATCGTCGGCGGGGCTGCCGCAGAGTTCCCCGTCCTCGGGCGCCACGGTGCGGAACGACGTCCAGTCGTCCACTTCGAGCAGCTGGCAGAGGTCGAGCCGCGCGACGTCAGAGGCATGACGTGCCGTCAGCAGATCGTTCTCGGCATCGGCCAGCTGTGACTGGATCTGTAAAAGGTCGGCCGCCGTTACCTTGCGGGCTTCGACCTTCTTGGCGGTTTTCTCCTCCTGCGCCGTCAGCTCGGCGACCACCTGCTCCGCATCGCGGATCGTCTCCTCGGCGCACAGCACCTCCAGATAGCGAGCCGTGACATTCAGCCGCACGTCGCGGCGCGTAGCCTCGGTCGTGAGCAGCGACGCGCGCAGGTCGAGCTGCGCCCGTCGGAGGCGGTAACGATTCTTCAGTCCGCCGAAGAGCGTCGCGTTCGCACCCACGGAGGTGCTGGCGCCGCCGACGGTCTTGTTCTCGACGAATTCGTAGGTCGTGGGGTCGAGCACGCGGCCCGAGGAGAGCGAGTAACTGTTCGATACGGAGATGTCGGGCGCATAGCCCCACCGCGCTTCCGAGAGGGCGATGCGCTTCTCCTCCGAGGAGAGCTCCTGCGTCTTGATCTCGATGTTGTGTTCGTAGGCCCGGGTAATGCACTCGTCGAGCGTCCAGCGGCGCTCCTGGGCGCGGGCAGCGACCACAACGCATAAGGCCAGTAAGGCGAAGAGCGTGCGCATGGTCATCGGTTTTTGAAGAGTGAGACGACGGGTTGGACGAAGCGCTCCAAAAGGCGCATATCCTCCGTGATGATCTCCGCCGTGCCGTCCATCTGCTGGATCATCGGCAAATGGCGTCCGTAGCTCGTGGTCATGCCCTCGGGGAAGAGCACCTCGGCAAGGTAGACGATTGCCGTGCCTGCGGAGGTCTGCACCTGCTCGGGCACGGCCGAGAGCGCGCGGATCTCACCGCGCAGCACGCCGAACTCCATGTAGGGGTAGCCGTTGAGCCGCACCTGCACCGTCTGCCCCGTGCGGACCTTACCGAAGCCCGCCGAGGGGATTTGCAGGCGCCCAATCACCTCCGTCGCGCCGTCGGGAAGGATGCTCGCCAGCCGATCGCCGACCGAGACATGCTGGTTGGCGCTCCAGTAGCTTATGAACGTCACACGCCCCGCGGCCGGAGCTTCGAGCAGATATTGCTGCCTCCATTGTGCGATCTGCGCCGCGAGCTGCTGGCGGCTTTGTGCCAACGAGCGTTCGTATTCGGCCCTCTCGTTCTCCTGCTGGAGCGCGAGCTCGACGAGTTGCTGCTCCGACTGGATGATCTGCAGCTCGGTGGAGGTCAGCGAGGCGTCGAAGCCCGCCTTGGCGTTCTGCTTGGCAAGGTAGCCCTGCGCCGTGGTCTCGTAATCGGCGGCGGAGATGACCGCCTCGGCCAGCAGCAGCGAGTCGCGCTCCAGCGTCCGGCGCCCATAGTCGAGGTCCTCGACAAGCAGGCTGCGCTGCCGTTCGAGTTTGGCGTAGTACTCGCGGCTCTTTGCGATCTGTGCGCCGAGGAGCTGCTTGCGGCGGGCGATGTTGTCCACCGTAAGGTAGTGGCGGAAATCGCGGCAGCGGCTCTGGTAGTCGGCGAAGGCCGGTTGCAATTCTCCCAGATCGTAGCGCCCGTCGAGCCACGGCGCCACAACTTGCTCCTCGGCATCGAGGCCCGCCGAGGCGGCGAGCAGGTCGGCAAGACGCACCACGTCGCGCCACGAGGCGGCCGTGCGCAGCACGGCGACGAGCTGTCCCCGCGCGACCGCCTCGCCGTCCGCGACGCATAGCGTGTCGATCGACCCGGCGTAGCGGGCAACAAGGTCGGCCGGAGGATTCAGCGTGGTGATCGTCGCCGGGGCCTCGACCGTGTCGGGATATTTCACGAACCAGCAGCACACGAGGATGCCGCACAGGATCGCGAAAACCACCGTCAAGCCCCGCCGCACCACCCACGACGGTGCCCGACCCAGAATCGCCTGGGCCTCTTCGCTATAGAAATTATCTTGTCGGATCGGCATAAGCTTTTCTTTTAGTTCCCTAATTCCAGCTGGTTTCTGACCAGTTCATAGTAATAACCGCGACGGGCCGTCAGCTCGGCGTGCGTGCCCTGCTCGACGATGCGCCCGTGGTCGAGGACAACAATGTTGTCGGCATTGCGGACGGTCGAGAGGCGGTGGGCGACGACCACGACGGTTTTGTTTTCGAACAGACGTTCGAGGCGTTCCATGATCGTGCGCTCGTTGTTGGCGTCGAGCGAGTTGGTCGCCTCGTCGAAGAAAAGGTACTCGGCATCTTTGTATGCCGCGCGGGCGATCAGTAGACGCTGTTTCTGTCCGACACTCAGGCCGTGGCCGTCGGCACCGATCTTCGTATTGTAGCCCAGCGGCAGCTCGTCAATGAAGGTGTCGATGTTGGCGATGGCCGCAGCGCGCCGCACACGCTCCATGTCGGGCCGCTCGTCCGCGACGCCGATATTGTTCGCGATGGTGTCGGAGAAGGCGTAGCCCTCCTGCATCACCGTGCCGCAGGCCCGGCGCCAGCATGAGGCGCTGTACTGCGCGACTTTGCGCCCGGCGAGCAGCACCTCGCCCTCCGAAGGAGCGTAGAAGCCCAGCATCATCTTGAGCATGGTGGTCTTGCCAGAGCCGCTGGCCCCGACGATCGCCGTAACCCGATCGGCAGGGATCGTCACTGACACGTCGTCCAGCGCCTTGGCCGAGTGGGGTCCGTCGTAGTGGAAGGTCACGCCCCGGAACTCGATGTCGGCGTGGCAGGGAATCTCGCGGATGCGCTCCTCGTCGGCGGGCTCCTCGTCATCCTTCTCCTGGATTTCCGAGAGGCGCTCCAAAGAGATCTTGGCGTCCTGCGTCGCCTGCACGAAGGAGATGAACTGCGAAAGCGGGGCGTTGAGCTGCCCGATGATGTATTGCAGGGCCATCATCATGCCGAGGGTCATCTCGCCCTCGATGACAGCCGAGGCGGCGAGAAACGAGATCACCACGTTCTTGGTCTGGTCGATGAACGTACCGCCCACCTCCTGCGTCTGGCCCAGCACGAGGCCCTTGATCGAGACCTGGAACAGCCGTGCCTGGATGCGCTCCCACTCCCAGCGTTTCTGCTTCTCGCAATTGTTGAGCTTGATCTCCTGCATACCGTTGATGAGCTGCACGATGTTGCTCTGGTTGGCCGAAGCCTCCTGAAAGCGCATGTAGTCGAGCTTGCGGCGGCGCTTCATGAACAGAAGGATCCAACCCACGTAAAGCGCGCTGCCCGCGAGGAAAATGCCCAGAATCGTCGGATCGTAGCCGCCCATCACGGTGCCGTAGATCACGAACGAGACGACGGCCATCACCATGCTGAGCAAAGACCCCGTCAGAAAGGTCTGTATGCGGTTGTAGTCGCCGATGCGCTGCATGATGTCGCCCACCATCTTCGAGTCGAAGAAGGCGATGGGCAGGCGCATGAGCTTCGCGAGGAAGTCGGAGATGAGCGAGATGCTGATGCGCGTGGTCATGTGGAGCATGAGCCACGAGCGGATCAGGTTGTTGGCCAGCTGTCCCAGCACCAGCACCACTTGCGCCACGAGGATCATCACGACGAACGAGAGGTTGCCCGTGCCGATGCCCTTGTCGACGACCGACTGCGTGAGGAACGGCAGGATCAAGCTCAACACGCTGGCTGTGAGCATAGCCAGCACCAGCTGCACGAGGTAACTCTTGTAGGGCCGCAGGTAGTGCAGCAGCTGACCGAATCGCAGCCGTTTGTCCTCGTCGCCCCGCTCCTGGTAGAACTCGGGCGTAGGCTCCAGCAGCAGGGCGATGCCCTTGCCTCCGACCGTGCCGGGCGGGAGGGCGGATCGGCCGTCCTGCGGCTCGGAAAGAAGGGGTGCAAGACCGAGGTGTTCACCACTCTGATCCCACGCGCGGCGGAACTGCTCCTCATCGTATTTCAACAGCCCCGATGCCGGGTCGGAGACCCATACCCACCACTTCCCGCGACGGCGGACGATGCGGTAGACCACCACAAAGTGCTGCTGGTTCCAGTGTACGATGCAAGGCAGCGCAGCCTGGTCGCGCAGCTGCTCCCACGTGATCTTCACGCCCGTCGAGCGCAGCCCGATCGACTCGGCCGCATCGCTGATCCCCAGCAGCGACACCCCCTCGCGCGTGATGTGGCACCGCTCGCGCAGGTTTTGAAGCGAATAGTGGCGCCCGTAGTGCTGCGCGACGATCCGCAGCGACGTCGGGCCGCAATCCATCGCGTCGAGTTGCTTGTAGTGAGGGAAAGACATGGCTGTATGTGTTTATTTAAGTTCTATGGGGTTGTAAGGCATCTGCCAATCGAGCGGCAGAAATTCCATCTTGCCCGTCGACGGGTTGGTGATGCCGATGCCGTAGCTCTCCGTCGGAAAAGGGTTGTGGAACGTTCGGGCTTCCAGCTCGCGGTAGGCTTTGCGCGACATCCGCTTCGTGCGGGCGCGGTAATGGACGATGCACCTCTGCGGTTGGCGGATTTCGGTGGCCGTGAAGCGGAAATGGTCGCGGTCGTCCTCCGCCTTCAGGATCAGCCCTGGCAGGCCGTTGAACTTCCACAATCCGCCGTCTACGGGAATCTCCGGCGTGAACCACACCCTCCATCGGCGTCCGGCATGCTCCGCTTCGGCTCTCTGGCATATATAGCCCAGGATGGTTGTCGTATCCGGGCGGATCGACCACCCGAACGCAGGCAACGGCTCTTCGTACTCGAACAACTGGTTCTTCGTTGCATACAGCGAGTGGCGGTTGATGAACTTCCGTCGCTTCAGATCACGGTACACTTCATAGTCGACGGCGACCTGATAGACGGACGAAGGGCAGGCGACCTGCTCGTCGTCGCGTCTCAATTGGAAAAGCGTATGATTCATATTCCGGCGCCAGCGGATCGTGCTGTAGAACTTTTGGAGCGAATCCCCGACCTGCACGACGACCACGTCGTTGCAGCGGAAGCCGGCAATGGTGTCCAGCACGATACCAGCCGAGTAGACCACCTCCAGCCGGCAACGGTCCACCTCCAGCGAGTCGTTCTGCATATAGTTGTCGGCCATGCTTTCGTTCAGTGTGTAGTGGCCTTCGAAAGGGCTTTCCGCTCTTTTCTGGCGCATGAAGATCGCCTTGGCCTCTTCGAACGATTGGGCGGACGCCGCACCTGCCAATAACAGCAAAAATCCTATCAGAATCCATTTTTTCATATCCGGCATCGTTAGATTGCAGGTAGCCAAATGGCTACCTGCATGAAAATCCAGAGCTTAAAACTCGACACACGAATGTGCCTCGAACTTTCCTCCGGCAGCCTCGATTTCCGTTTGGGCATTTCCCATGGCGAGGATAACCTCGTTGGCACATCCATACACACGCCGCGTAGAGCCGTCAGGGTGCGTATACGTGCACTCGACGTTATGTTTCATGCCTCCGCATTCCACGATTCCCTGGCCACCATGGACGTCGTTCATCTGCTTCTTCGTCAGCTGCTGCGCAGCGAAGTTCTTCATCGATTTCATAATTGTAATTTTTTAAGTTTAAGTTTTATAGGTTCGGACTTTTACTTGTCGACGGAGCTCCGCAACTGCCGTTTTTCGAAGACTTTCCGTCCTTCGAAAAAGTTCGCTGCTTTTACAACTGCCTTTCTGCGTTTTTGTGAAACTTGTGAGCTGCTACACTCGGTTTTGCCTCCTCGCGGGAAGGCTTCCTATTCACCGCGGCGGGCAAGGCCGCGGCGAATAACGGTCGGATAGCACGTATCCGTTACAACAGGTATTTCAAATCCGTCGCATCGTACAGATCGGGCAGCCGTCGGTCGTCGACAAGGATCGTCGGCGTGCCGGAGATCCCGACCGCCCGGCAGTAGTCCCGGTGCCGATCGAGTGCCGTGCCCGCCAGCGGATGAACCGCCGGACAGGGCGGCAGCTCGTGCCGCTCGTACCACGCGCCGATGATGCGCTCGGTCTCGGGCCACTCGTCCGAGATGCCCGACGAGATGATGCGCAAAGCAACGTCGCGCGACCGCTGGTCGCCTTCGTGCAAGGCGAAAACAAGTTCGATCCGATAACCTTCCAATCCGACAAGTGCCCTATGGACCTTCGCGCACTTGGGACACGAGGGGTTCATTACCACGGTGAGGGTGTGTTCCGCCTCGGCGTAATTGCTGATCGGCATGCAGGAGCTGCTCTCCGCTGCCGCTTTCGGCTGCCGTTCGAGCAGTTGCCAGAAGAGCGCGCTGTCGCTCAGCAGCCGTTCGTGTTTATACTTCAGCCGATCCGTCTCCCGCACCCGCTCCGCCATGACGACGACCCGGCGGAGGGCCAGCACGCCGGCCCCGAACAGCAGGCCGAAGAGCAGGGCGTCGACCGCCGACGTCGCATCGGGCACCGGTTGCCACGACGCACCCAATGCCGCTTCGAGCGCCGCATCCGCCACCAGCACGGCGTCGATGGCCAGACACAGCGGGCACCACCTACCGTGGCGCATCTGCCAGACGAGCGAATAGACGACCGCCGACAGCGCGAGCGAATCGAGCCACGGGAAGAGGGCGCCGGGGTCCGCGGCGACGAACAACCCCCAGAGGATCGAGGCGGCGAAGTAGACCGCCGACAGCTCACCGAGCGACACCCACCCAAAGAGCTTGGCTCCGGCCGCGCGGAAAACCTCGTTGCAGTCGGAGCGCCTGCCCAGGCGGCAGAAGCCCTGCGCGAGATGCGGGTCGAACGAGGCCTTGGCAACGACCACGAGCGAGAGGGCGAAGCCCGCAGCCTTCACGAGGTAGCGCAGGTCCCCGAGTTCGGGCGCGCGCAGCGCCGCGACGGCCGCCACCACGACGAGCAGCCCCGCGAGCCAACGCCCCCACCTTCGGTCGAGCGCATCCAACCCCTGCCGGACCCGGTAGAGCGTCCACGGCTCCTCAACGGTCTCGTCGCCCTTCTCGGCCAGCAGCACCGTCCCGTCCCATACGGCGCGGAAGGCGTCGAACGGAAGTTCTACGCAACGGTTCGCCGCCGTGCGCAGGGCGATCGTCTGCCGCTCGCGGTCGAGCCGCTCGACCAGCAGGAAGGGGTACTCCGCCTCGCCGGCCTTGACCAGAAAGGGGCCTCCGATCTTGAAGAGCTGTTCGAACTCCAGCTGGCACACCATATTGGGCACGCGCAGCGCATCGAGCGTATCGCTCAACGCCCGCACGCTATGCGGCAACGCATGGCGAGCATACGCCTCACGGATCCGTAGCAAACTGATGCGGATATCCAGCTTCCGAAGTAAAGAATGTATTAAGGAGGGGATTGATCGATTCATAATCATGTGTTTTTATCTCAAGCTGAACTTAATCTTAAAGAGCACGGCAGCGGGCCGAAGGCGGTATGCGTAGAGGTAGTCGGTGATGTCGCTCTGGGTGGCGGAACGGAAGGTCCCGACGTCGGCCAGGTTGCGTCCCTCGACCGAGTACTCGACCTTGGGGCCTTTGTAGGTGAGCGAGGCGTCGAGGAAGAACATGTTGCGGTCCGAGCCTCCGATGGCGGCGTTGTAGCAGTGCTCGCCTCCGATGCGGCAGATGAACTTCTTGCGGACGATGAAGTCCACGGCGGCATTCTGGCGCACGACGTCGATGGGCCGCAGGGCGTTCCCGTCGACGCGGCTTTGGCTGCGCGCGTAGTCGGCCTCGTAGTCGAGCTTCACGGCCGCGGTGAAGCGCGTGTTGAACCCGAAGGCCGCCGTCGTGCGGTCGTAGCGCGAGACCAGGAGCTCGCCCTGCCGCAAGACCTCGCTCCACGAGCGCGAGAAGCCGCCCGCGAGGTTGAACGTCGTGGCGATGCCGTCGAAGCGCTTGCTCACCTTCGCGTAGAGGTCGTAGCCGTCCGAGAGGTTGTCGCGCTCGACGGCCTCGATGCGGCTGAGCGACCCGTAGTAGGTCACGCCGTAGATCAGGTTGCGCCGCGTGCGGCGGTAGCTCGCATCGATCGATCCGAACAGCGCGCGAATGGCGTTGCCGTAGGAGAGCGATAAGGAGTAGTTCTGGCCCCGGTTGCGACTCAGCGGGCCCTGCTTGCTCGAAATCTGGCGGTAGTCGGTCATCACGTAGCCCGCGTAGTTGTCGTAGAGGCCCCCGACGGTCTCGTTGTACGACGCGCGCGCCGAGGCCTTGAGGTTGTAGGTGAGGTTGGACTGCACGGAGAACGACGGGGTGACGATCGCGTCGCGGCTCTTCTTCATGAGGTCGCGCACGCGGTCCTCGCTGCGCAGCGACAGCAGGTCCACGGGAAGGTAGAGGCTCGCCGAGAAGCGGTCGCCGATGCCGTAGCGGACGCTCGGGCCCACGATGAGGTCCACGCGGCGCCAGTAGAGGTCGTTGCGCAGGGCCTCGTCGGCGACGGCCGGAGCACCCTGTCCGTCCGTGGGCGCGAGCGACGACCGCATCCGCTCGATCTGCGCGTTGAGCGCGGCGTTGAGCGTGAACGACCAGCGGCCGAGCGTCCACGACGTGAAAGCCGAGTTGCGCGTGCGGAAGCGGCGGCTGTCGAGCGTCTGCAAGGCGCCGGCGACCTCGGCATCGCCGAAGACCTCCGGGTAGAGCATCGGCGCGATGCGCAGCTGCGTGGGCTGCGTGCCGTAGTCGGTGTCGGAGTAGAACGACAGCGCCCGACGGCCCGTGCGACGGACGTCGCGGAAGGTGTTGCGCAAGCTCAGGCGCGGCAGGCGGAAGCGCTGGTCGACAAGCTCCTCCGCATTGAGCACCCGCCCCAGGTCGTTGTCCCACCGCCCGGCGAAGGACAACTTCTCCTGAAGGTAGTGCTTCTCGGTGTTGGACTGCAACTGGATGTCTACGGCCGTGCGGTCCGTGCGGCGGAGTGTCGACGTGCGCTCGTCGACGACCAGCGGCGCGGCGTCGGGAAGGTAGTAGGTCGTCGTCGAGGCGCCCTCGGCCTGGCGGTAGTCGTGGTGGTACTGCGCATTGGCGGTCAGCTCCAGCTCTTTTTTCAGCTTCGCGATCGAGTTGAGCGACACGGTGTGGATGTTGTTGTCCAGGTAGCGGCGCTCGTCGACCGAAGGGGCCGTCGGGAGGTGCACGCCCAGCAGCGTGGGCAGGTCGTCCAGTCCGCCGTAGAGGCTCTTCAGCTCGCGAGACACGTCGTCGCCCGTGTTGTTGGTCTTGTAGGTGTCGAGCGTCTGGAACCGACGCCCGAAGTACATCGCCGTGGCCTCGCCGCTCCACATCGCCGGCTTGTAGCCCCCGCCCAGCTGCATCGTGCCGTTCCACGTACCCTTGGCCGACTCCTTCAGCCGCAGGTTCAGCGCCGCGCGGTCCGAGTCCACGAGCTTCTTCAGCGCCTTGATCGGCTGGTGGTTCTCGTACACCTCCACGCGCGCGATGTCCTTGGCCTGGATGTTGTTCGTCGCGATGCCGTAGCGGCCGCCCAGCATGTCGAGCCCCTCGATGTAGAATTTGTTGATCGTCTTGCCGTTGTACTTCACCTCGCCCGACTTCGAAACCTCGATGCCCGGCATCTTACGCAGCACGTCGCCGATCGAGCGGTCGGCCACGTCGGCGTACTTCGACACCGTGTAGCTCAGCGTGTCCGAGCGCCGCTCCACGGCCGGGGCCTTCACCGTCACCTCGCGGATCTTCAGCTCGGAGTGCTCCACGCGGAAGTCCACGCGCTGCGTGCGCGCGAGGACGAGCCGCGACTGAGGTGCGATGTTGAAGCCCGTAACCGTCACAAGCAGCGTGTCGGCCGAGCCCCGCCATTCGAGCGTGTAGCTCCCGTCGGCGCGCGAGGTCGTGTAGCCGTACATCGTCCGGCGAGACGGGCTTTGAAGCAGCACGTTCACCGGGTCCGCAGCCTCGCCCGTAGCCGCATCGACGATCATCCCGCTGATCGTCGCCGTCTTCATGGGCGACGTCGGCTGCGCCGCGGCGGGAATAGCGGCGGCGAGCAGAAGGGCAAGAGCGAGCAGGCGGTAAAGCATGGCGGGGTAGTCAGGGTTTATTCTAATTCTATGGGATTGTAGGGCATCTGCCAGTCGGCAGGGAGCCAGCCGTATTCTCCCGTTTCATGGTTTATTCCGCAGAATCCGTCGTCGGGAGAAAATGGGTGGAGGAACGTCTTAGCCTCCAGTTCGCGGTAGGCTTTGCGCGACATCCGTTTCGTGCGGGCACGGTAATGAATGATGCTTTTACTGGGCTGGCGGATCTCCGTGGCCGTAAACTGAAAATAACCACGATCGTCCTCCGCCTTCAGGATCATGCCCGGCAGTCCGTTGAACTTCCACAATCCGCCGTCTACGGGAATTTCTGGCGTGAACCACACCCGCCACCGGCGGCCGGCATATTCCGCCTCGGCCTGCTGGCAGACATAACCCAGGAGGGCCGTCGTATCGGGACAGATCCGCCAGGCGAAGTGCGGCAACGGCTCCTCGTATTCGAAGAGCTGGTTTTTGGCCGCATACAGCGAGTGGCGGTTGATGAACTTCCGATGTTTCAGATCGCGGTACACTTCATAGTCGACAGCGACCTGATAGACGGCCCGGGGATAGGGATACATCTTGTCTTCGCTGTAACCCAGATTAAAAAGCGTGCGGTTCATATTCTGGCACCAGCGGATCGTGCTGTAGAACTTCTGAATCGAGTCGCCGACCTGCACGACGACCACATCGTTGCAGCGGAAGCCGGCAATGGTGTCCAACACGATCCGAGCGGAATAGACGACCTCCAGACGACAGCGGTCCACCTCCGTCGAATCGTTCAGCATGTAAGACGACGCTCTGCTTTCTGTCAGCGTATAATGGCCTTCAAAGGGTTGTTGCTCCCTCAGTTTCTTCAATGCCGCCTGCCACTCGGGGCCTTGCAGCGGGCGACCTTGCAGCTGCGCCATGGCATCCGTTACAGCGGATAACAGCAGGCATAAGATAAAAATTCGCATTCTGAGTAGGGATTGAATGTCGGTAGTCCTTGTGGACTACCGACACATGAAGTTCCTCGGATTAGCCGACGACGCAATCGTGAATGTTGGGATCGCCTCCGTTAGCACGGGCTTCGGTCTGTGCGTTGCCAGTAGCCGAAAGAATGTCGTTAGCACATCCGTAGGCTTTACGGGGAATGCCGTTTTGATCCGTGTACGGGCACTCCACCGTGTAGGCCAGACCTGCACACTCCACGATTCCCTGACCGCCGTGGATGGTGTTCATCTGCTTCTTCGAGAGCTGCTGTGCAGCGAAATTCTTCATAGTTTTCATAGTGTTAACTTTTTAAAGTTTAGGGTTTATTGATTTGGACTTTTGTGTATCGTCGGATATTCCGATCCGCCGTTTTCCGAAGACCTTTCGTCTCTCGGAAAAGTTTGCTACTTTTGTGACGCCTTTCTGCGTGTTTGTTAAACTTATGAGCTGGCGGCTCGGTTTTACTTCCTCGTAGGAGGGCTTTTATATTATGGTAGGCAGCCATAATACAAAACGTTTTTTTAGGAAACCTTTGACTTCAATTGTTCCAAATGATATTCACTTACAGCGATGATCACCGATAAAATAATACTTGCGAAAAGTCCGATTCCGATAATAATCAATTGCCAATCCCAATACAAATCGTCGAACCCGATAGCGAAACATTCAGCCACAATCAAAAGATTGGGTATTACTGCTGAACGACAATTCGATCGTTTTATAAATAACATCTCATATATCGAAATAGAGACAATGAGTATTCCGTAATAGAACCATGCGGCATAAGTGGAAACATTGGGCCAAAAAATCAGACTGCATATCAATGTCGAGATAAAATAACCCAGCATGAGATTAGCATAATTAATTTCATATCGACCGAATGATATTCGGAAATGCAATTGCCGGCGTTTATAGCATGACACCACATAAAGCGATATGAAAACGCCAAACAATTTGATATAATCGATCATTAACATGCAGTCTGAGTTTAGCGATATTCTTTAAAAAGAAAAATATCCTATATATTCGGCCGAAGAGGTTCGAATGGTAATGCAGTAATTTCCCGAAGAAGTCGGAGCCGGTAAGTTGGTAACCCATTCTTCTTCTGTATCGCAATTGTACGAACTTATGACCTGCCCCATACACGTTATCTGAATTGTCGCCAAGCCTTCCGGCTCGTCGAAATAAACTTCGATTTGGCCCGTTTCATTATCGAGTATCGCTGAAACAGCAATGGGGGTAACTGATCGAGTAATAGGATTGTTCTGATTGTTGTTTTGTGTTAGAATTATTGCTTCCCGCTCGTTATCCTCTTCAAGAAAACAACGATTTGCATAACATAGATTAAAGTAGAGGATAGCCATTCCTAATGACATAAGTGCGATTGTCTTTTTCATAGTAATTAAGTTTTGATTTATGGTTTAATATAAAATTATAACATAAATATCGATCTGTTGTGTCCCGACTATTACCCAAATGCATCTTGTATAATGTTGATATTTATGTAATTAAATAATTTTAATTACCCTATTATTACATCGGCATATGCTATTGTCACATACCTTGTTGTCATATAGCGATTTATGAGATATTCCTTAATTATTGCGGATTTAATAGCGGACGAAAGTAGCATACACAAAAAAAGATGCCGGCATGAACCGACATCTTATAAGTAACTTTGTATTTCTATTATTTTTTCAGTGCTTCGTATTCTTGACAAAGCATCCGATAGTGATCCTCTATTGCTATTTCTTCATTCGTAATATTCAATTTGTTTCTCAACAGAATCCGATAATTATAATAGGTTTTTTGCGATGTATTCATTACAAAACAGATTGCCGATTTGGATATATTCATCACAATCATGCAATATAAACTAAGTTCTTGATTGGAAAGCGAAGGGTACTTATGACGCAAATATTCGACGATTCCATGTGTTCGGGTATTCAATATATCTTGAAAGATCAACAATATCTCGTTCGTGCCTCCACTCTTGGTACCCCCGGCTTTATTTTTGGTAAGCAGCAACTCGATCTTACTATAAAAAGCCTCCTTGTTATGTCCGTATTCAGCTGTCGTTTCAAGGATTTGTTTCAGAAACGAAATGCGACGATTTACCGATTCGTCATTGTTTCGTTTGCTGTGTTGCAATGCTTCGTATTCGTCTTTAAGGCCGGCTATTACGCTCCGATATTCGGTGATTTCTTGTTCTTGCTGTAGGATTCGCTTTTGTCTTCTGCCAATGAGCCACAAAAAGATGAAAAGCATTGAAACTAAAGCAATGATCGCTATATAAAATTGATATTTGTTTATGCGTTTCAGATATTTGTTGTGTATCGCTAACCGATCCGTTCGATATTTTGCCTGTAATTTCGGTATCGTGTGCTCTTTTTCTATAAAATAGAGTGAATCGCATAGTTTTAACGCCTCTTTATTATACTTGTAGGCATCCGAGAGATTATTCTTCGCCTTGCATAATTCCCCGGCCATATACACATACTCCATTTGAGCTCGTAAAGTTTCATGCTGCATATTGGCCATAAGCGGTTTCAAATACAGCGAAGCACTATCGGGGAGATTTAAGCGCGTGTAAATATTACTTATAACGAAGAAATAACTTTGAGGAATTTTGTTCGCGTTATAGGTAAAAGCCGCTTGTCGAAGAATATTCAATGCCTTACGATAATCTCCATATTGATTTATAATACAAGCTGCTTTACTTTGCTCAAGGCCTAACAGCTGCATTGTGTCGCAAAGTTTTTTAGCAAGATCTACCGATAGATCATAGTAATGTTCGTGACGTGCAAAATCGCGCTTAATGGACAGCAGCCCCAAAGCTCTGGAATATGAAATCAAGACATTTCGCATTCGTCCGGCTTGAGAAAAGTAATCTGCGGCTTCGATATATTTATCCGTGGCTGCATCTACGAAATTTTGTGCTTCGTACAATCTGGCCAAAGCACCGGCAGTCAATCCTTGTAATGTGACATCGATAGAAGATTTGAGCAGCTCCTCGGTATGTGTGTACTGAATGACTGCAGAATCGAGGTTTCCTGCATTTTCGTAAACACGGCCTGAATAGTAATATGCAAGAGCACGGTCCTGTTTTTTCCCTCTATACTGATAAAACTTCAGCGCTTGGGATGTCAATGTATCTTTATCGACATCGATATAATTCTTATCCAAAGCCTGTGAATATAACAATGCGTAACGGGCTTTACCATATCGGCTTTTAAGTGAAGAACGATTTATGCTTTCCAATACGCATAACGCGCTGTCGGGATATTCTTGCATTAAAGTCTCGGCCCTATATATGGTTTCGAGACTTCGGGCATTATCCGTACAAGAATATAACAGGCTAATAGCAGCAATAACTATAAATAAATATTTGGACATACATGTAAATCTTGCCCAAAGATAATAAAAATAGCCGATCTTATACCTTAAAAGTCCAATATTCATTCATAGCTTGATAGATACAAGTTTTTAACTCTTCTCTTAAAGTAATCAATTCTTTACTTTTAAGAATAGCATCATTAAGGGTATATCTCATAAATATCTGTTCACAAATAGGCATAAAGCGTATGGCAAACTCTTTAAGCATGTCTTTAGAAAATAACGACTCATACTCATCGAGCAAGATATTAAGAATGCAATAGAATTTTGAGAATTTGTAATCCTTTAATAAAGTATCCATCGCCAATTCATTTGCCAAATCATAGTCATTATTTCGATGTATCGACTTAGAGAATACTTCTCGAGCCAATTTATTCCTATTCTGAATAAATTGACAGTCCTTTACTTTGTTCGGGTAATTGATCTCTAAATACTTTGTCAGATATTCCTCGAAATCCGGTATGTTAATATTTCCCATATTGATTGTAATACAAAAAGCACGAACTCAACGTTGTTCGAATCCAGGTATCGCCAAACACCTACTCATGGAACAAGTCGAGCTCGTGCACACCCGCTGTTCGGTGTAATACACGAGCTTCGCTTGTTTATTCCCATGAGTTGAAATTGGCGATTTCGGATTCGGAATAAACAGCTAACTGCTATCTATCATATGTTCTTGCAGATGGAAAAATTAAATTCTCACAACCTGCGGCAAAATATTTTCCTACTTAATAGATCTCCTTTAAATAATTACAGATGCAAATATAGCTAATTCTATGATCATTTGCTTTCATTTCAACATCTAAATATGTTGCAAATCGGGCTTAATATAATTTACTTTATCAAAATATAATCGAGTAGCATGTATTTATTCGTAATATTAATTTTTATGCTAATTTTGCGACTGAATGGGTTATTTGAATGCAGGATAAATAAAGTGATATAAACACTTTGTAATTTACTTATCCGTTGTCTTTCCCATATCGGATTCTTCTAATCGATATGTAGTCAGTAACATAATCTTCTCTACATTAAAGATAAGAAAAAATATGTGCTTGCGAGCAAAATCGAACCGTAATGTTTTCGATATTTCTCCTTATTTCCGTACGTCTTTACGCATGCCGCTTTGTAAAACGGCTCCGCCCCATCCTGCGCGGACGGAGCGGAGTTGCAATAAACTGCGGCGTGCGGTCAGATACCGTATTCGATCTCGGTGACGTCGAGAAGTGTCGCGGCGGCTCCGTCGACGATACACTCTACGCGAGCCTTCAGAAGCGCACCTTTCGATTTGGAGAATACGGCCGTAATGACGGCGGGATGTTTCGCCGAATGGGTATTTTCGGGTTCGGTAACCGTCATTTCTATCAGATCGCCGTTGTCCTTGAGCGTCATGACGGCCCTTGATTCAAATTCGGCGAATATGGCCTTCACTTTTTCGAAGTCCAGCAACTCCAACAGTTCGAATTGCGAACTGCTCCGAAACTCCTCCGCGACCTCGCCGTTCTCCAACAACCGATATCTGTCGTTTTCGAATATCTGCGTCGACCGCTTCGAATCGTTCCACTCGATGCGGATGGCGATGTCGCCGCCGCTTCGCGACACATCGATCGTCGCGCCGATGCGCATTCCGTCGGGAGATATTTTATATATCTCGATGTCGCGGGGTTTGCGCCGCTCTTTCATCAACGCCGTGAATTTGATCCGACAATTTTCCGACGCATTCAAATCGGCCAAAGCCTGCTTGACTATCTCCATGTTCTCGGCGGCGCGAACGCTGTCTCCGCCTCCGCATATTCCCAGAAATATGCCTGCGGCCAGCACGGCCGCTGCCGCGATCAGGCGTAACTCGCGGCGCGGGTCGAATATGCGGCGACGCTTTTCCGCCGATCGGAAATCGAATCGGGCCTCGGGTGCAAATTTGGGGGTAAGGTCGTTTATGATGCGTTCTGCCCGAATACGATCGTTTTCGTCGAACAGTTCGCGGTCTTCTTCAAAAAAATTCTTTTTCATGTACGATTGCTTTTTTTGTGTTTAATCCGATAATTCGTTTGCCGCGTCGGCTTCGCGCAATTTCATGATGCCGTATCTGTAACGCGATTTCGCCGTCGCTACCGGCACATCCGTGATTTCGGCGATCTCAGCGAACGAACGACCGCTGTGAATGCGCAGCCGTATCGTGTCGCCCTGCTCCGTCGGCAAAAGTGCGAGCAGCCGATCGATCCTGAGGAATTCGTGTTCGAACCGATCGGGAGACGCCGCGTCTGCCGCAATACCGCTCAATGCCGTTTCGTCGACGAACCGCCGCTTGCCGCGACTTCGCAACCGCGATGCGCAGGCGTTCGACAAACTGCGATAGATGTAACTGTCGAGTCTGTCGACGTTTCGCAGCACGGTCAGTTTGGTGTGCATGGCCAGATACAGATCCTGCAACAAGTCCTCAGCCTCCTCGGGGCTGCCGAGCCGATAGCATGCGTATCGGTAGAGGTTGTTCTTCTCCCGTTCCATGATCTCCGTCACGCGGGCAAGGCAGTCGTTTTTCGTGTCGTGTTTCATAAGTCGATAATTCCTTTGCGGAGGCGCTTCCGTATATAAAGACGCAGCGGGTTGCGAAAAGATTTAAAGTCGACGTAAAATTAAACATGATTATTTACTTTGATTAGGACTCGCGGTGCAATCCGCAACCTGCGGAGCGAACGGCGGCGAGTCTCCGCACAGCTCTTCGGACCCGCAAAACATGCCGCTCCGAAGCCGATGACGGCCAAAGAAATCCAAATCGGCAAATCGGTTACGGATTGTCGCTCTTTCGGCTTTCAAAAAGCAAGATTGTTGTTAAAAAATATTAATAATTAAATAAATTTCATGTTTTTATTAAAAAAGGCTATGAATTGAGAGAAAAAACATGTTTCGGAATTTTGAATAATCATAATTTTGAGTTTACTTTGTAGTACGAAAGATGTAATCACTTAATTAATTCGATTATGAAAAAGTATAATTTCTATGCAGGTCCGTCGATTCTTCCCGACGCCGCATTGGAAGCCGCGGCAAAGGCCATTTTCGATTTCGACGGTACGGGCGTATCGCTTCTCTCGATATCGCACCGCACCAAGGAGTTTCAAGGTGTGCTGGACGAGGCCAAGAGTCTTTTCCGAGAGCTGCTGAACATACCCGATAATTATAAGATCTACTTCGTCGGCGGAGGCGCCAGCACCCAGTTCTACCACATTCCCGCCAATTTCCTCAAGACCAAAGCCGGTTATGTCAACACGGGCGTGTGGACCAAGAAAGCTATCAAGGAGGCCAAATTCTACGGCGAGGTGGACGTGACGGCATCGTCGGAGGATAAGAATTTCTCGTACATCCCGAAGGATTTCGAGATTCCCGCCGACCTCGATTACCTTTATATATGCACCAACAACACGATTTACGGCACCGAATATAAGGTCGACATCGATTCGCCCGTGCCGCTGATCGCCGATATGAGCTCGGATATTCTGAGCCGTCCCGTCGACGTATCGAAATATGCCCTCATCTACGGCGGCGCGCAGAAGAATCTGGCTCCTGCGGGAGTTTCGTTCGTAATCATTCGCGACGACATGCTCGAAAGCGTGGTGCGTCCTCTGCCTACCATGATGAACGTGAAAACGCACGTCGACAACGATTCGATGTTCAATACTCCGCCCGTATTCCCCATCTTCGTACTGCGCGAAACGCTGAAGTGGATGAAATCCATCGGCGGAATGGACGAAATGTATCGCCGCAACAAGGAAAAGGCCGCGTTGCTCTACGACGAGATCGACCGTAACTCGATGTTCCGAGGCACGGCTGCCGCAGAGGACCGTTCGCTGATGAACATCTGCTTCGTCATGGCCGAAGGTCGCGAAGACCTGGCTGCCGAGTTTTTGGAGTTCGCCCAGTCGCGCGGCATGGTGGGCGTCAAAGGTCACCGTTTGGTGGGCGGATTCCGCGCTTCGTGCTACAACGCCTGCCCCAAAGAGTCGGTGGAGGCTTTGGTGGCCTGCATGCGTGAGTTCGAAGAGAAACATAAGTAGAACGGAACGAGCGGCCCGAGCCGCTTATATAAACATATAACATTATGGGATTCAGTTACAACATGCCGACGCGGCGTAATCCCTTAAGCGGCGACGTGCTGGCGTGGGAACCGACGGAAATTGTAGAATCCGTATCAATGATCGGGAAGATGAAAATATTGATAGCGACCGAAAAGCCGTTTGCGAAAAAAGCGGTGGACGGAATAAAGGCGATTTTCGCCGAAGCGGGTTACGAAACGGTCCTGCTCGAAAAATATACCGACAAAGCGCAGCTAGCAACCGCCGCAGCCGACGTTCAGGGGCTTATCGTGCGCAGCGACAAGGTGACTGCCGAAGTCATCGCCGCCGCGCCCGAGTTGAAAATAATAGTCCGTGCGGGCGCAGGTTACGACAATATCGATCTCGCCGCCGCAACGGTCCGAGGCATAACGGTCATGAACACCCCCGGGCAGAACTCCAACGCCGTGGCCGAGCTCGCGCTGGGCATGATGGTATATATGGCGCGCAACCGCTTCACCGCGGGTACGGGATCCGAACTTCAGGGCAAGACCGTGGGCATACACGCCTACGGCAACGTTGGCCGTCTGGTGGGCCGCAAGGCCAAGGCGCTGGGCATGAACGTAATCGCCTACGATCCCTTTATCGCCGACGCAGCAGTGTTCGAAAACGACGGCGTGAAGCAGGTCGCAAGCGTAGAGGAGCTTTATGCGGCATCGGATTATCTGTCGCTGCACATCCCCGCTACCGAACAGACCAAAAAGTCAATCGGTTACAAACTGCTAATGTCGATGCCCGAAGGCGCCACGCTGGTCAACACCGCCCGCAAGGAGGTGATAGACGAAGACGGCCTCAAAGCGGCACTCACCGAGCGTCCCGCGCTGAAGTATGCGACCGACATCGCTCCCGATTGCCGAGACGAACTCGCCGAGCTTTTCGGCAACCGCTTCTTCGCCACACCTAAAAAGATGGGTGCCGAGACTGCCGAGGCAAACATAAATGCAGGTCTGGCCGCGGCACGTCAGATCGTGGATTTCATCGAAAACGGAAACACCCGTTTCCAAGTCAACAAATAGTCCTATGGTAAGAGTAAAACCTTTTTGCGGAATACGTCCTCCGAAGGAGTTCGCCTCGGAGGTGGCGTCGCGTCCCTACGACGTACTCGATTCGGCCGAAGCCAAGGCAGAGGCCACCGAGCGTTCGTTGCTGCACATCATAAAGGCCGAGATCGATTTCGATCCCGTCGCCGACGAGCATTCGCAGGCCGTATACGACAAGGCCGTGGAGAATTTCCGCTCGTGGAAAGAACGCGGCTGGCTCGTGCAGGACGAAGCGGAGCACTATTACGTCTATGCGCAGACCATGAACGGCCGTACCCAATACGGCATAGCCATGTGCTGCCATTTCGAAGATTATCTCTCGGGAGCGATCAAAAAGCATGAACTTACGCGCCCCGACAAGGAGGAGGACCGCATGATACACGTACGCAACCAGAAAGCCAATATCGAACCGGTGTTCTTCACCTACCCCGACAATGCCGAGATAGATGCCATAGTGTCCGAAGTCGTGACGTCGAGCGCTCCCGACTACGATTTCACCGCAGCCGACGGCTTCGGTCACAGTCTGTGGGTGATCCGCGACGCAGCCAAGAACCGCCGCATCACCGAGCTGTTCGCGGCCGTTCCCGCACTGTATGTCGCCGACGGACACCACCGCACGGCCGCTGCAGCCCGCGTGGGTCAGGAGTGCATGCGCAACAATCCCGCCCACACGGGCGATGAGGAATACTGTTACTTCCTGGCCGTCACGTTCCCCGCATCGCAACTGCGCATCATCGACTACAACCGCGTGGTGCGCGATCTGAACGGACTCGCTCCCGCCGAGCTGCTGGAGCGGCTCGAAGAGTCGTTCGACGTCGAAAAGAAAGGCGCGGAGACCTACAAGCCTTGCGCGCTGCACAACTTCTCGATGTATCTCGACGGCGAATGGTACAGCCTCACGGCTAAAAGCGGGACATATGACGACAATGATCCCATCGGGGTGCTGGACGTCACCGTGCTGTCGAATCTGGTGCTCGACAAGATTCTCGGCATAGACGATCTGCGCACATCGAAACGCATAGATTTCGTGGGCGGAATACGCGGGTTGGACGAATTGCGGCGTCGCGTCGACAGCGGCGAAATGAAAGCGGCATTCGCGCTTTATCCCGTTTCCATGCAGCAATTGATAGATATCGCCGACACGGGCAACATCATGCCTCCGAAAACCACATGGTTCGAACCCAAACTGCGCTCGGGCGTGGTGATCCATTCGTTCGAATAGAGCATTACGAAATCGGGCAATCCGCAAAGGATTGCCCGATTACGATTTTCCGACGCCATGCAGACGGCCGACAATCTCGTTATTCCGGCAGCTCGTCTATCATGGCATAGGGAACCTCTATCTCGGTCTTGCCCACGGCATAACACCCTATCTGATAAGGATCGTAGATAAACGTTATTCCCGTCGCCGAAACCGTGAAGTTTTCGGTCGGCTTTATGTCGTCGGGATAATAACCGAGCGCCGCGAGTTGGTCGGCATCGGTTGCTCCCAGTTGCATGCACAGCTGTTTCACGAGAATCGCGGGCAGTTTCGCCGTCTGCTCCTCGGTGAAGAAATCGGACAGCGACAATAGGCTGCCGTCGTCGAGCGAATAGTTGAGCGCCTTGGTCCAGCTCATGCCGTGCGCACCGCCCGTGTATTGGTATCCTTCGATCACGTATGATAAAGTGCGGTCGTAAACGTCGATGTCCGAGGTGACCGCCAATCGGTAATCTCCGCTCGAAAACCGACCGTCGTCGCAATTGTTGTTTTCGCGGAACTGCGCCGCCGCCATGTCGAACGTCTTTTTCATCGTGCGCGGCAACTTGCCCTCCGCATCGAAGAATTCGCGTCTGTTCGACTCCTCTATCGCCTCGAGTACGGGGCTTTTGTCGGCGTTCACTATGCGTATGTATGACATGCGCACCGAGAAAGGCTGCTTGGAATCGAACGACTGCTCGTAGTTCTCGAACGAAAACGCGGGCGCCGTCTCGCGGCGGCACGAGGCGAACAGAACGGCCGTCGCCGACAGAATTGCAAGGATAAGGTTGTTTTTCATGATACGATAATTTACATATTGCAAAATTAGCAAAAAACAGGCAATAAAGCGCGATGTCGCAACTCAAAACGGTTGCTCGCGGAGATGCTTTCCGATATTTCGGATCGGAACATGCAGGCGCATTGCGAATCGGTCGTCATTATGCTGTCGCGAGTCGTGTTCGGAGAATTAATAACGATCGACGGAACAATATTCGGGATAAAATCGCTATATTTGTAGAAATTTTGGATAAAATTATTTAATTGTTTTTTATTATGGCGAAGATCAAAGGGAGTCTTGTCATTGACACAGAGCGTTGTAAAGGATGCGGTGTGTGCATAGCCTCGTGTCCGTGCAGCGTGCTGGGCTTCTCGGCCGACGTCAACGGCAAAGGTTATCGTTACGCGGTAATGGTCGATCGCGACGCATGCACGGGATGCGCGTCATGCGGAATCATTTGTCCCGACAGTTGTATTGTCGTATACCGACAGAAATTCGAATAGTTATGGCAGAGAAAGAGGTGAGATTGATGAAAGGCAACGAGGTTATCGCCCATGCTGCCGTGCGTTGCGGATGCGACGGTTATTTCGGATACCCCATCACGCCGCAATCCGAGGTAATGGAGACCCTGATGGAGCTCAAACCGTGGGAGACCACGGGAATGGTGGTCCTTCAGGCCGAATCGGAACTGGCGTCGATCAACATGGTTTACGGTGGCGCCGCCACGGGCAAACGCGTCATGACGTCGTCGTCGAGTCCCGGCGTCAGCCTCATGAGCGAAGGACTGAGTTATCTGGCCGCGTGCGAATTGCCGTGTCTTATCGTGAACTGTCAGCGCGGCGGCCCCGGATTGGGTACCATACAGCCCTCGCAGGGCGACTATTTCCAAGCCTGCAAGGGCGGTGCGCACGGCGACTTCCACCTGATAGTGCTCGCACCCGCATCGGTGCAGGAGATGCACGATTTCGTGGGGCTGGGATTCGATCTGGCTTTCAAATATCGCAATCCCGCCATGATTTTGGCCGACGGAGCCATAGGCCAGATGATGGAGAAAGTGGTGCTCGCACCGCAGAAAGAGCGTCGCACCGATGCCGAGATCGAGAACGAATACGGCTCGTGGGCATGTTGCGGCAAAGGCTCGCGCAGCGAACGCAACATATGCACCTCATTGGAAATGCAGTCGGAAAAGATGGAGAAGATCAATTTCCATCTCAACGACAAATACAAGGCCATCGAGGCGGCCGAAGCTCGTTGGGAGCAGATCGACTGCGACGATGCCGACTACATACTGGTGGCGTTCGGCTCGTCGGCCCGCATCTGCTCGGCTACCGTCGAACTGGCGCGCGCCGCGGGAATAAAGGTCGGACTGTTGCGTCCCGTTACCCTCTATCCGTTTCCCTCGGAGCCGTTGGCCGCATTGAGCCGCCGCGGCGTGAAGGGATTCCTTTCGGTGGAGCTGAATGCGGGGCAAATGATAGAGGATGTCCGTCTCGCCGTCGACGGCAGGGCCCCCGTAGCCCATTACGGCCGTCAGGGCGGCATGATGTTTACGCCCGACGAAGTGTTGGAGGCGTTGAAAAATAATTTCATAAAATAGAAAGCTATGGCAGAAGTTGAGATAAAACCCGAAAACGTGGTCTATGCCAAGCCGCGCCTTATTACCGACGAGGTGATGCACTATTGCCCCGGATGCAGCCACGGGACGGTGCATAAACTGGTGGCCGAGGTTATCGACGAAATGGGGCTGGAAAAATCGACCATAGCCGTCTCACCCGTCGGCTGCTCGGTGTTCGCCTACAAATATGTCGACGTGGATTGGGTCGAGGCGGCACACGGCCGAGCATGTGCGGTGGCGTCGGCAATCAAACGCCTGCATCCCGACAAACTGGTATTTTCGTATCAGGGCGACGGCGATCTGGCAGCCATAGGTACGGGAGAAACCATACACGCCGCCGCACGCGGCGAAAACATAGCCACCATATTCATCAACAACGCAATTTACGGCATGACGGGCGGACAGATGTCGCCCACTACCCTGCTCGGACAGAAAACGGCAACCACGCCTTACGGTCGCGACAGCAGACTGAACGGATTCCCCTACAAGATAGCGGAGATGCTGGTGCACCTCGACGGCGCCACCTACATAACCCGCCAAAGCGTGCATACGCCCGCCAATGTGCGCAAGTGCAAAAAGGCTATACGCCGCGCGTTCGAGAACTCGCTTGCGGGCAACGGTTATTCGATGGTCGAGGTCGTGTCGACATGCAGCAGCGGCTGGAAAATGTCGCCCGTCGATTCCAACAGATGGCTCGAAGAGAACATGCTGCCCCACTATCCGCTGGGCGACATAAAGTGTTCGGAGTTGCCTAAATAGCATGCGATCATATATATTTTGCAGAACCGTGTTCCGCTTCTGCCGTCGGCAGACCGATATACGATCGTCCAAATTGTAAACGTGAAATAATTATGAAAGAGACGTTGATAATAGCCGGGTTCGGCGGTCAGGGAGTACTGTCGATGGGCAAGATACTCGCCTACTCGGGCGTAATGCAGGGATGTGAGGTAACATGGATGCCGTCGTACGGACCCGAAATGCGCGGAGGCACGGCGAACGTTACGGTCATACTCTCCGACCGCAGAATATCGTCGCCCATAGCGAGCGAATTCGATTCCGCGATAATACTCAACCAGCAGTCGATGGACAAGTTCGAGAGCAAGATCAAGACGGGAGGGATTCTGATCTACGATACCAACGGAATCACTCATGCGCCCACGCGCACCGACATAGAGGTGTACGCCATCGACGCGGCCTCGGAATGTGCCCGACTGGGGCAGGCCAAGATGTTCAACACCATGATTCTGGGCGGATATCTGAAAGTGAAACCCATAGTCGACATGGAGAACGTCATGACGGGACTCAAAAAATCGTTGCCCGAACGGGCATGGCGCACGTTGCCGCAGAACGAAGAGGCCATCCGCTACGGCGGCAAGATAATCCGAAAAGTAAGATAATAGAGGTGCGGCCTGCTGCCGCACTTTGTTTTTCGGACGAGCGACCCGCACCCTTGAGTTGCCAATGGCACGAATATGGTATGATCGCGTAGTTTTTGTAACTTTACGACCGAAATAGCAGAATATATCAGGATGATTAATCGGGCCGAGAGAGAGACGAGGCCCTAAATTAGGATGAATTATGGAAAAAAGATTAACGGTGGCACTGGTCGCGCACGACAACATGAAACACGACCTCGCGGAATGGGTGGCATGGAACTGGGAAAAATTACTTTCGCATCGTTTGGTGTGCACGGGCACCACGGGCCGCATCGTGGCCGAAACACTCATGTCGCGCCGCAGAAAGGATGCCGCCAATTCGCGCTTCGACATTACGATGCTCAAATCGGGCCCCCTCGGCGGCGACCAGCAATTGGGATCGATGATCGCTAACAGCGATATCGACATGCTCATATTCTTTTGGGACCCCATGTCGGCGCAACCCCACGACGTCGACGTGAAGGCCTTGCTGCGCCTTGCCACATTATACAACGTTCCCACGGCCATCAACCGTTCGTCAGCCGATTTTCTGATCTCGTCGCCCCTTATGGCTCACGAGGAATATACTCCGGTACTGAAGGATTATACGTGCTACATCGAGCGTAATTTGAAATAACGTCTTATCGAGACCCGGTATCAAGACGCCATGAAAGTTTTGCTTTCATGGCGGCTTTTAGTTCTCGGTGTCGTACATGGTTTTTCTCGCATTACGCTTTGATTTGAAAGATATAATGATTATATTTGCTTTCGAACCTAAACAATCCCGTTTATGAATAACAACAAACGAATAGCCGCCGCTTTGGCGGCCGCGACCGACACCGCGGCTTTGGAGATCGGAACGAATATACTCGACCGCGTGCCTTCTATGTTCGCGGAGCAATTTCCCGACAAACGGGCGTTGATCGTCGCCGACGAAAACACATGGCGTGCGGCAGGCGAAGCCGTACTTTCGTACTTGTCGGCCTCGGGAATTTCGTGTGATGAACCCTACATATTCACCGATCCGCACCTCCATGCCGAATGGAAATTCGTCGAAATGCTCGATTCGCGTTTGGCCGCTACCGACGCCATAGCCGTCGCGGTCGGATCGGGTACCATAAACGACCTGTGCAAATTGAGCTCCTATCATGCGAACCGACCCTACATGTGTGTCGCCACGGCAGCTTCTGTCGACGGCTATTCCTCTTTCGGAGCGTCGATTACGCGCAACGACATGAAGCAGACCTTCACATGCCCTGCCCCCCGCGCCATTTTGGCCGACGTGGGAGTCATGGCTAAAGCTCCCGCCGAAATGACGGCTGCGGGTTATGCCGATCTGGCGGCGAAAATACCCGCGGGCGCAGAGTGGATAATAGCGGATTTCTTGGGAGTGGAACCGATACACGACACGGCATGGCATATCGTGCAGGACGGTCTGAAAGAGGCACTCGCCGATCCCGAAGGTGTCGCCGCACTTCGGCCCGAAGCTATCGCACCGTTCGTGGAGGGATTGATGTTGAGCGGATTCGCCATGCAGGCGGCGCGGTCGAGCCGTCCCGCATCGTGTACCGATCATCTGTTCAGCCATTTGTGGAACATGCGCAACCACACTTACAAAGGCGCTACGCCGTCGCACGGATTTCAGGTCAGCGTCGGCACTTTGATGATGTGCGCCATGTTCGACGAGGTGTACAAAACCGACTTTACGACGCTCGATGTCGACGCCTGCGCAGCCCGATGGAAAACTCTCGACGAGATTCGCAACGAGGCCGAGGAGTTGTTTCGGGGACTCCCCTACGCCGAATTGGGAATTACCGAAATCACGGCCAAATACGACGACCGCGACGTGGTGCGCCGCCAACTGCAACTTGTGAAAGACGATTGGCCCGAATTGAAACGTCGATTGCAGGAGCAATGCCATACGTTCGACGAAATGTATCGTTATCTTCGCATCGTCGGTGCTCCCACGGCTCCCGAACACGTAGGAATATCACGAGAGACGATGCGGGCCGACGTGCCTTTCGTGCGTCATATTCGCCGCAGGTTCAACCTGCTCGATCTGGGCTTGCGCGCCTGCACGCTCGACCGATGGGTCGACGGTATCTTCGGCAAGGGAGGAGTGTGGGAGATCGGAGACAATAACCGCTGATATACGCGACTCGCAGTCGTGCGAGCCGCAGCCTCGCCCCGCGGAGGCCCGCTATTCGCATTCGCTCATTTCGCGATCTCCGCAGGTTGCCGCCCGCCTCAAAAACAAAAGCTGTATGAATTTGCGTTCATACAGCTTTTTGACTTACTTTCCGAAAACGTAATCCTCCAAATTTCGGAACCCGACTAAAAATTCCCGATTACTCATTCGCCGCTTGCCTGCCATTTGCAAGCCGCCGATATCGATATATCCGTCGGCGCATGCTGCCGATATCCGATCGCGACCGTCGGTGGATATCGTTCCCGCAACAACCGAATGCGACTCGGGGCGGAACGTCGCCTCGAATATTTTCGCCGATCCGATATTATCATCGGCACTGCCGTCAACCTTGCGCATCGTGGTCCATGCCGCAGGATAAGGCGACAGACCGCGCACGAAATTCACTATGCGGCGGCCGTCCCACGACCAGTCGATCATGCAGTCCTCCTTGAATATCTTGGGCGCGGGTTTCAGCTGCGACTCGTCGATGTGCATCTGCTCGATGGGGGTGTAATCGCCCGATGCTATCTTCTCGACTGTGTCGACCACCAAATCGCATCCCGCCGTCATCAGTTTCTCATACATGGTACCCATATTGTCCTCGGGAAGTATGGGTTCGCGCTTTTGTCCGATTATGGCTCCTTTGTCTATCTCGTGGTTGAGCAGGAACGTGGTAATGCCCGTCTCCGTCTCGCCGTTCATGATGGCATGGTTGATCGGCGCGGCACCGCGGTACTGCGGCAGAAGCGAAGCATGCAGATTGAACGTCCCCAGGCGCGGCATGGCCCATATGATCTCGGGCAACATGCGGAACGCTATTACGATGCCGAGATCGGGGTTCAAAGCCCTGACAGCCTCCACGAACTCCTCGGCCTTTAGTTTCTCAGGTTGCAGTATGGGCAATCCCAATTCGCGTGCAGCGACTTTTACGTCGCTTTCGTGCATCTTGCGTCCGCGTCCCGCAGGTTTGTCGGGCGTCGTAACCACGGCCACGATATTGTAACCGTCGCCGGCCAACCGACGCAACGAGGCCACGGCGAACTCGGGTGTTCCCATGAATATTATACGCAATTCCTTTCCGATCATCGAGTTTTATCGTTTAATCAATGTTTAGCTTTAACATGCACCGGCAAATAACGACGCAATTTGTTCCACAACGGAGCCAAGCGGTTCTTCAAAGCCTTCGCCTTACCCGAATACCAGTCGGTGTCGAGCAACTGCGAATCGTTGGTAGCTTTGACCAGCAGATATGCCGCTATGGGCGACAGCACGATCGTGGATATCCACATACCCAGCATCGAGCTCCACGCCCCCTCCTTCGCCATCTTCTCGCCCGAAAGACTTATGATGTAGTAGACGACGAAAAACACCACCGATATTACTATCGGCGTTCCGAGACCGCCTTTGCGTATAATGGCGCCGAGCGGTGCGCCGATAAGGAAAAATATCAGCACCGACACAGGTAACGACAGTTTGCGATGCCAGTCGTTTTTACTGCGATAGAGTTGGTTCAGAGCCTCTTTGGCTGCTGTTTCGTCGAACGAAAACGAATTGCGCGAATTGAGCGCTATCGCTCTCGCGCTGTTCCACAGATCGTTTTTCTGACGCACGGTCATGGTCGGGATCGAATCCAGCAGACAGACGTCGCGATAACCCGTCTTGTCCTTTCGCAACGAATCGGGAAGTTGCAACACCTGTATGTCGCGCGTGAAAATATTGTCCTTGAGCAGAGGTTCGTACGATTTCGCCGTGGTGGTCGATACGGTGACGTCGAGCGAATCGATGTCGCGTTGCAGCTCTGCGATGTTTTTCGTCTGCGATCCGCCTATCGAACTCGAGTTGTCGGTTCGCTGAAAATCGAATCCGTCCATCGCGATCTTGGCATTCTGCACGTCGAACTTGTCGTGCCGCAACTCGTTGTTCGTATACCACTTGTTATTGCGCGTCTGCTGGTAATTATCGCCGTTGTAAAGCGTCACCAGAAGATATTTCTTGTCGTCCGACAGACGTATGTAACCGGTCTCGGCCGTGGTGGTGGTCATGTTGCCGTTGGCCGTACGGTTGTCGTATATGAGCACGTCGTAAAGCAAGCCCGAAACGGGATCCTGATGGCCCACGCGGATACTCATGTCGTCTATACCGTTGAAAAACAGCCCGTCCTGAAATTCCAGCACCTGCTTCTGGCGGCGTATGTCGTAAATGATGCTCGTCATTTTCTTGTTGGCGTAAGGCACCAGATTGTTCACAACGAAGAAACTGCCTACCGAGATCAATCCCACCACTATGATGAGCGGCTTCATGATCCGCATGAGCGACATGCCCGACGACTTCATGGCCAGCAACTCGTAATTTTCGCCCATGTTGCCCATAGTCATGATGGCGGCCAGCAACATGGCGAGCGGCATGCCGATGGGGATCATGTTTATGGTAGCGTAACAGATCAGCTCTATTATGACCCCCGCATCGAGTCCTTTGCCGACCAGCTCGTCGATATAACGCCACACGAAATTCATCATCAGCACGAAAGTGACGATGAAGAACGTCAGCAGCAGCGGGCCGAAATAGGCCTTGAGCACGAGTCGATGTATGGTTTTAAGTCGCATCGGCGGTTCTTTTGCGTCGCAAAGTTAAGAGTTTTGCGACAATAAGCCCCAACGTGAGGGTAAATATTATACCGGTCCCCGGCGGCACCTCCCAATTGTAACTTATGACGAGTCCGGCCACCGCGCCCGCAGTAGCCGTCACGGCCGCCCACAATGTTATGGAACCGTATGACTTGGTGAAGGCGTTGGCCGTCACGGTCGGCATGGTGAAGAGCGAGAGCAACAGCACTATACCCATTATTCGTATCGCCATCACTATGGTAACGGCCACGACGATCGTCAGCAGATACGAAACCGTCCTTGTCGCAATCCCTTGACTTGCAGCGAAATCGCGATCGAAAGCCAGATACGTTACGGGCCGCCGCCACAACGCCATGCCGACAACGCAGAAGGCGGTGAGCGCTCCGAGCGTCACCACATCGCGCGTGGTGACCGTCACTATGCTCCCGAACATGTAACTCGCCAGATCGCCCGACGTGTACCCGGGCGTGAGATTCATGAACAGCGCTCCCGTCGCCATGCCTATCGACCATATTATGCCTATGGCCGAATCTTCGCGAATACGCCCCTTGTCGCTCGCCCACTCTATGCCGACCGCCGAGAGCACGGCGAACGCCATAGCTCCGCTTATGGGATTGACGCCCAGCCAGAACGCTATGCCCAAGCCGCCGAACGAAGCGTGCGTCACGCCTCCGCACAGAAACACCATGCGGCGCGAAACCACATAGGTGCCCACTATGCCGCATGTGATACCCGCGAACACCGCCGCGAGCAGAGCATTGGCCAGATAGCCGTAACGAAATATGTCGTAAAAAAAATCCATCTTCGTTTATTCGTCGCGGGATTAGCGTGCACTCTCCCGAAACGTGCGCAAATTTACTTCAATTATCGGATTGCGTCAAAACTTTTTTCCTAATACGGCAAGTTTTTATAACTTCGCGCGATATTTTTATCTCCGACGTTTCGTCGCCGATAAATTATCGACCACAAATATTGTCGATTTATGGAAAAACGTCGAGTAAGTTTTCATACCTTGGGCTGCAAGCTCAACTTTTCGGAGAGTTCCACCATCGCCCGCATGTTCGAAGAGGGCGGCTTCGTACGCGTGGGAGCCGACGACGAAGCCGACATTTGCGTCATCAACAGTTGTTCCGTCACGGAGCATGCCGACAAGAAATGCCGCAACATCATACGCAAATTGCATCGCCGCAATCCCGATGCCATCATAGCCGTCACGGGGTGTTACGCGCAACTGAAACCCTACGATATAGCGGCGATCGAAGGTGTCGACATAGTGCTGAGCAACAACGATAAAGGCGATTTATATAAACGAGTGACCGAACTCGTTGCCGGAGGTCGCGCCCAGGTCTACGCCTGCGATACCGAGGAGCTGACACGCTTTTTCGCGGCATTTTCGTCGGGCGACCGCACGCGGTCGTTCCTCAAGGTTCAGGACGGGTGCGACTACAAATGCGCCTATTGTACAATACATTACGCACGCGGATCGAGCCGCAACATGCCTATCGCCGACTTGGTTGCCGAAGCGCGTAAAGTAGCCGCTTCGGGCCTGAAAGAGATCGTGATAACGGGTGTGAACACAGGTGATTTCGGCCGTACGACGGGCGAGAAATTCATCGATCTGCTGCGCGCCCTGAACGAGGTGGAGGGTATTGAGAGATACCGTATTTCATCCATCGAGCCCAATCTCATAACTGATGAGATAATAGAATTTTGCGCCGCATCACCTAAATTTCAGCATCACTTCCATATCCCCTTGCAGAGCGGTTCGGACCGCATCCTCGGCCTCATGCGCCGCCGCTATACCTCCGCGCGTTTCGCCGACCGTATCGCCAAGATACGGTCGCTGATGCCCGACGCCTTCATCGGCATCGACGTCATCACGGGATTCCCGGGCGAAAGCGAAGCCGATTTCGAGCAGACGCGCACGCTTCTCGAGCGTCTTGCACCGTCGTATCTGCATGTCTTCCCGTTCTCCGAACGTCCGGGTACACCCGCCGTCGACATGCCCGACAAGGTGCCCGCATCGGTCTCCACGGCCCGCGTCGCCGAATTGGAGGCGCTTTGCGACCGTCTGCACTACGATTTCTGTTCCCGTGCGGCGGGGACCACGGCGACCGTGCTGTTCGAAAGCACCGTGCGCGGCGGCATGATGTACGGTTACACGGGCAACTACGTAAGAGTTAAAGCGCCCTACGACCGCGAGGCGGTGAATCGCATCTGCACGGTACGCCTGACGGCGATAGACGACGCTCACGACATAACGGCCGAAATTTTGAAGTAAATGCCTCCGACGGACTGAAAAAAGCCGTGCCGTTAAGATATTTTTGTTATATTTGCATTGATTAGCGTAATTTTTACAAGTATCGGTCCGCGAACGGCGACCTGTGCGGTTAAGCCCGCACACGACGGCGGACCTCACGCGAAAACGAGATTCATATGACGGGGATTCGCAAACGAGTGACAATCGGATTTCTGAGCATCGTGGCGTTGCTCTTTTTTTCGGGTTTGGTGTCGCTTTTCGAACTGAGCCACATGAGCGTCGACATAGAAGCCATACTCGGCAGCAGCCGTCGCAGCATCGAAATGTCGAAGAACATGCTCTCGGCCATACATGCCAACGATCGCGCGGTGGTGAACTATGCGGTTTTCCGCGACAGCATATACGCCGACTCGTGCCGCGCAGGCATACAGAAGTTCAATCTCACCATACGTCAGGCGCGCAGCGAATCGGGCAAATCGTCGTCCGACGCCCTTTACGATTCGTTGAGCCTCTGCTCGGACCGCATGGAGCAGGCCATTGAGGAGATGCTCGCCAAGGACATAGGCTCGACATTCGACGGCCGCAAATGGTACGACGACAACTATCTTCCTATTTATAACGACATTACTAACGGCATAACCGACGTAATGTCGTCGGTCCAGGGTTCGCTCACGCCGCGCGCCGAACAGCTCAACCTTAACGCCTACCGTTCGGTGACCCCGGTATTCATCTCGTTGCTGGTGATGATAGCCATACTGCTGATGTTCTACTACTTCATAATGATCTACACCGTGAGGCCGATCATAGAGATGAACCGCAGTCTGGGCGACTACCTGCGTTATAAACTGCCCTTCGACGTGAAGGCCGAATGCCGCGACGAGATGCAGGAACTGAAGGAGAAGATAGAATCGGTAATGGTCGGTACGAAAACTGCCAAATGATTTACGATACGATTGTCGGAAAAGCGATATGAGATTCAGTGTGGTAATACGATATATCGGGATGGTGCTGCTGGTGCTGGCGGCATTCATGTTGCTGGCGGCGGGCATATCCTACGTGAGCGACATGGATACCGGCTACTACCCTCTGCTCATGTCGTCGCTTCTCACACTTCTGCTGGGTGGTTTTCCCATGATCTTCGTGCCGCGCACCGACCGCATTTCGACCAAGGAGGGCTATTGCATCGTGGTCGGAGCGTGGATCGTGTCGAGCATAGTCGGCATGTTCCCCTACCTGATGTGGGGCGGCGAATTTTCGCCAATGAACGCATGGTTCGAGAGCGTGTCGGGCTTCACCACCACGGGAGCTTCGATACTCAATAACGTCGAGGCTCTGCCGCGCGGACTCCACTTCTGGCGCATGGCCACATGCTGGGTGGGCGGTATCGGCGTGGTGATGTTCACTCTGGTAATCCTGCCGTCCATAGGCAAAAGCAAAATGATGCTGTCCAACGTCGAATTGTCGTCGTTGGCGAAGGATAACTTCAATTACCGCACGCAAACCGTTGTAAAGATAATACTTTCTGTGTACATGGGACTGACGGCCGTAACCACTCTGCTGCTCAAATCGGGCGGAATGTGCTGGTTCGACGCACTGTGTTACGCCATGTCCACTTGCGGAACGTGCGGATTCGGCACCAAGAATACCAGCGTAGCGTATTTCGATTCGGTGGCGATAGAGGCGGTGCTCATATTCGCCATGACCGTGGCGGGAATCCATTTCGGTCTCATATACGCTACCGTAATGCGCAAGACTAACAATATTTTCCGCTCGGAGGTGACTCGATTCTACCTTTGGACCATCGCGGCGTCGGCCGTTCTCATAGCGCTGAGCCTCCGCAAGGCCGACATATATCCCTCCATGCTTGTGTCGCTGCGTTATTCGCTGTTCCAGACCGTATCGTACATCACCACCACGGGATTCGCCATCGCCGACTGCAACGTCTGGACCTCGTTCGCCATATTGATACTGATCTTCTGTTCGCTCGTGTGCGCCTGCGCAGGCTCCACGTCGGGAGGTCTCAAGATCGACCGCCTGCTGCTGGCTGTCAAGATGATGCGCAACCGTCTGCGAATGCAACAGCATCCCAACGCCATTTTCCGCACAAAGGTCGACGGCATTCCGCAGGACAAAGACATGCTCAACACGGTGATGGTCTATGCGGTAGCTTTCATGATGCTTATTTTGGCGGGAACGTTCGCCAATACCCTGCTCGGCTCCGACCTTATGACTGGCTTTTCGTCCGCCGTTGCATGCGCCAGCAATGTCGGCCCGGGATTCGGCGAGGTGGGATCGATGAACAACTATTCGGCCTTGCCGCCGGTAATGAAACTCAATTTGACGTTCCTCATGCTGCTGGGACGTTTGGAGATATTCGGATTGATTCAACTCTTTTTTATCAGATGGTGGAGATAACCATACGTAAACTGCTCGCGGCGGGAATGTTGGCCGCAACGCTGAGCGTCACCGACACGGCGGCGCAAGATATCGCCGCGCGAATACCCGGACTCGAAAAGAACGACGAATACATGACCTTGTTGCGCAGAGAGGAGACTTTGCGACTCAAAAGCGATTCCATTTTCGACGTAATACGCACGGTGCGCGGCGCCATGCGCGCGAATGCCGAGAAACGCGACTCGCTGGCCCGACTCAGGTCCGATTCGCTGATGCTGGTCCTCACCGACGCCGAGAATGCGGCATTCGCATTGCGGTCGCAAAAGATGAAACTTGTAGACGGCATCAACGCCATCGAGCAGGAGTTCGTGCTTTCGGGCATGGGCAACATCGACAACGCCGACGCCGCTGCGCAATCGTCGGCATCGATATTCGCCAATTCGTATTTCGTAAAGAATATCGACCCCGACGACTGCAAGGCTCTGCTCGACGTGCATGCCAAAGAGAATACGGCACGCAAATACGTGTCGTCGTACATCGACAACTACAATAAAATCAAGGCGCTTTACGACAAATACGTGTTGGCCGCCACCGAAACCGAAGCCGAGGCCGTATATGCCGACATAGCGGCGGCGACCGACGAGAGTCTGGTGCTCGAAAGGCAGCTCGCCAAACTGTGGAGCGAGATTTACGACCAAAAGACCTATGTCTACTCCTATTTCCTCGAGAAGGAGAACCGCGAGGATATTCTCGAAATCACGGAGTCGATGATGAGCGAAGCGCGTCAGGAGAAGCTGGCTTCGGCCGACAACTGCGTATCGGAAGCTGTAGCCGACTACTGCCTGCAAAAGCCCGTCGTGCTGAATTACGAAATCTACGTGGCAAAATTGCTCAACCAAACGGCCGCGATCGACTCGCTTTCCAACGCCTCAAAAAGCGTGCGGCAGATCGATTTCCGCATGCCCCCCATCGAGGTGAAGCGTCGTTCGTTCGTAGACTACGAAGCCATCGAATTCAGTACCCGCAGCCCCTACAACGCTTCGAACCCCATTCCCGACTGCACGGTGTACGAATACGGAACCATATACCGCATTCTGCTGGGTACTTATAAATACAAGCAGGCTGTTTCGACGTTCCGCGGCGCTTTGCCCCTCTGCGTCGAGCCCCTCGACGACGGACGTTTCAGCTACTATGCGGGCGGCCTCAAGACACGCGCCGAGGCGGAGACGGCTGTGGAGATAATGAAGAAGAAGGGCTTCCGCAGTCCCGAGATCGTAGAGTGGTGCGACGGCCGCAAAACCAACCTCTCGCAGCAGAACGAGGAGGCGACCGTTACGTTCCGCGTGACGATAAAGGGCGGAGCCTTGGACGATACGGTGCGCGACCTGATAGCGACCATGGCCGAAGGGTGCCAGATATCGAAAGTCGCGGAAGACACCTTTATCGTGGGTACGTTCGACTCCCGCGCCATGGCCGACCGCGTGGCCGCCGCCGTGGCGAAGTGCGACGAATCGCTTACCGCCGAGGTAACGGAGACGGGAAACGCCTCGCCGTCGGACGAAGATTCGGACGAAGAGGAGTAAGCGAATATTACTTGCGACGCAGACTTAAATAAATTATTCGGAACCCGAACTACGGTTTCCGCCGAACTTAAAAACGAATGCTTATGGGATTGATCGTATTTCTCGTGTTACTGGGAATGTTCTTCCTCGTGGTGGAGCTGGTATTGCTGCCTGGCACTACCGTTGGAACCGTTCTCTCGCTGCTGTGCTACGGTACGGCCGCATATTTCGGATTCGTGCGTTTCGACATAGTCGGAGGCGGCGTGACGATAGCCGCTATCCTCGCCATGTCGCTCATCGCCACGGTCATATCGTTGCGCGCCAAGACGTGGCAGCGCTTCTCTCTCGACCAGAAGATCGATTCGTCGAGCATGGCGAGTCCCGCCGACGAACTGAAGGCGGGCGACCGCGGCACCACCGTCTCGCGTCTGTCGCCGATGGGCAAGGTCAATATCGACGGCAAGGTATACGAAGCCAAATCGGTCGACGTCTACATCGACCAACGCAAAAGCGTGGAGGTGGTGGGATTCGAGAATTTCACCGTCATAGTGAAACTCGCGGAATAAACCTGCTCGCAATCAACGGATAAAAATCATTAACAACCGAATAACTATGGAAGAATTACAATTGGGAATCATCGCTTTCGTGGCCTTTCTGGGTCTTATAGCCATCTGGCTCGTATTCTATTTCATTCCTGTGGGACTATGGTTCTCGGCGCTCGTTTCGGGCGTCAAGATCAGCCTGCTGCAACTCATCCTCATGCGTTGGCGCAAGGTGCCGCCCTCGGTAATCGTATCATCCATGATCGAGGGAACCAAAGCGGGTCTCAACCTCGATCCCAATGAACTGGAGGCGCACTATCTGGCCGGCGGTAATGTCACCAATGTCGTGCATGCCCTCGTCTCGGCACAGAAAGCCAACATAAATCTCGATTTCAAGATGGCCACCGCCATCGATCTGGCGGGTCGCGACGTATTCGAGGCAGTGCAGATGTCGGTCAACCCCAAAGTTATAAACACTCCGCCCGTAGCCGCCGTGGCGAAGGACGGCATTCAGCTCATAGCCAAGGCCCGCGTGACGGTGCGCGCCAACATCAAGCAGTTGGTGGGCGGTGCAGGCGAGGAGACGGTTTTGGCCCGCGTAGGCGAAGGCATAGTATCGTCCATCGGCTCGGCCGCATCGCACAAGATCGTGCTGGAGAATCCCGACTCGATCTCGCGCGTAGTGCTCGAAAAGGGGCTCGACGCAGGTACGGCATTCGAGATACTGTCGATCGATATAGCCGATATCGACGTCGGCAAGAACATAGGCGCGCAGCTTCAGATGGATCAGGCCGACGCCGACAAGAATATCGCTCAAGCCAAGGCCGAGGAGCGTCGCGCCATGGCTGTCGCTCTGGAGCAGGAGAATCGCGCCAAAGCTCAGGATGCCCGTGCGAAAGTGATCCTCGCCGAGGCCGAGGTGCCGCTGGCTATGGCCGAGGCATTCCGCAACGGCAATCTCGGAATAATGGACTACTACAAGATGAAGAACATCATGGCCGACACGCAGATGCGCGACACCATAGCGCGCAACGACAAAAAGTAGCCGTCGACCATACCCGACCGAACAGCCGACTTCTTGCGAAGTCGGCTGTTTTCGTTCAATACACCTCCTCGGGAACCGTTTCGCCCTCGGGCACACCCTCGATCTCGTCGCGCCATCTCACGGCCGCATGAGTGCCGTCGCAATAAGGCTTGTTGCCCGACCCGCCGCAACGACACAGTACCATCCTGTTGCGTATTTCGAAAGCCTTGCCGTTCACACGTTCGAGTCTTATGCCGCCACGAACCCATATTCCTCCGCCGGCACCTGCCGATATGTCCTCTATCAGCCCTAGGCTCGGTTCGTAAGCGGGTTCAAATGGTTTACCAGTCTCGTTGTCCCAAGCCGTGAGACGCGCGCCCGGGCACATCGATGCCTCGCGTATGGCCAGCCTTCTCGCCTCGGGATACTCCGAGTTCGCTGCCAGATTCCAAGCACGCCCCTCGGCTTCGCAGAAACGTGCGAAGACGCAATAGCGTTCGTTGTCCGACATGACGAGCGTCCCGCCCTCGGTTATCTCCACGTCGCGGAGCAGAGGGGTGTCGGGAGCTGTCAGGCGCGAATCCCACTCTATTTTGGCATGCGTGCCGTCGCAATAGGGTTTGCGATGCGATCCTCCGCACCGACACAACGCCGTAGGCTCGTTTTCGGTGGAAAAATGTCGTCCCTCCTGAAAATACCAGCTCTCGCCGCGGTCGTTCGACATGATGAATTGCATCGCGAGCGGCGGACGTCCGAACACCATGTAGGGACCTCGGTCGGCGATAACGATACGGTATCCCTTGGCGGCGGGTTTCGATCCCGTCATAATTTTTGTACTGCCCATATAATAAATGTATTTTCGAAACGTTTGCACAATAGACAATAATTATTCCTCATGACGAAATAATCGACTGACGGTTGCGGAAAGTCGTTGCTTTTTGGTATATTTGCGGATATTTTGAAAGTGATTATCGATAAAAAGAGATATATGAAGAGAGTTTTTCGAGGCGCTACGGCCATCGCCGTGGTCGCAATCGTTTGTGCGACAATGTTTTCGTCGTGCACGACTGATGAAAAATACGATTTCTCGTTCGAATTGCCCGGGCGCATCGTCACCCGATTGAACGAAACCGTGGTGATTCCGTTCACCGCCCGCAACATCACCAGCGTGTCGGTCACGTCGAAACCCGCAGGCTGGACGGTGGAGGATGTCGATCTGATTAACTGGACCATCACCGTCAAATCGCCCGAATCGTATGCCGAAACCGACAACGACGTCACGGAAAACGGCAATCTGATCCTTACGGGTTACACCGCCGCCGGCACCACGGTAAAGGCCACCTCCTACCTCTCGCTGTCGAATCGCGAGATCGATCTTACCGACGTATATTCGAACTGTTACGTCATAACGCAAACCGACACCCGCTATACCATCGACGTCACTCACAAAGGCGAGTCGTCGCAGACCATATCGCCCGCCCGCGTGGCCCTGCTGTGGCAGAGCGAAAAGGATATAATCAATTTCAGCAGCTTCGACGCCGCATCGGGCACATTCACTTTCTACGTGTCGCATGAGGAGACGACCGACGACAACGACGATGTCTCGACCGTGGCGCCCGACGGAAATGCCGTCATTGCGGCATACGATGCCGACGACGTCATTCTGTGGAGCTGGCACGTGTGGATCACGGGATCGGATCCCGCATCTAACGCCGTCGCCACTTCGGCGGGAGTGTTCATGGATCGCAACCTCGGTGCCTACCGCAACAGCGACGGTTCGACCGATGCGGACGACATATTCAAGTCATACGGACTCTACTACCAGTGGGGCCGCAAGGATCCGTTCATCCGCCCCATCGATTACAGATTCTCGGACAATTCCGACAGAACGGTTTTCAGCGCCACCAATACCGTGAAACGTTTCGCATACGTCGATTCGGAGAAGGACGCCGAAGCAGGCAGCATCGAATACACCGTCGCCAACCCCATGTCGTTCGTGCTCGGCTCGAAGGATAGCGGTTACGACTGGCTTTGGTCGGGCCGCGACGACCGTCTGTGGAACGACGACGAGAAGAGTCTCTACGATCCGTGTCCCCGCGGATGGCGCGTACCCGACGGCGATGCTTTCCTGGCGTTCGACATCGACGAAATAGAGGATGCGGCGCAGCTCGGCGACATACGCAACATGTACGGATGGCATATAAAGGACAAGACTACGGGAGCGAAACTCTTCATGCCGGGAGCCGGTCGCCGCAGTTTCCAGAACGGAGTGCTCACCAACATGAACGACTACGGTTACGAGCATGTCCCCATGCCTTGGATCGGCTATTATTGGACGAACGGAGTCGGAGTCGAAGAGATTACGACGGCAAAATCGATGTTCTTCGATCTCAACACCACCCGCGCAGTGAACAACCGCTACGAAGGGGCCAAGGAGATGTATCGCGCCAACGGCATGCAGATCCGTTGCGTGCGAGACGACCGATAGACGCGGCACGACAATTTGCAACAGCTCGACCCTGCGGTCGGGCTGTTTTGCCATACTGCGACTCGGGCGGCATCCTGCGAGCACGCGAACGCAAGTTGCGGGTCTCCGCAGGGCGAGGCTGCGTCCCGCACGACTCTGACGAATCGCAGCATAATTTCTCCGTTCGAGTTTTTTTATATATTTTTGCGGCACGAACAAGCCTTTCGAGGCGTAATCTCCCTCTGCGATGAAAATCAACAAAGCCGAATTCCGATGCAGCTCGGAAAAAATATCGCAAGTCCCGAAAGACGACCTTCGCGACATAGCTTTCATCGGCCGCAGCAACGTCGGCAAATCGTCGCTCATCAATATGCTCACGGGCCACAAAGCGCTGGCCAAGGTATCGTCCACGCCGGGCAAAACACGACTCATAAATCACTTCCTCATAAACGATTCGTGGTATCTGGTCGACCTTCCGGGGTACGGCTATGCACGCGTGTCGAAAAGCAAACGCGGCGAATTTTCGAAAATCATACTCGATTACGTTCTCAAATGCGAGAAGATGCACTTCCTGTTCGTTTTGGTCGATTCGCGTCTCGAACCTCAGGCCATCGATCTGCGTTTCATCGAGATGCTGGGCGAAAACGGGGTCCCGTTCGGCATAATATTCACCAAGGGCGACAAGCTCTCGGCCGCGCAACTCAAAAAGAGCGTCGAACGCTACCGCACCGCCCTCGCGGAACAATGGGAGGAGCTGCCGCCCGTGTTCCTCTCGTCGAGCGCGCGCGGCACGGGACGGGATGAAATACTCGACTATATCGAAAAATGTTTATAATTATTTGAAAAGTCGATATCGGAACGGCCCTTTTTTACCGTGGATTGTATATATTTGCACCATCAAAACACAACGACACAATGGCTATTCATAAGATCAAGTTTTTTGCGGGACGCAACTCGCGTTATCTGGCCGAGAAGATCGTGGCCAGCTATGGCACAACGCTCGGCGATTCGGAAATACTCCAGTTCAGCGACGGCGAGTTCCAGCCGTTCTACAACGAATCGATCCGAGGTTGCACGGTATTCATCATACAATCGACATTCCCGCCCTCGGACAATCTGATGGAGCTTCTTATGATGATCGACGCGGCACGTCGTGCTTCGGCCTACAAAGTCATTGCGGTAATGCCCTATTTCGGCTGGGCACGTCAGGATCGCAAGGACCGTCCGCGCGTACCCATCGGAGCCAAACTCGTAGCCAATCTTCTGGTCGCGGCAGGCGTCGACCGCATCATGACGATGGACCTCCATGCCGATCAAATTCAGGGTTTCTTCGACGTTCCCGTCGATGCGCTCTACGCCAGCGGCATATTCATCCCCTACATTCAGAGCCTCAATATCGAGGATCTGTCGATCGCCGCGCCCGACATGGGCGGCGCCAAGCGAGCCAACGCCTACGCCAAGCATCTGCAAACCCCTATCATCATATCGCATAAGGAGCGCGCCAAGGCCAACGTGGTCGGCAGCATGACGGCCATAGGCGAGGTAGAGGGCCGCAATATCATCATCGTCGACGACATGATCGACACCGCGGGTACCATCTGCATGGCAGCCAACATGCTCATGGACAAGGGCGCCAAGAGCGTCCGCGCCGTCATAACCCACCCCGTGTTGTCGGGTGCCGCCTACGAACGCATCAACGAGAGCCGTTTGCAGGAAGTCATCGTCACCGACACCATTCCGCTCAATCAGGAAAAGGATCTCAGCAAGTTCACCGTTCTTTCGGTGGCCGACATCTTCGCCAACGTAATAGAGCGTGTACACAATTACAAAGAGATAAGTTCGATATTCTACAAATAGTATCGATCGCCATAGAACGGAAGAGGCTGTCTTTGATAAGGCGGCCTCTTTTCGTATATGCTGTTCGCCGACAGCGGAGGATGCAGCGAGCGTAAAGCGAGTTGCAGTCCGCCGCGCGGGGTGGCGGCGAACTGCCGACATTGCAAAGCAATGTCGAAACTATTATCTCGAAATATTCCTCTTTATCCGCTCCAATCCGCTCCGTTTCAATGGCGTCCCGCCGAAGCGTCCGGTGAACTCCGTGTCGTCCAAAGCCAGCCACTCGTCTGCCCCCATACGCCGAGGATCGAACAGCGGATCGAATGCCGGGTTGCGATGAAACGGCGCTTTACGATTATACGGACAACAGCTCTGACACTCGTCGCACCCGAATATCCATCCGTGAAGATCGACCGCTGCCGACGGTTCCGCCTCTATGGTATGACACGATATGCAGCGCGAGGCATCTATGGTCATGGGCGCGACTATAGCCCCCGTGGGACACGCCTCCATACACCGACGACACTCACCGCACCCGACTCCGACATACGGTTCGTCGTAACGGTCGACTTCGTCGCACAACACCAACTCGCCGAGCAACACGAACGAGCCGAACTCGGGCGTCACCAGCAGCGACTGCCGCCCTATCCACCCCACTCCCGCCTCCACGGCCAACTGCTTTTCGAGCAACGGCGCCGAATCGACGAACGCACGCCCCTCCAGCGCGGGATAACGCTCCTTCAAGGCTCGCAGCATGGCGAGCAACATCTTCTTCAGGCTTTTGTGGTAATCGCGGTTGCAGGCATACGAGGCCACTTTCGTCATGCAATCTCGTGCATATCCTTCGCTTACGGCCGACTTGTACCCCACTGCGCATACCGCCACGCTCCGCGCGCCCTCCACCAAACGACGCGTATCGAAACGCTTGTCGAGATTGTTGCGCAGATATGCCAGCGACGAGTCGTAGCCGTACGCGAGCCATCGACGGAACGCCGCTTCGTTATCCGCCAGATGGCGGCTGCGCGCTATTCCGCACATGTCGAACCCCGCCTGCTCGGCAAGATCTTTGATATATCGGGAGTCTATCATAACCTATTTCGCCTCAAATGTACCGAATTTTAATATTTTTTCGCTACCTTAGCGCAAATTTTACAATGAATATTGCTTAATGATAGCTTTGAACACACTGCACGAACTTCTGCATAACAGCATCGACAAGTTCGGCGAGAGGGTCGCATTTTCAATGTTCGACGGCGAAGATGTGACTTATAACGAGGTGGGTAAACGCGTAACAGAGATACAAAAATTACTTACGGGCGCAGGGCTCAATGCCGGCGACAAAGTGGCCCTGCTCAGCAGCAACATGCCTAACTGGGGAATCTGTTACTTCGCCGTGGTATCGGCGGGAATGGTCGCCGTTCCCATCCTGCCCGACTTCACGGGCGAGGAGCTGGACATGCTCATCAAGCACTCCGAGGCCAAAGCCCTGATGGTATCCGACAAACTATTCACCAAACTGTCGAAAGACACGGTCGCGGCGCTGAACATAGTGATCCGTACCAAGAGTCTCACCGTCATATCGCAGCGCGTCGAGGAGCAAGGTTCTACGGCCGTGCCCTCGCCCGACGATCTGGCCGTAATCATCTACACTTCGGGCACCATGTCGCGCCCGAAAGGCGTGATGCTTTCGCACCGCAATCTGGCATCCAACGTATGTATGATGTACGGTCTGTTCCCGCTCGACGAGAACGATTCGATGCTCTCGGTACTGCCTCTGTCGCATACCTACGAGTGTACGGTGGGAATGCTCTATCCCTTCGCGACGGGCGGCAAGGTGACCTATCTCGAGAAGCCGCCCACGGCATCGGTTCTGCTGCCCGCACTCAAGCGCGTGCGCCCCACGTGTTTCCTGATCGTACCTCTCATCATCGAAAAGATCTACCGCAGTCAGATATACGCCAAATTCACCTCCAACAAATTCTGGAGGACGCTCTACGGCATAGGCTTCATGCGCCGTTACCTGCATCGCATAGCGGGCGGCAAGTTGATGAAGATGTTCGGCGGACGTCTGCGTTTCTTCGGCATCGGCGGTGCCAAGCTCGACGGACAAGTGGAGCAGTTTCTCATCGACAGCCGCGTAATACCCTATGCCATAGGCTACGGACTCACCGAAACGGCCCCTATGGTGGCCGGAGCCATACCGCAGATGCCGCGCAAGTTGGGATCGACGGGCGTGGCGATGCAAGGTCTGCACGTGCGTCTGGACAATGTGAATCCCGAAACCCGTCAGGGCGAAATAGTCATCGATTCGCCGTCGGTAATGCGCGGATACTATAAAAACGAGGCTGCCACGACCGAGGTGTTCACCGATGACGGATGGTTCCGTACGGGCGATCTCGGTTTCATCGACGACGAAGGCTGCATATTCATCAAAGGCCGCCTGAAGAACATGATCGTGGGTCCCAGCGGTGAAAACATCTATCCCGAGGAGATAGAATCGGTTCTCAACTCCAATGCCTACGTTTCCGAATCGATCGTCACCGAGCAGGACGGCCACTTGGTTGCTTTGGTACATTTCGACACCGACGCCATCGAGGCTCTCAAGGACGAACTGATGGAGAAATGGGAGATCAAACGTGATGAATGGCACCAGAAAATCGACGAATGGAATGCCAAAAAGGAGGAAATCAAGCAGGATATTCTGAAATACGTCAATTCGAAGGTTAACAAATTCTCCCGCATAACCGAAGTCGTGGAGGAGGATGAGGAGTTCGTGAAGACTCCGACCAAAAAGATCCGCCGATTCCTTTACAACAATCGCAATAAAGATGTGAACGATCCGAACACCGCAAACAAGTAATATCGCCGAGCCGACCCTCACAAGGTCGGCTCGATTGTATCTTACGACTTCTCGGAACCGCGCTACGTATCATTCCGTCGGCAAACAAATGACGACAGCATCAAAAAATACGCCCGAGATTGTTGTGAAATCAAAAACCTATACCTAACTTTGACAATGATTTAACCAACCTCGAAACATTATGAAACCCATAATCGAATTGGCGTTGCTCGCGGCAACGCTCTGCCTCACACCTGTCGCCGAGGCTGCGAATCCCGTAAAAATCATCCACACCTACAACGACAACACGCTGGTGCGTATCGAGCAGCCGTCGCGCTACGTGCTTCTCCCCATAGAGGAGTCCATGCCCGATGCCAAAATCGAATTGCTCGTCGACGGCAAGACGGAACGTACTTTTTATGCCCGCCTCGCATGCAACAGGATCGATTATACCGTGCCTTTCGACCTTGCGCCCTACGCGTCGCGCGGCGACATAATGTTCAACATCGTCACGCCCGCCGACCGTGCCGAATCCCGCGAAGTGTCGGAATACGTATGCTGGAAAGAGCTGAGACAGAGCGATACGTTCGAAACGGCCGACAATGAAAAATATCGACCGCTCTATCATCACGCACCGTCGTACGGGTGGATGAACGATCCCAACGGAATGTTTTTCAAGGATGGTGTATGGCACCGCTATTTCCAATACAATCCCTACGGTTCGAAGTGGCAGAACATGACGTGGGGCCACTCGTCGAGCACCGATCTCGTACACTGGACTCAGCAGCCGAACGCCATTGAACCCGACGGTCTCGGCACCATATTCAGCGGCAGCGCGGTGGTCGATCGCGACAATACGGCGGGTTTGGGCAACGACGCCGTGATAGCCATCTACACGTCGGCAGGCGTAGCCCAGACTCAGAGTCTGGCCCACAGCACCGACAACGGGCAGACATTCGAAACATACGGCGCCAATCCCATCATAACCACGCAACGCGAGGCGCGCGACCCGAACATGTTCCGGAACGACGAAACGGGAAAATGGAACATGATTCTGGCGAGTCCGCTCGAATACGAAATGCTCATATATTCGTCCGACGACCTGAAGAATTGGACTTTCGAGAGTTCGTTCGGAAAAGGTTACGGCGGTCAGGGCGGCATATGGGAGTGTCCCGATCTGGTGAAGCTGCCCGTTCGCGGAACGGATGAGACGAAATGGGTACTCATCAGCAACATCAACCCGGGCGGTCCCAACGGAGGCAGCGCGACGCAATATTTCGTAGGCGATTTCGACGGCCGCCGATTCACTTGCGACACCTCCGCCGAGGAGTCGTTCTGGATGGACTACGGCAAGGATCACTACGCTGCCGTCACATGGAGCAATGCGCCCGACGGCCGTCATACGGCCATAGCGTGGATGAGCAACTGGGAGTATGCCAACGAAGTCCCTACGCTCCGATTCCGCAGCGCCAACACACTGCCCCGCGATCTCGATCTTTTCCGTGCGCCCGACGGCAAACTGCGTCTGGGCGTCACGCCCGCCCCCGAGATCGACCGTCTGCGCGGCGCCAAGAAGAGTTATCACCCCACTTCGTCCATCGGCAGACATTTCGCCTCGTATCCGCTGCCCACGGCAAACGACGGCATTTGCGAGATAGACATCACGATAGATCTCGAAACCGCCCGAAAAGCGGATATCACGCTGTCGAACGACAAGGGCGAAAAGGTCGTCATGACATACGATGCGATCGACAAGACGTTCTCGATGGATCGCACCGCAAGCGGACTTACCGATTTCAGCACGCACTTTCCCGCCGTCACGTCATCGCCCGTTCCGAGCGACGGCAAGCGATGTTCGCTGCGCCTCTACATCGACCGCTGCTCGATAGAGGCATTCGAGGGCGAGGGCCGTTTCGCCATGACCAATCTCGTATTCCCGACGGCGCCCTACACCCTGCTCACCGTCGCGGCCGACGGCAAAGCCCGCATCAGCAATCTCGACATCTACTCGCTCGACGCCGGAAAATAATTCTTGCGCACAACAGGCATAAAAAATCGGAGCGGCCGTCGAATGGTCGCTCCGATCCGTTTCTATTGTCAACGGGAGACATGCCTATCTTTTCGCCGTCATTTCGCGATAGGTGTCGTAACGTTTCATCACCTCTCTCACATAGGCCTCCGTGCGGCGGCTTCCCGTAAATTTGCCGCAACGGACCAATTCGCTCTCATATATTTCGGGATCGGCCTTCATGTGCAGATAACGCACCACGACCTCCCACGAATTGGGATCCTCTCCGTTGTTTCTCGCCAAACGCCGCGCATCGGAAACATGTCCTATGCCGCTGTTGTAGCAGGCGAGAATAATACTCATACGATCGTCTTCCGAAGCCGCTGCTCCCAATTTCAACGTCGAATCGATCTTTTTCAGAATCCGTCCCGCCAAACGTATGTTGGTCTCGGGATCGGTCAGATGTTCCTTTTCGACATTGAACTGCTTTCCCACGCGGGGCATTACCTGCATCAGCCCTATCGCACCGCGATTCGATATCAGATCCGATTCGAAACGCGATTCATTGTAAGCGATGGCGCTCATCAGCAGCCAGTCCAATCCCTCCTCCCGTGCTATGCGACGCATCATGGCATCGTAAGCCGATATGACGCGTCTCTCCGTCATCGAGGGGTCGATCGCCGCTCCTGCGGCGAATTGTCGGATCTCGCCTCGCGAGGCGCTGCGCGCGACATCGTCGCTGAACACGCACGATCCGAAAAGTGTAAATACGATAAGAACGATCGAAAATAAAACTGTCTGTTTTGACATATTGGCTTTTTTTGCGGGCAGCTCATACCGCGCAATACAGCACGTTAATCATAGAATCCCCACGAAAGGCCGATCTTGAACATACGCGGATTGAGGGGATATCCCGCAATCGTGAAGTAGCGACCGTTGCCGAACAGCCCCATATTCACATGCTGATATTTCAAGAAAATGCGCATTCTTTTCCACTTGGCCGTCACGAAAGCGTCGATGTAGGGATAATTCCCCACTTGCACTTCGCGCTGGTTGTAGAACGCCGCAAGCGCCGGATTATACGACGGTGCGTAATAACTCGTGTTGTAGCGTCCGTCCAAACCGATCTGCATGCGCAATACCTGCTTTTTTTCCACCCAAAATTCGTAGAAATAAGATAGATATGCACTGCACGTCGGAACGGGAACGACTTCCTGATTGGTGCTCCACTGCAACAATACCCTGTGGTCGAAATGGAATCCGCCGAGGCGGAAATCCTTGCGAGCATACAAACTCGTCAGACTTACCGTACCGCCCTCCTGAGCGACGAAGACATCGGGACCGTAATATACTTTGCCCGACACCATGCCCTGCCACAGTCCCAGCTCCAGATTCCGATCGGGAATCCGCAACGATACTTCGAAACGAGTTTCATTCTCCTTGTCGAAGGAGTTGAACCACACATAATGGTTCGAGAATAGGTTCTCCTGCCAATAGCCGGCCGAAAGTCGCGTCTGCGAGAATCGGCCCGAAAGGATAACCGGATGACCTCGGAACTTGGCGGTAAGCGCCGCATGGGCGTTTATCGACAAATCTCCGCTCCTGTAGCCCGACGGGTAGAACCGAAAATCGGCTCCCCAGTCGGCGAATTTCTTGAGCTTACCGCTTATCGAGCCGTAAGCATACCACACCGTGCGCTTGTCGACGGCGTATTTGCCGTCCGTATAATCGGGCAGCGCGAACTGCGAGTAGGCATACATGTCTATTCCGACCCCTCCGCCCAGACGCCCCACGGCTCCATTGCGGTCCCATGGCTGCGCCTCGACGAAAAATCGGTTCGACACTACCCTTTCGCGTATAGAATCGCACGATCGCTCGGGCGAGATATACCAATCTTTGTAATACACCTCGGTGGTGGGGACGAACTCGCCCTCCGCATTGCGCGAACCGCGTTCGTCGACATACTCGGCATATTTGTCGGTGTAGAGTTTGCTCCACGTGTTGTATTCAAAAATGTGACCAACATATACCGCCGAAAGATCGGCCAACGAAAAATCGTAATCGGTGACAGCCTGCAACGGTATGGCCAGCGCCTGCTTGACGAACAGCGAATTGTTGCGATACGAATTTTCGGCCTCGGCCGAAGCCAGTTTCATGGGCACTCCCGACGGATGCTCGTAGGTGGTGTCGGCTACGGCCCATACACCCACCACACCGCCGTTCTCGCGCTGCGTTATGCGATTGTTTATGTATGCGGCATGCAACGAATAACGTTTGCCCGTATGCGAGAACGCCACGGCCAAATTATGGTTCGTGGTGCGCTGCCGATCATACAAACCTTTGGTTCCGCGCGCCTTGTAGCTGACATTGAACCCCGTCGTCGGCGAAATGTTGTGCGCGGTGGTTATCTCGAAATGCTCCTCGCGGTAGCGTTTCTGTCCCGACTCCAAATAAGTTACGTTGAGATACGGCGTTTTGGAATTGTAGAACGGCACATTATCCATCCTATAGGTGTATGCGTCGTACGATTGCGAGAAGGTGAAATCGGGGCTTTTCGATCGGTCGAAATAGTTGAACGGCAAAGTCGACTGTCCCAGCCCGCCGAGCGTCATATCGCCCACTCCCTTGCGGTAATAGGGGTAATCGATACGCCAGTCGCGAAGAAGCGTATCGAGCGGCTCGATCTTCACGTCGTTCATGTCGCGGTCCACGGTCCACATGAAATTGGGCAGCGCACGAACGGAATCGCTGAAATAATACGACTCCAAAGGTTTGCGCATGCGGCGCGTCTTGGTCGAATCCGATGCCTCCTCGGGCTCTCCGTCCACAGTGTTCTCGTAAGGATTGCTGCCGCCGAGAGCCACGTTCTGGCCGTTGCGCTGCGCACGGGCCAACGCCGCAGCGTCGATCTGCGCATACGCCGCGCGAGGCGAAGCCGCAAACACCGCCACCGCCAAAACAAACACCGATATGGCTGCCGATACTGATCTCATCCGATTTTCCGTTTTCCGCGAAGCCTTTCTTACGCTTTACGCAAATTCGCGGCCCAACGCACCGTCGACACTATTATATAAAGAAGTATGATTACGGGAACCGCATATCGCGTAAATAACGCCGCCGTCACCGCCGCAACCGCAATGAACGAATATCGCAATTCGTTGCCTTTCCATCCGAATCCCTTGACTTTCAGAGCGAACATTCTCACGGGACTAATCAGAAGGCAAGCCGTCGTCACCGCGATCGCTATCACCGCCGCCTCGGGCAGGATCAGAAAACCTCCTTGCACGAGCATGCCCAGCGACAGGCACAACAATCCGTTGGCCGGCGTGGGCAAGCCGCAGAACTCGGTATGCTGCGAATCGTCTATGTTGAATTTAGCCAGACGCAGAGCCGAAAAGGCCGCCACTATTAAGGTGACATATTGCACCGCATCGGTCGCGGCGTCCGAAAGACCTAAAATTCGGGGAGCCCCGTCGTACATGCAAAACAATGCCAACGCAGGCACCAGTCCGAACGACACCATGTCGGCCAGCGAATCCAACTGCACCCCTATGGGCGACGCGCACCGAAGCAACCGTGCGGCGAATCCGTCCAAGAAATCGCACACCGCGGCGGCCGTCACCAGCCAAAATGCCGTAGTGAAATCGCCCGAACCGAGCAACACTGTCGCGGCGCACGATCCGCACAGCAGATTGCCCAGCGTGAGCAGGTTGGGTATGGTAAAAAACCTTATCTTCATTTTCGCACCAAAGATTTACCGTAATGATCGGCAAAGTTACTAATTATTTTCTATCTTTGTATATTACTAACGATTCATTTGATTTACTATTATGACCGACAACACTTATTGCGTGATAATGGCGGGCGGAATAGGCAGTCGTTTCTGGCCCAAGAGCCGCCGCTCGAAGCCCAAACAGTTTCTCGACATCCTCGGGACGGGCAAGTCGTTCATACGTGACACGTTCGAGCGTTTCGCCGCCACGGTTCCCGCCGAGAATTTCCTGGTGGTGACCAACCGCAACTACAAGGATCTGGTACTGGAACACATCCCCGAACTGGCCGAACATCAGGTATTGTGCGAGCCCATAGGCCGCAATACCGCCCCCTGCATAGCCTACGCCGCCTACACTCTGCGCAAGACGGCTCCCGATGCACGGATGATAGTCACCCCCGCCGACCACCTCATACTCGACGAGAACGATTTCCGTTCCGTAATCGAGGAAAGCCTCGATTTCGCGGGCAAGCACGACGTTCTCATGACCGTGGGTATCAAACCCTCGCGTCCCGATACGGGCTACGGCTACATACAGATGTCGGACGGCGAGGCCTTCAGCCGCGTGAAGTGCTTTACCGAGAAACCCAACCTCGAACTCGCGCAAACGTTCGTCGAGTGCGGCGAATTTCTGTGGAACTCGGGCATCTTCATCTGGAAGGTCAGCAGCATCATCGAGGCCTTCGGCCGCCATCTGCCCGAATACCACGCGCTGTTCTCGTCGATCATGGACGATCTGACCACCGAACGCGAAGCGGCGGCCATCGAAAGGGTATTCTCGGAGTGCAAGGCCATCTCGATCGACTACGGCATCATGGAGAAAGCCGACAACGTATATGTCCGTTGCGGCAATTTCGGCTGGAGCGACGTGGGAACGTGGGGTTCGGTCTACCAGCTCGCGCGCAAGGACCGCTACGCCAACGCCAAGTCGAACGACGGGTGCTACACCTACGACACGCGCAACTCCATCATATCGCTTCCCGAGGGTAAAATAGCGGTTGTCAACGGATTGAACGACTACATCGTGGTCGACACCGACGACGTGCTGATGATCTGCCCGCGAAGCGAGGAGCAGAGCATAAAGAAATATATCGACGACGTGAAGTTCGACAAAGGCGACAAGCATATCTGACACGGCCCCGACCCGACAGAAACGCGATTCCGAAGGATTGAATTCCCTCGGAATCGTGTTTTATTGTCTGCACCCGCTGTTCGCCGTCGGCGACGGAATGCAAAAGCGTAAAGCGACTGCAGTCCGCCGAATGGGGCGGCGAACTGCCGACATCGCACGCGATGTCGAAATACTCTGAATATTTCCATTGTAAGCATCTCTATATCCCGCCCCGACTTTTTCTTTTCGCAAAAAATCATTACTTTTGGAGGTTGCTTTCGGAACCGCGGCGCATGCTTTAATCCGCGCCGACTTGTCACCCGACATGCCTTTTCCGAAAAACAGGCCCGAGCGAATACAAACTGTTAAAATACTATGGAACCAAACAAACGCAACGTATCGATTCCCGACAACGCCTACCGCGAACTGAAGGCGGGCGAGGAATACAAACCCCTCATGTCTGCCGATTCCGTCCCTACCGAGGTGACGCCCTATTCGGTGACGATGGGTATAGTCATGGCCGTGGTGTTCTCGGCTGCCGCCGCATTTCTCGGACTCAAGGTCGGCCAAGTGTTCGAAGCCGCCATACCCATCGCGATAATCACCGTCGGCATGGGTGCCGCCCTCGGCAAGAGCGACATGCTCGGTCAGAACGTAATCATACAATCCATCGGAGCCTGCTCGGGCGTGGTGGTGGCGGGCGCGATCTTCACCCTGCCCGCGCTCTACATTCTGGAACTCGACGTGCAGTTCTTCCAAATATTCCTCTCGTCGTTGATCGGCGGCGTTCTGGGTATCGTACTGCTCATACCGTTCCGCAAATACTTCGTCAAGGATATGCACGGCAAATACCCGTTCCCCGAGGCGACGGCTACCACCGAAGTGCTCGTTTCGGGCGAGAACGACGGCAATCAGGCCAAACTGCTGGCCGTAGCGGGCATCGTGGGCGGACTCTATGACTTCATGGTCGGCACTTTCGGTGCATGGACCGAAGTGGTGTCTACCCGCATCTGCGCGTTCGGCAGCATGTGCGCCGACAAGTTCAAAGTGATGTTTTCGCTCAATACGGGCGCAGCCGTGCTGGGTCTGGGTTACATAATAGGTCTGAAATACGCCGTCATCATCACCGCGGGATCTTGCCTCGTATGGTTCCTCATCGTGCCGCTGATAGGTTATGTAGCCCCCCCCCAAGCCGCAGGACTCTCGCCCGAGGAGATTTTCGCCGCATTCGGACGTCCGATAGGCATAGGCGGCATAGCTATGGCGGGACTCATAGGCATTATTCGCCAATCGAAGATCATACGTCAGGCCGCCGCGTTGGCCGTGGGCGAACTGTCGCCCAAAAAGACGGCCGCCGCCGCTGCGACAGAGCGCACGCAACGCGATCTGCCGATGAAACTCATCCTGTCGGTTCTCATCGCTGCCCTCGTTGCGGCATTCGTATTTTTCCGATTCGGACTGCTCGGCGACGGATTCCAGAGCGTAGTGGCTCTGCTCATCGTATTCGTCATAGCATTCCTGTTCACCACCGTAGCCGCCAACGCCATAGCCATAGTGGGAACCAACCCCGTGTCGGGCATGACACTCATGACACTCATTCTCAGCTCGCTCGTACTGGCGAGCATAGGACTCGGCGGCACAGAAGGCATGACCGCGGCGCTCATCATCGGCGGCGTGGTATGCACAGCGCTATCGATGGCGGGAGGTTTCGTCACCGACCTGAAGATAGGCTACTGGCTCGGCACCACTCCGCGCAAGCAGGAGACTTGGAAATTCCTCGGTACGGCGGTATCGGCCGCGACCGTGGCGGGTGTGATGATCGTGCTGAACGACTCCTACGGTTTCGTGGGCGAGAATGCTCTCGTAGCTCCGCAAGCCAACGCCATGGCAGCCGTGATACAACCCCTCATGACGGGCGGCGAGACTCCGTGGATACTCTATTTCATAGGAGCCGCACTCGCCCTGACTCTTACGGCCATCGGCATTCCCGCACTGGCGTTTTCGCTGGGAATGTTCATTCCCATGTATCTCAACGCCCCTCTCGTGGTGGGCGGACTCATAGCATGGTTCGTCTCGAACCGCAGCAAGGACGATTCGCTGAACAAGGCGCGTTTCGATCGCGGTACGCTCATTGCTTCGGGTTTCATAGCAGGCGGCGCCCTGATGGGTGTGGTCAGCGCAGTGCTGGCGTATCTCGATTGCGATTGGAAAATGACCGAATGGGCCGAATCGAACGGCGCCGAGTGGCTGAGCCTAGTAATGTACGCGGTTTTGATACTCTATTTCATATGGCATACCCTACGGGCGAAAAAGGAGGCGTAATTTATTGAACGTATTAGGTATTTGCTGTTCGCCGACGGCGGCGGACGCGCACGAGCCTTGGCGAGCAGCAGTCCGCCGCGTGGGGGCGGCGGCGAACTGCCGATATCGCGTAGCGATATCGAAAAATGCAACAAAACTTACAAGCTCCTTAACTTTATCAAACACAAACTGAATATTATTCAACTCGAATTAAATATTATTGAATATGGATTTAAAAGATAGATTTCTGAAATACGTCTCTTTCGATACGCAGTCGGACGAGAACAGCCGGACTTTTCCTTCGACCGAAAAACAGCTCGTGCTGCTGAACCACATAGCCGACGAGATGAGAAGCCTCGGATTGTGCGACGTGACGGTAGATAAATACGGTTACGCTATGGGTACCATACCCGCCTCGGAGGGTTGCGAGAATGCTCCCGTAATAGGATTCATATCGCACGTCGACACCTCGCCCGATATGAGCGGCAAAGACGTGAAGCCGCACGTGATTGAGAATTACGACGGCGGCGACATAATGCTCAACGCATCGCTCGTCATGCGCACGGCCGATTTCCCCGAACTCGCGCTGTTCAAGGGACATACCATAATCCACACCGACGGCACCACCCTGCTCGGAGCCGACGACAAAGCAGGTTGCGCCGAGATAATGACTGCCGCCGAGTATCTTATGTCGCATCCCGAGATAAAGCACGGCAAGATACGTCTGGGCTTCACCCCCGACGAGGAGATAGGCCGCGGCGTGGACTACTTCGACGTGAAGGCTTTCGGCGCCGATTTCGCCTACACGATGGACGGCAGCTGCGAAGGCGAACTGGAGTACGAGAATTTCAACGCCGCCTCGGCCGTAATAGAGATTCAGGGCCGAAACGTACACCCCGGATACGCCAAAGACAAGATGATAAACGCATTGCAGGTGGCATGCGAACTCAATTCGCTGCTGCCCGCCGACCAACGTCCCGAACATACCGAGGGATACGAGGGATTCTATCACTGTGTCGGCCTGAACGGCACTGTGGAGAACGCGCGCATAAGCTACATCATACGCGACCACGACGGCGAGAAGTTCGAGCAGAAAAAGGTCTACATCTGGAGCTGCGTCGATCTGTTGCAGAAGCGTTACGGCAAAGAGACGCTCACGTTGACACTCAAAGACCAATATTACAACATGCGTAAGATGGTGGAGCCGCATCCCCACGTGATAGAGAAAGCCAAACTGGCGATGGAGATGGCCGAGGTGACGCCCGTGGTGCGTCCCATACGCGGCGGCACCGACGGCGCACGCCTCTCGTTCATGGGGCTGCCCTGCCCCAACATATTCACCGGCGGCATGAATTTCCACGGCAAGTTCGAATACTGCTCGCTCGACACCATGCGCAAAGCCACGAACGTAATAATCAATCTGGCCCGACTCTGGGCCGAATAATACCGCGGGAAACATGAACGGATTCAAGGAGACAGATCCTCGCGAGATAAGCGAGAACTTCATCAAGGCGATAGGCACCGAATGGATGCTCGTAACGGCGGGCGACCACGTGAGCCACAACACCATGACGGCCTCGTGGGGCGGAGTGGGTGTAATGTGGGGACAGCCCGTGGCCACGGCCGTCATACGTCCGCAGCGATATACGTTCCGATTCACCGAACAGTGCGACATGCTTACTCTGTCGTTCCTCGGTGACGAATACCGCGACGCCCTCGCCTACTGCGGATCGCATTCGGGACGCGACGAAGACAAGATACGCAACGCGGGACTCTCGGTGGAGTTCACCGACGGCGATACGCCCGCCATAGCTCAGGCGCGGCTGGTTCTGGAGTGCCGAAAACTCTATTGCGACGACCTGAAAGAGGAGTGTTTCATCGATCGCGGTATAGTCGACCGTTGGTATCCCGACAAGGATTTCCACAAAGTGTACGTGATGCAGATCGTAAAGGCATACATAAAGCAACGATAGCGATGAACCGATACGGATACATGAGAGTCGCCGCCGCGATACCCGCGGTACGGGTAGCCGACTGCAAATTCAACACCGATTCGATAATCGGACTGTTGCGCAAAGCGGCGGAACGCAAGGTGCGTATAGTCGTATTTCCCGAATTGTGCATTACGGCCTACACCTGCGGCGATCTGTTCCTGCAACCCGAGTTGCTGCGCGCGGCCGAAGCGGAGTTGTTGCGCATAGTCGAATACACGGCCGAGGCGCCCGTTACGGCGATAGTCGGAGTGCCCGCAGCTGCGGGAAACGCCGTATACAACTGCGCCGCGGTAATTTCGCAGGGCGAAATAATGGGGGTCGTTCCCAAGAGTTTCATACCCAACTACTCGGAGTTCTACGAGGCCCGCTGGTTCGAATCGGGCGCCGCGGCGACGTTCGACGAAATCGTTATCGCGGGCCGTAAAGCGCCGTTCGGCGTCGACCTGCTCTTCACGCTGAACGGCGTGGGATTCGGCATAGAGATATGCGAGGATCTGTGGGCACCCGTACCGCCGTCGTCGTACAAAGCCGTAGGAGGCGCGGAGGTGCTGTTCAACCTGTCGGCATCGCCCGAAGTGATAGGCAAGCACGACTATCTGGTCGATCTGATACGCCAGCAGTCGGCCCGCACTTCGTCGGCATACGTATACGCATCGGCGGGATTCGGCGAGTCGTCGACCGATCTGGTATTCGCGGGCAACGGAATAATAGCCGAAAACGGTTCCGCGATCGCTTGCGCCGAACGATTCGACATGAGCGAACGGCTCGTTATCGCAGACATAGACGCAGAATATCTGCGCACGCAACGTCGCAGACGCAACACCTACGCCGCCGACCGCATGCAGCCGCGATATCGGGTGACAGATATTCGCGAAGACGTGCCCGCAGCCGAGGATGTCGATCGCACGGCAGATCCCATGCCCTTCGTGCCGCACGACGAGGCGAATCGCCGTCGCCGCTGCGAGGAGATATTCGCGATACAGACCCACGGACTGGCCAAGCGTCTGACGCACACGGGGTGCCGTTGCGCCGTAATCGGCATATCGGGAGGGCTGGACTCCACTCTCGCGCTGTTGGTGGCCGTGCGCACGTTCGACAAATTGCAGCTCGACCGCAAGGGGATAATAGGAATAACAATGCCGGGATTCGGCACGACGGACCGAACGTATAACAATGCCGTGACTCTGATACGCGAATTGGGGATAACGTTGCGCGAAATACCCGTCGCGGCGGCCTGCCGGCAACATTTCGCCGACATAGGGCTGCCCGAAGAGGACCGCTCGGTGACCTACGAAAATTCGCAGGCGCGCGAGCGTACGCAGATACTGATGGATGTAGCCAACATGGAGGGCGGAATGGTGATCGGCACGGGCGATCTGAGCGAACTCGCGCTCGGCTGGGCCACATACAACGGCGACCACATGTCGATGTACGGCGTCAACGGATCGGTGCCAAAGACTCTCGTGCGCCACATGGTGGAGTGGGTGGCGTCGACCGAACCCAATGCAGCCGTGCGCGAGGCGCTGCTCGACGTGGCAGCTACTCCCGTAAGTCCCGAGCTGCTGCCTGCGGACGAAAACGGCGAGATATCGCAAAAGACCGAGGATCTGGTAGGACCTTACGAATTGCACGATTTCTATCTTTACGGGTTCGTACGACAGGGATTTTCACCCGCCAAGATACTTTTTCTCGCCGAAAAAGCGTTCGATGGTAAATACGACCGAGCTACCATGATAAAATGGCTCAAGACGTTCTTCCGACGATTCTTCGCCCAGCAGTTCAAACGCTCGGCCTTGCCCGACGGTCCCAAGGTGGGCAGCGTGTCGCTGTCGCCGCGCGGCGACTGGCGGATGCCGTCGGATGCCTCGGCTGCCGTGTGGCTCGCCGAATGCGAGAAGTTGAAGTAATGCCCCGACGGCAGAGAATAAATCGTCGGATGCGGCTCGCGCGACTCGAAGAACCGCAATATTAAAATTATGCCGATAACTTATAAATTATGAAACCTTATAAAAAATCGATTACAGTTCTGCTGTTTTGCGTCGCGACACTTTTCTGCGGCAATGTCGACGCACAGTCGCTGCAAAGTCTGCTGAAAAGCGTAAGCGGGATATTAGGGAGCTCGAAAACCGAGCAGAAAGCCGAATCGAAAACGGAGATCCCCGCAGCCGAACAGTTGCAGGGACGCTGGATTTACAACTCTCCCGACATGATCTACACGGGTGACAGTACGATCGCATCGGTAGCGGTGGCTTCGGCCAAGACGCAAATGTCGACCGTGGCGGAGAAGTCGGGACTCGTAGCGGGGCGCGACTACATAGAGATCGGCAGCGACGGCATAGCAAAACTCGTCAGCGGCGAACGCTCGGCGACGGCATCGTACAACTATCGTCCCGAGGAGGGCAAGATGTCGGTAGGAATGGAGCACGAAGAAAAGAGAGTCTCGCTGACGGCCGACGTAACGGTCGTCGACGACAAATTGCGAATCATGTTCGATGCGGCGCAACTCGTAGCCGAAGCGGAAAAGAACTCCGATGAGTTGAAAAAGAACACCTATTTTCAGATGTTGAAGACCTTGACCGAAAAGTACCCGGGGATAATGGTCGGAGCAACGTTCGGGAAGTAAAAAATGAAGTCCTGCCTGAAGAGATTCAAGCAGGACTTTGAATATTTCGATATCGGCAGTTAGCCGCCGTCCCACGCGGCGGACTGCGGCTCGCCCGAGACTCGCGCATCCCGACCGCCGTCGGCGAACAGCTGATTTTACTTTATATACACCTCCAACAGATCGGCTTTGCCGCTCAATTCCACCGAATCGGCTTCGGCAGGGATCATCACCAGATCGAGCGGACCTATGTTCTCCACGGCATCGCCCATCCGGACCGATGCCTCGCCGCGCGCGCAGATGTACAGCACGAACGAATCCAACGACATGTAGTCCTTTTCGCATGTGCCGTCCAGCGAGATCATATTAGCGGTGAAATAGGGACAATCGACCATACCCGCCGACTTATTGGTTTCGGGCGAATACTTCATGTGGCACGCCTTGCCGTCACGCGAGAAATCGATGGCATCCACAGCCAACGCGGTGTGCAACTCGCGCGGACGCCCCTCGGCATCGGTACGGTTCCAATCGTAGATACGATAGGTGACATCCGAGGTTTGCTGAATCTCCAGTACCTCGATACCCTTTCCGAGCGCATGGACCGTTCCGGCGGGAATGAAGAACACGTCGCCCGCCTTCACCTCCACACGATTCAGGATCTCGGGCAGACGATCTTCGTTGACAGCCGCTATATACTGTTCGCGTGTGATGGAAGTATCTTTGAAACCCACGTAGAGCGCGGCTCCGGGTTCGCAGTCCACCACATACCACATTTCGGTTTTGCCGTAGGAATTGTGCCGCTCGGCGGCCAGTTCGTCGTCGGGATGCACCTGCACCGAGAGCACGTCGTGGCAGTCGAGACTCTTCACCAGCAGAGGAAACGTAAGGCCGTAGCGGTCGTAGATCTTGTCGCCGACCAAACTGCCCATATACACCTCGATGATCTCCTCCAGATTGTTGCGCTTGAGAAAGCCGTTCGCCACGACCGAAACGTCGCCGGCAACGGCCGACAACTCCCAACTCTCGCCGTAAGCCGCCGACGGATCGATATGCGCCGCCTTGCCGGCCTTGGCTTTCGCAAGCAGTTCATTACCGCCCCAAAGTCTCTCTTTCAGGCGCGGAATGAATTTTACGGGATAAAGCATAAATTTCCTTATTTAATCAATTAATCGAACAACGCCTCCACACGCGACATGACATCGTCGGCCGCAGCGTCGAGCGGGAAAACGATATCGGGCTTCAACTCGTACACTTCGCGATCGGCCTTGAAACGCTTCTCGCCCGCGCCCGTAATGTTCAGCATGATAACGGCGTCGGGATCGATACGTCCCGCCTCGACCTCCTTGATGAGCGACGCGGTGGCGACGGCTGCCGCGGGATGGATATCCACACCCTCGGTCTCCTCGAAAATCCGTGCCGCTTTGCGCGCCTGCGCGTTGGTAACCACCAACACATTGCCGTCGGTGGCTTTCAGTGCATCGAACAGACCGCCCTTTATGCCGTAAGGAGGCTTACGGTTAGACAGCACCTTGGCATCGATTATGGAGGCGTCGCGACGGGCCTTGTCGGCATCGTAAGGCAACAGCGCGCGAGAATCGGCGCGCCAAGCGTCGTACATGGGAACGAACGGCGCGTTCTGCGACACCATAAGTCGCATTACGTTGTCGCCGTAGGATCCGTCCTCGATGAGACGCATGTTGGCCTCCCATGCCGCGATCGCCCCCGTACCGCTGCCCACGGCCTGAAAATAGTAATCGGGGATACGGCCGATAGCGGTTACGGCCGACAGCACGGTAGTGGCCATGCCGTCGCGTCGCGCCACGTTTTTAGCGCCGCCCTCGGCGTAGAACCGCGGCGATTTCAGCAGCATGTCGCCCAAACGAATGGCATCGAAATAGTCGCCGCCCTTCTCGCAGGCTATGAGTTTCACGCACGGATTCAAGGGTTTCTCGAACCACATGGCCGAAATATTGTCGGCAGGCACCGACAGCAGCAGACGGATGTTGTTCTCCGAGCATACCTTGGCGAACGCACGGGCCGTATTGCCCGCCGAAGCCACCACGAGGATACGCTCCTCGTCGCTCTTGGCACGGCCGCACACGCTGTACGCCTCGGTCTCCTTGAACGAACACGTGGTCATGCCGGCACCGTGCTCGGGGCAATAGCCGTTGAGCGTTATGTAGAGATTGCGAAGACCCAGACGCGCCCCCAAACCCTTGCTGAGGTAGGTGACGGGCGCCGACGAGCCTTTCAACATACGGCTGACAGGCAGCCAGTCGCAGAATTTGTAAAGGCCGTAGTCGTCATCCTTGACACTGAGTTTCTTGCACTTGTAAACGGCCCTGACCAACGACGGCTCCTCGCATCCGCGATATTCGAGAGTCCATCCCGTATCCGCAAATTCATCGCCCGTGGCAACGCACAGAAGCGAATAGGCGGTAGCTTCAATATTCTCCATTCGAGTTGAGTTATATGATGCGTTAATTATGATTTTCCGAAATGCAAAATTAACAATTTTACGGTAAACCGATATCGTTATAAGTATAATTTTGTACATTTGTAGACGAGTATGACAATCTGCAAATTTATAAAACAGTCCTACATGAAACGAATATTACTTTGCGCCGCATTGTGCGTCGCTGCGCTGAGCGTTTCGGCTCAACAGAAAGATTGGGCGCAATTCGGTCGCTACGCCGAGGCGAATGCCCGACTCGAAACAACACCCGACGTGGTCTTCATGGGTAACTCCATCACCGACAACTGGGCACGCATGGATCCCGACTTCTTCACCCGCAACAACTTCGCGGGACGAGGCATCAGCGGTCAGACTTCGTCGGAGATGCTCGTAAGATTTCGCCGCGATGTGCTCGACCTGCACCCCAAAGTAGTGGTGATATTATCGGGAACCAACGACGTGGCGCAGAACAACGGCTACATATCGCCCGAAAATACGCTCGGCAACATAGCATCGATGTGCGAACTGGCCAAAGCCAACGGCATAAAGGTGATACTTTGCTCTGTAACGCCCACGTCGGTCTTCGGGTGGAGACGCGAGATAGAACCCGCACAGAAGATACGCGATCTGAACAAGCTGATAAAGGCTTATGCCGACGAAAACAAGATCACGTATCTCGACTACTACCCCGCCCTGACGGACGAAAAGGGCGGCCTGCCCGCCAAATGGAGCAACGACACGTGCCATCCCAATCTGGAATGTTACCGCACGGTGATGGAACCGATGGTATGCGAAGCGATAGGCAAAGTGTTGAAAGGCAAACGCTCGAAGAATTTTTATCTGCCTGCCGAGGCGGAGTAACGACGCATACATGCACAAAACGAATGGAGATCCAGAAGGATCTCCATTCGTTTTTAATTTTCGGGCAGCAGCCTGCGGTGACCGTCAACGAGGTTCGCCGAGTGCGGGCCTCCGCGGGGCGAGGCTGCGGCCCGCGCGACTCTAAAAAGTCGCAATCAGATGATCTTGTCCAGCGAATCCAAAGCGCGGCGGATCTCCGATTCGGGAACATCGTAATCGACCAAATTGTTTTCGAAATACTGTTCGTAGGCATACAGATCGATCAGACCGTGGCCCGAGAGGTTGAACAAAATGGTCTTCTCCTTGCCCTCCTCCTTGGCGCGCCGAGCCTCGCGAACGGCCACGGCAATGGCATGCGTCGATTCGGGTGCGGGGATTATGCCCTCGCTCTTGGCGAACATCATGCCTGCGGCGAAGGTCTCCAACTGCGGCACCGACACGGCCTCCATGAGTCCGTCTTTGTAGAGCTGGCTTACGATGGGACCCGCACCGTGATAACGCAGACCGCCCGCATGTATGTCCGACGGCTGGAAATCGTGGCCTAACGTATACATGGGCATCAGTGGCGTCATACCCGCCGTATCGCCGAAATCGTACAGA
>CAUDHE010000002.1 GCA_958449275.1 uncultured Alistipes sp. | reverse complement strand
CCGCAGCCGCCGAAGATAAATGTCATACACGTCCCCGTCTGCGAACAGCAGGCCGAAACCTTTCCGTTTGAGATTCCAATCCTCACCTCGCGGCTCAGTGACATGACGCAACATATTGCAGTTCGTCAGAACTGTGCGGGCCGCAGCCTCTGCCCCGCGGAGGCCCGCAACTCGCTTTGCGTTCGTTTGCGTTCCCCGCAGGCTGCGTCCCGAAAGCGGGGCACCTCCCGCCCGAGCGCTTACAACGCGCTGTCGAACTGGTGCAGGAACCGCACGTCGTTCTCGAAATAGAGGCGCAGATCCTTCACGCCGTATTTGAGCATGGCTATACGTTCAACACCCATGCCGAACGCGAAGCCCGAATACTTCTTCGAATCGATTCCGTTGGCCTCCAGGACGTTGGGATCGACCATTCCGCACCCCATGATCTCCAGCCATCCCGTGCCTTTGCACACGTTGCACCCTTTGCCGCCGCACAGGTTGCACGACACGTCCATCTCGGCCGAAGGCTCGGTGAACGGGAAGTACGACGGACGCAGACGTATGGCGGCCTTCTCGCCGAACATCTCCTTGGCGAAGTAGAGCAGCGACTGCTTCAGGTCGGCGAACGACACGTTTTCGTCGATATAGAGGCCTTCCACCTGATGGAAGATGCAGTGGGCGCGATACGAAATGGCCTCGTTGCGGAACACGCGGCCCGGACATACGATGCGGATGGGCGGCTGCGTACGCTCCATGGCCCGCACCTGAATCGACGAGGTGTGGGTACGCAGCAGAATATCGGGATTTTTCTCGATGAAGAACGTGTCCTGCATGTCGCGCGCCGGATGCTCGGGCGGGAAGTTCAGAGCCGAGAACACATGGTGGTCATCCTCGATTTCGGGTCCTTCGGCCACGGTGTAGCCCAATCGCGAGAAGATCTCCACGATCTGATTCTTCACTATCGATATGGGGTGGCGCGAACCTATTCCGTCGGCCGAACCCGGACGGGTCATGTCCTCCACCCCCTCGGCCGCCTTATCCGCAGAGTCGGCCAGAGCCGATTTCAGTGCGGCGACACGCTCCGTCGCGGCGGTTTTCAACGCATTGAGTTTCTGCCCCAGTTCGCGTTTGCGCTCGGGCGCCACGCTTTTGAACTCCTCCATCAGGGCGTTCAGCTCGCCCTTCTTGCCGAGAATTCTTATACGGAACTCCTCGACCTCGGCCGCCGCCTCGGGCGCGAACTCCGCCACACGCTTAAGCAGATCGTTGATTTTGTCTGTCATCGCTATTTTGCAATTTTATATATTTTCGTTTAAATTTGTTGCCTGCACGCAGGCATCAAGCGCAAAGTTACGTAAAAATATGAAAACAGCCCGATTTTTAACGCTATTTATCGCCATGTCGTTCGTAGCGACCGCTTTTTCCGATGCGGCGCATGCCTTGCCGTCCTTTATGCCAGCCGACACGGTGAGGCGCGAGGCCGCTTCGCGCGAGATCCGACGCGAAGTCCGACGCGCCGCACGTGCCGAGGCCGAAGCTCTGCGCGCCGCGAAGAACGCCGAAGAGATCGACGCCGTACGCATCGTCACCGACAGCACCGCGACGACTCCCGTATCGGGCAAGATAGGCCTCGTTCTGGCAGGCGGCGGAGCCAAGGGGCTCTACCACATAGGCGTCATACGCGCCCTGGAGGAGAACGGAATACCGATCGACTACGTGTCGGGCACGTCGATGGGTGCCATCGTCGCCGCATTGTACGCCTCGGGATACGGAGCCGACGAAATGACCGCCATAGTCACCTCGGGCGACGTGGAGCGATGGGTGTCGGGACGCATCGACGACAAATACAGATTCTATTACAGCGAACGCACCGACTCGCCCGCCATGCTGTCGGTATATGCCGAGATAAAGCGCGACTCGCTGCGCAACAAGAGCTCCATGAGCCTCGCACTGCCGCACGCCTTCGTCAACACGGCGCAAATAGACATGGCCCTGACGGAACTGTTCGCCTCGGCCTCGACGGCCTGCGGCGGAGATTTCGACCGCCTGATGGTGCCGTTCCGATGTATAGCCACCGACATGAACAACCACACCGCAGTGGAGTTCCGCAGCGGCGACCTGCCTTTCGCCGTGCGCGCCTCGATGTCTTATCCGCTGGTGTTCCGCCCCGTCACCGACGACGAGGGGCGCGTGCTGGTCGACGGCGGATGCTACAACAACTTTCCGTGGCAACCGCTGGTGGAGGAGTTCCGCCCCGATTTCCTGATCGGATCGCAGTGCGTGGACGACGACGAACCCGTCACTCAGGAGTCGTCGGTCGAGGCCCAGGTGACGGCGCTGGTCACCATGCCCACCGACTACGTCCTGCCCGAGAAGAACAGCCTGCTCATAAAGCGCAAGGTTGACGCGGGACTGCTCGACTTCGCGGGCGGCCTGCAAACCATCGAGCAGGGTTACGAGGATGCCATGAAGGCCATGCCAGAACTGTTCCGCCGCATCGCGACGCGACGCACCCCCGAGGCGACGGCCGACATGCGCCGCGCGTTCCGCGACCGTTGCCCCGCGCTCGAATTCGGACGGTTCGAACTCGAAGGCCTCCGTCCGCGTCAGAAGTATTACGCCCGCACGTTCATGCACTTCGACGAGCCGACGCGCGACACCGTGCGCAACGACCACTTGTCGTTCGACGAGGTTCGCGAGCGTTATTTCAGCCTTATGGCTGCCGACGAATTCTCCTCGACCGCGTTTCCCGAGGTGCGTTACGACTCCCTGCGGCGCGATTTCGGCATCACGTTCAATCTGAGCGCAAAGCCTCGGTTCCGCTTCTCGGTGGGCGGAAACATATCATCCACGGCGTTCAATCAGGCCTATCTCGGATTCAACTCGTTCGCCGTGGGGCGCACCGCGCAGTTCGCGTACGGCGATCTGTTTCTCGGCCCCGTGTCGTCAATGGGACGCTTCGGCGGCCGCACGGTGATCCTGAGCCGCACGCCCATGTATCTCGACTATTCACTGACGCTCCAGCGCATGAGTACTCTCCACGGATCGTTCGGCAACATAACGCCCGCAAGCGGAGCCGTCGAAGCGCGCACCGACGAGATTTTCGCCCACACGGCTTTCGGCGTAGCCCTCACACGCAAAAGCTATTTCGAGGCTGGCGTAAACACGGGATTCAACTTCTATTCCTACGAAGACTACTACGACGGCGAGGGCGATCCCCACGCACACGACCGATTCCGTTACGTGGCGGCCCGCATCGCAATGGAACGCAGCACGCTCGACAAAATAATGTACCCGACGTCGGGATCGAAGATAACTCTGTCGGCCATAGCGGTACACGGCCGCGACAGTTACGAAAACGAGATACTGCGCCCCGCGGGAAAGCGCGGACACGCATTGCGGTCGTGGGTCGGAGCAAAGGTGCAATGGGAACATTACCCGAGCGACTGGCGTCGTTCGTGGTTCTCGCTGGGCTACACGCTCGAAGCGGTCTGCACCACTCATCCGCGGTTCTACAGCCGCATGTCCACCATGCTGTCGTCGCCGCGCTACACCCCCACTCCACATTCGAAGATGATCTACATGCCCGAATACGCCGCCGACCGTTATGCGGCTGCGGGGATCATGCCGACGGTAGAACTGGTACGCAGTTTCTATCTCCGCGCGGGATTCTACGCCATGCTGCGCGATCCGATCGAACGCAACGACTACATGCGCTACATAACCGATCTGTCGCTGGTCTACCACACCCGCATAGGTCCGCTGAGTCTGTCGCTTACCAAATACGATCTCGACTCGCGCGACAACTGTTACGTGACATTCAATTTCGGCTACGCCATCTTCGGCCGCAAAGGACTATATTATTAATTGTCGGCAGTTCGCCGCCGATCCGCAATCCCGATACATCATGCCACCTCGTCTTGCGGCGGGGATTGGCATCGTCAGATATTGCGACTCTACGAGTCGCGCAGTTGGCGGCCCTGACGCAAGGCGAAAATTACCCGAAAACCTTGCATATCGCGGGGCTGCGGCTGCCGATTGTGGCGAAATTGTCCGTTTCGAAAGAAAACGACGGCGTTTTTTTGTCGTTTCGATATAAAAAACTTACCTTTGGTAAAATTTACACCACCGACCTCGAAACTTCCGAAGAAACCGTTATCCAAATACAAGAAATTATGGCAATCAACAGAAAAGACTTTCTAAAGACTCTGGGCGGCATGGCGCTGTTCACCATCGTTCCGCGCCGCGTGCTCGGAGGCCCGGGTCATGTGGCCCCCAACGACCAGTTGACCAAGGGTATCATCGGCATGGGAGGCATCGGCTTCAGCGAGAACCACTTCTCGAGCAGCGAAGCATGCCGACTGGTAGCCATGTGCGATGTCGACAGCGAACACCTTAAGAAAGGTGTGGATTTGGCCAAGAGCCGCCTGAACGAAACAGTAAAGGGGTATCATCTCTACCGCGACCTGATCAACGATCCCAACGTCGACGTGGTGCACATAGCCACTCCGCCCCACTGGCACGGAATAATGGCCGTGGAGGCCGCCAAAGCCGGCAAGGACATCTGGTGCGAGAAGCCCATGACCCGCACCATCGGCGAGGGCAAACGAGTGATGGAAGCCGTTCGTCAGAACAACCGCATATTCCGACTCAACACGTGGTTCCGTTTCAAGGATACTTTCTACGGGCTGGGAACTACGGTGAAGCCGCTCAAGAAACTCGTCGACAGCGGCATGCTCGGCTGGCCTCTGAAGGTCACCATCTCGGGTTACACGGGTTTCAACTGGAAATTCTTCTGGGTGGGCAAGGAAAATCTTGCTCCGCAGCCCGTGCCCAAGCAGCTCGACTACGATCTGTGGCTGGGTCCGGCACCCTACAAACCCTATAACGAGCACCGTACGCACCAGACCTTCCGCGGTTACTGGGATTACGACGGCGGCGGACTGGGCGACATGGGTCAGCACTACATCGACCCCGTGCAGTACATTCTGGGCAAGGACGATACGTCGCCCGTGAAGGTGGAGGTGGACGCTCCGCAGCAGCATCCCGACGCCATAGGCACGTGGCGCAAGATCGTCTACACCTACGACGACGGTTGTCAGATCATCCTGCAGGGCGAGGCCCACGGCGACCCGACAGCACCCTACATCGAGGGTCCCAAGGGCAAGGTTTACCAAGGCTTCAACTGCACCATTCCCAACGTTATGGACAAGCTCTCGGAGCTGCCCGATCCCGAACCGCAGAACACCGACTTCATCAAGTGTATCCACACTCGCGAGAAGTTCGCCCTGAACGAGATCAACGGCTTCCGTTCGGCTACCATCGTCAACATGGGCGTGTGCGCACTGCGTCTGAACCGCACGCTCGAGTTCGACCCCGTGAAATTGCAGTTCATAGGCGACGATGCCGCCAATGCGCTCATCGACCAGCCCATGCGCGGTCCGTGGAAAATCTAACGCTAACCCAAAAACACAACAGATCAATGAAAAGACTATTCATCATATTGACCTTGGCGGCATCGATGGCCTTCTCGGCCGTTCATGCTCAGGATGCGCGAGGCCGCGTCGCTTCGACCATCGTCGCCGACGCGCTGGCGCAACTGCCCGCCGAGACGCCCGACAACTACAATCAGATCATGGGCGAGCTGGCCGCTACGGGCAGCGAAGGTATCGAGATGCTCGGCGCCATGCTCAAGCCCGCAGCCGAGGGTGTGAAAAATTCGACCATCGAATACGCTCTGAACGGCGTGGCGGCATACGTGTCGAAAGATCATGAATCGCTTCGCGGCGGTGTGCGCGAGGGCTTGAAAGCCGCCGTGGCCAAGGTGAGCGACAATCCCAACAAGGCGTTCCTGCTGACGGTGCTCGAGGAGTGCGCCACGGCCGACGACGCCGATTTCTTCGCTTCGTTTCTCGGCGACGAGTATCTGGGCAACTTCGCGGCCCGCGCTTTGGCGTCGGTCGCAGGTACCGAGGACAAGGTGCTGGAGCTCATGCAGAGTCAGAATGCCAACGGCCTGAGCAAAGCGCTGCTGGCACAGATAGCCTCGTACAAGCACCATTTCCACGGGGCAGAGGATATCCTCATCGAGTGGGCCAAAACCGCCACGCCCGAAGAGGCCGTACATATTTATAATGCGCTTGCTCTGAGCGGCGGCGAGAAATCGGCCAAAGTGCTGGGCGCAGCCGCCAAAGCTGCGGGTTACACATTCGAGCCGACCGATGCCTACGGCGCATACCTCATCCTGCTCAACGGCCACCTGATGAAGCACAGCCCCAAGGCCGTGGAGGCTGCCGCCAAGCAGATGATGAAGTTCGACAAGAGCAACGTGCGTCTGGCGGGTCTCGACCTGCTCGTGCAGCTCAAGGGCGAGGCCGTGACTCCGCTGGTGGTGAAGGCTCTTTCGGACAAGTGCCGCGAGTACCGTTACGGTGCCATGCGTGCCGCCGAGGCGTTCGCCAATGACAAGACCTACGCCGCCGTGGCTGCCGCCATGCCACGTCTGAACGACGCCGCCAAAATAGACGTAATCAACTGGCTGGGCGCCAACCACGCCGAGTCGCAGATCGACGCCGTTTGCGCGCAGATCTCGAATCCCAATGCGGAAGTGGCCGTAGAGGCTATGGAGGCGGCGAGCCGCATAGGCGGCGAGAAAGCTCTCGAAGCCATCCTCGCCAAGGTGGAGACGCTCGACTATTCGGACAGCGAGTTGCTGACCGTGGCGCACAACGCGCTCCTCTCGTTCAACGGCAAAATCAACGACGGTATTGTCGAAGCTCTGGACGGTAACAAGGTGAGCAAAACCGTGGCTTACGGTGTGCTGAACACCCGCCGCATCCCCGAGGCCGCCGCCAAGGTTCTGGCCGCGGCCGAAGCGGGCGACGAGGCTGCGATCGCAGTTCTGCCCAATGTGGTCAGCGAGAAGAATTTCGACGCCGTATGCAACATGCTGGAGGCGGGAAAGAACGTAAGCAAGGCTGTCAACAAGGCCATTCAGGACAAACCTGCTGCCGAGCAAGTGAAGATGATCAAGGCCCGCATGGCCAAGGCGGGCGACAACAAGCATCTCTACTATCTCGTCTTGGCAGCCACGGGTTCCGCCGAGGTGATCCCCATGCTGGTAGAGGGATATAAGGCAGGCAACAAGCAGAGTGCCGCTTTCGCAGGCATGACAATGGTCAACGACGACGCCATGATACAGCCCATGTACGACATAGCCGCGTCGGACGTCGACCTCAAGGATGCGGCTCTGAGCCACTACATCCGACTGGTAGGCGCTTCGAAGCTCAACGGCGAGCAGAAATATATGAAATATCGTCAGGCTCTCGAACTCAATCCCATAACGAACCTCAAGAACCATGCTCTGCGCGCCTTGTCGGCCACGCAGACCTACCAGGGTATGATGCTCGCAGCCGAGTATCTCGACTCCGAAGCCACGGCGCAGGCTGCGGCCAACACCGTGCTGGAGATCGCCACCAAGCACCCCGAATTCTACAGCGCCGAGGTGAAGGCTCTGCTGGAAAAGGTGGGCGCGACGCTCAACGACGGCGACGCCGTTTACAAGCGTAAGGACATCGAGAAATTCATCTCGGAGAACAAGGAGCGCGAGTCGCACTCGATCGTGTCGAAACTCACCCCCGAGGAGGAGGCCGAGGGCTTCGAAATGCTCTTCGACGGTGTGTCGATGGACAAATGGCAGGGTAACACCACCGCTTACCAGCCCATCGACGGTTACATGTACGTGACCGCATCGTACGGCAGCACGGGCAATCTCTATTCGGTTAAGGAGTACGACGACTTCGTACTGCGCTTCGAGTTCTACTTCGACCGCGCGGGCGTCAACAACGGCGTGGGTATCCGTACCCCGATGGGTGTCGACGCTGCATACCACGGCATGGAGATTCAGATCCTCGATCACGACGATCCGATATACGCCAATCTGCGTGAATATCAGGTGCACGGCTCGGTATACGGCATCATCCCCGCCAAGCGCATAGTATCGCCCGAGCTGGGCGTGTGGAATACCGAAGAGATCCGTGCCAAGGGCGACCACATCACCGTGATCGTCAACGGCGAGGTGATCCTCGACGGCAACATACGCAAGGCCTGCAAGGGTCACAACGTGGCTCCCGACGGCAGCAACAACAACCCCTACACGGTGGATCATCTCAATCACCCGGGCCTGTTCAACAAGAAGGGCCACATCGGATTCCTCGGCCACGGCCAGGGTATCAAACTGCGCAACGTGCGTATCAAGGAGTTGTAACGGTTCCCGCATTCGAAACCTTACCGCCCGAGAATCCTCGGGCGGTTTTTTATCGGGCATATCTGCGGGTTACGACATGAGAGTCGCATAAACGAAAACAAGGTCCGCCGACATGGCGGACCTTATTGTTCGATGGTGTGTACGGAGCGTCAATAGCTGCGGGCGAAAAGAACGCGGCGATGCGACGGCTTGCCCGTATAGACGCATTTGCCCTCCTCCTCTTCGGCGTCGAGAGGGATACAGCGGATGGTGGCTTTGGTGGCCTCCTTGATAGCCACCTCGGTTTCGACGCTACCGTCCCAGTGAGCCGAAATGAATCCGCCCTTGTTGTCGAGAACGTCGACGAACTCGTCCCAAGTATCGACACGCGTAATCATCGAGGTACGGTAATCGAGTGCCTTGCGGAATATGTTGGCCTGAATCTCGTCCATGAGAGCAACGATACGGTCGGCCAGTCCCTCCTGCGACACGGTCTCTTTCGAAAGGGTGTCGCGGCGCGCCAGCTCGATGGTACCGTTTTCAAGATCGCGCGGGCCGAGGGCCAGACGCACGGGCACTCCCTTGAGCTCGTATTCGGCGAACTTGAAGCCCGAGCGCACGTTGTCGCGAGTGTCGACCTTCACGCTGATGCCGCGGGCACGCAGTTCGGCGGCTATCGCCTCCATCTTCTCGGTCATGACGGCAAGCTGCTCGGCGCCTTTGTATATGGGGACCATAGCCACCTGAATCGGGGCGAGTTTGGGCGGCAGCACCAGACCGTTGTTATCGGAATGCGCCATGATGAGCGCGCCCATCAGACGTGTCGACACGCCCCATGAAGTGGCCCACACATACTCCTGACCGCCCTCCTTGGTGGTATACGTCACGTCGAAAGCCTTGGCGAAGTTCTGTCCGAGGAAGTGCGAGGTGCCGCTCTGCAAAGCCTTGCCGTCCTGCATCAGGGCTTCGATGGTGAGAGTATCCTCGGCGCCCGCAAAGCGTTCGTTGGGCGACTTGTGCCCCACGATAACGGGCACGCCCATCCACTCCTCGGCGAAACTTTGGTAAACACGTATCATCTTCTCGGCCTCGGCCACAGCCTCCTCGCGGGTGGCATGCGCCGTGTGTCCCTCCTGCCAAAGGAACTCGGCGGTGCGCAGAAACAGACGGGTGCGCATCTCCCAACGCACAACGTTGGCCCACTGATTGCAGAGTATGGGCAGGTCGCGATAGGATGTGATCCAGTTCTTATAGGTATTCCAGATTATGGTCTCCGAAGTGGGACGCACTATAAGTTCCTCCTCGAGTTTGGCGGCGGGATCGACCACGATACCCTTGCCGTCGGGATCATTCTTCAGACGGTAGTGAGTCACCACGGCGCACTCCTTGGCGAAACCCTCTACGTGGTGCGCTTCGCGCGAGAAGAACGATTTGGGGATGAACAGCGGGAAATAGGCGTTCTCGTGGCCCGTCTGCTTGAACATGTCGTCCAGCACGCGCTGCATCTTCTCCCAGATGGCGTAACCGTAGGGTTTGATTACCATACATCCTCTTACGGCCGAATTTTCGGCCAGACCCGCTTTCACGACCAGGTCGTTGTACCATTTCGAGTAGTTGTCCTCGACTTTGGTCAGATCTTTAAGTTCAACTGCCATATTGCGTTTTTTTATTTCGAAATTTTCAGATCAGGTATTGTTTGCTTTCGGCGCGCGTACCGCCGCATACGAAAAAAAGGCCGCTTTCGTCCGAATGACAAAAGTAACCTTTTTTTGTTTAACGTGTATAACCGATGCCCGTTTTTTTGATCGCCACGCGTCGGGACGCGGTTAATCGATTGCGAGCCGGCACACCACGGGCAGATGATCCGACGGATAATGGCCGTTCTCGCGCACATCCTCGGGCACGTCGTAACTCTCTACCTTCACGCGGCCGTTCACGAATACGTAGTCTATACGAGCCTTAGGCGCGCCTTGGAAGTTGCCGCCGCCCAAATCGGTCTTCTCAGGTCCCGTGGGGAGGCTTTCGCTTATGCGGCGGGCATCGCTCAGCAACTTTTCGATATCCTTGATCTGCGGCGTGTCGTCGGTGGAATTGAAATCGCCCGTACAGATGACCGCGACATCGCCCGCCAACTGCCCGATCTTGTCGCACAGCACCTTGCCCGAATTGCGCTTGGCCTCTTTCAGGCGCCAGTAGAAATGCGAATTGAACAGATAGAACTCCTTGCCCGACCGCTTATCCCGAAATTTGCCCCAGTTGCATATGCGCAGATCGGTGGCATCCCATCCGAGACTCTTTTCGTCGGGCGTCTCGCTGTACCAGAAAGTCCCCTCGTCGAGCACCTCGAAACGGTCGCGGCGATAGAAAGTGGCACAGTTATGCAGATCGCCGTTCTTGCCCCCGTAGGGATGGCTGATGCAGTCGTAGTCGGGCATGAGGGCCAGCAGATCGTCGAGCTGCCGCCGATCGCCCTCTTGCGTGCCCGCAATATCGATGTCGTGCGACAGTATCATTTCCGCGACCGCGCCTTTGCGGTCGTCCCATCCGTCGCCGTTTTGCGCGTCGGCCTGCGAGTCATAGCGTATGTTGTACGATGCGAGGCGGAATTCCGCTTCGGACCCGCAGCCGCACAACCCCGCGGCCAATGCCGTCGCCAATAAAAATTTGAGTCTCTTCATGTTCGGGTCGGACTATGTCAGAATTTATATCCTACGGAGAGTATGACGTAGTTGCGCTTCAGATCGGTCGAATAGACGGGGCTCGCCGTGTCGAACGTTCCCGAACGGCTGTCGAGCGCATAATAGAGCATATACTCGGTCTGCTTGTTCTCGAGATACTGATATGTGAGATCGACGTTTAATCCGCCGAAAGCCAGGCCCAGACCGCCCGAGCAGCAGGTGCTCTTGTATGTGAGAGGCGAGTTGTAATACAGCTCCTTTTCGTTGCGGAGCATAGAATCGGCCACACCGTAACCCGCACGCAGGGCTAATGCGGGCAGCGGCTTAACCTCCAATCCGACGCGCAGCGTATTGGAACCCTTGAAGTTATTGGTGAACTCCGAACGGTAGTCGGCTTTCGTGAGGTCGAATCCCGACGGTATGTTTTTCACGCGCATGCCGTTGTACCAGTCGCGTTCGTAGTCGGCCGAGATGATGGCGAAGCGGCCCACGGTGTACGAGAGTCCGAACATGAGGCGCGTGGGCGAAACAAAATCCCACGTATTGTCGCCGTCGTCGTCGAGCGAAGGCGTGGTGTCGCCGTTAGGATTGAAATTGGTCGCGGCATATGCCTGATAGCTGCGCTTGAGCGAATAGTAGGTGGGCGTATGCAAGGCCGCGCCTACGCGCAGGGCGGGAATGGGACGCCAGATGAAGCCCAGTTTGAAGTTTACGCCCGTGCCCGACACGTCGACGGCCTGATTGTAATCCATCCATTTGGCGGGCGTTTGCAGGGGTGTGCCGTCCGAGCGGACCGGCGTTTCACCGTTATAGATGTAGTCCTCGCCGTAGTAGAACTGGCGTTTCCAGTCTACGGCCTGCAAACCGATGGTCGCGCCGAGGTAGAATTTGCTGTCGAAATTGCATCCGAACGCAATGTCGTATTCGCCTATCGAACCGCGGCTCTCGACGCCGGCCGTGTGGCCCACGCTCGCATTTACGCCAAGGCGGTCGGCCGTGGTCCAATAGGGGCCGAATTCGTCTTCGCCCGTATCGAGCATATAGCCGTTGTAGGCCAGTGCGCCGCCCCAGTAGTAAGCCATGTCGTAACCGTAGTTGAGATTGCCGTTCTTGTCGGGGAATATGCCGCCTTGCCCGAGCTGACGCGAGAACGCGTCGTTAATCGATCGGTAGGGGGCGTTCGACGGGCCGCTTTCCGACGTGAAGCCGTAGCGGTAGTTGAAGTCGGCCACTCGGTTGTAGCCTATTCCGACGCTGAGGCTCACCAGTCGCGTGCGGCTGCTTTCGTAGACGTTGAACACGGCGCCGATGTTGCTCATCGCAAATCGGCTCTGTTTGTTGTCGCCCCAGTCGGCCGCGCTGTTGACCGCGTTGTTGAACCCCATTATCGGGCTTATCGTCACCTCGTTGTGGCGATACATGCCCAGTCCCGCGGGATTGATGCCCATCGACGCCGCGTCGCCGCCGAGCGAGGCGAATGCTCCGGCCATACCCATCGAGCGGGCGGTGCCGAATCCGAAGCCCGCCTGCGAGAGCGAATACATGTCGTTCGACATCATGCCGTCGTGGTCCATCATCAGTCCGCCGAACCTGTATTGCGCCGAGGCGGTGCCCGCAAAGGCTGCCGAGGCTATGAGAAGCGAAAGTTTTCCGATTATTTTCATTTTGCACACATTTAGTTAATGTTATGGACATTATCGTCCGCGCGAGCCGCCGCTTCGCGAACCGCCGCCGCTGCCGCTACCGCCCGAGAAGCCGCCTCCGCGCGAGGCACCGCCCGACGAACCCGATCCGAACGACGAAGACGACGAGGTGCCGCGGTTAGAATTGAAACTCGAATTGTTATTGTTGTAATTGCTGTTGTTGCGGTAGCTGTCGTCGTTGCGCGTGGTGGTGCGGTTTTCCAACGTGTTGCGGTTGCGCATCGAACCGTTGTCGTTGCGGTTCGTGGTGGTCGAGGTGGTGACCGTACCTCGGCCTCGCGAACCCGAAGTCTCCTGACGGATGTTTGCGGCGGCGTTGCTGCCGCGCGACGGCGTACCGTAAGAGTTGCCCGTGTTGGGCGAGCGATAGGGCGTCGAGGTCGACGAGCCGCGGTTCACTATCGAATTGCCGCGCGAGGGGCGCGAATTGCCTCCACCCGGGAATCGGGTGTCGTTGTTGCGCGAACCGTAGTAGCTGCCGCCGCGGTTCCAGTAACCGCCGCCACCGCCGCCGTACTGCGGTCCCCAGCCCCAATGGTCGTGTCCCCAGTGAGGACCTCCCCAGCCCGGGCCGTAATGGTGGTAATGCCACGGACGATAGAGTCCGCCCCAGCCCCACCAAATGTTGGACCCCCAGCCGTAATTCCATCCATAACATATGTTCCAATTCCAGTCGTACCACGAATAGCGGGGGTATCCCCACCACGAATAGTACCACGGGTCGTAATGACTCCAGCCGTAGTACCACGGCGAGCAGAGTATGGCCGTGGCATTGGCCGCACCCCACGTGCCGAACATGGAGGTGATGTACTTGGGCTCCACCCACACCTGATCGCCCGACACCATTATGTTGTATACCGCAGGGTCGTAGGCCGTGGCGAAGGCGTAGCTGCCTCCGTAGCGCAAATTGAAGTAGCTCGACGGCATGCGGTAGTTGGGCGAGGTGAATCCGCGCAGACGGCGCGCATAGGCGCTTTCGTAGCTGTCGGCCACGAAACTCTGCGGCGAGTCGTCCTCGACTATTATTATCCGATTGTCCGAATCGGCTGCCGTCACGCCGTCGATCCCGCCCGCAGCGGCAAGTATCTCGGCCGTTCGGGCATTCCATTCGGCCTGACGCGCTTCCGCTTCGGCCTTGCGAGCCTCGGCTTCGGCGCGACGTGCCTCGGCTTGGGCGCGCTGTCGGTCGGCTATGGCTCCTCTGTCGTGTGTGGCGTATAGATCGTCGTAATCGCCCGCCGAACCATAATAGGCCGACGTGCATGCGCTCGCGGCCAGTGCCGTGAGTGTCGCGACTAAAATACTCTTCAAGTTCTTCATAGCGCACATAGGTTTAAGGTTAAATCGAATGCGAGGATTCGCGCGAGATACGTATCGGTATGGTATCTCCTGTACGGATAACGTAAAAACCGACGCTTTTATTGCGCGCGGCCGCGCATACCTTATATTTACAATGCAAAAATATCATTTTATGTCGATTCCCGCTCAATATTCAAGCCATTTTTTCTCCTTATGTCGAAATTTTGCGTTTCGCCCTGCCGCGGGAGGGCGAGAAAAAGTGCAAATTTGTACATAGTTTGCAAAAATAACTTATCTTTGCGAGAGAAAGCGGGCGTGCCGTCGGCAGCCCCGCCGAGGATTGGACCTGAAATATCAAAAACATTAAGTTTATGAGAGACGAATATAACGATTACGACGACTCGATGTACGAGGACGAGTACGATCGTCAGGAGACGGACAACAAAGCCGTGCGCGGTTACCGTATAGTAATCATAATTCTGGCAGTCATACTGGTGGCATTGTCGTTGCTCTACTTCAACATACACCGCGAGCAGCAGGCCGAATACGTGCTTCTGGAACAGGATCGCAACAAGATTCAGGGCGATCTGGACAGTCTCATCGTCTCGTTCGACGACCTGAAGATCAAGAACGACTCCATCGCAGCCAACCTCGAGGAGGCCAACCAGCTGATGGAACAGCTCAAGAACGAGCGTCGCCTCAACTATGCCAAGATACGTGCTTATGAGAAAGAGGTGGGTACGCTGCGTACCGTGATGCAGGGTTACATACGTCAGATCGACTCGCTCAACAACCTCAACAAGAAGCTGGTGAAAGAGAATATCAACTACAAGAAAGAGATTTCGACCGCCCAGTTGCGCGCAGAGATGGCCGAGGAGCGTGCCGAGGAGTTGAACAACAAGGTGCGCGTAGGTTCGGTAATCCGCGCCCGCAACATAACCATGGCGGCGCTCAACGCCAAGAGCAAGGAGATCACACGAGTGAAGAATGCGGCTCGTCTGAGCGTCAACTTCGTGCTGGCGGGCAACGAACTGGCCGAGCCGGGAGCCAAGACCATATATGTCTGCATCACATCGCCCGACGGCTACGTGCTGTCGACACCCGATGCGGCGTCGTTCACGTTCGAAGGCGAACCCAAGATATACTCGGCGCAACGCGACGTCGATTATCAGAACGACGATCTTCCCGTCAAGATATTCTACAACGGCAGCGGCTTCACCGCGGGTACCTATCGCGTGGAGCTCTATACCGAAGGCCGTCTCATCGGTCAGGCCGACGTCGCCATGCGATAACGGCTCACGGCGCCGAAGCATCAACGGTTGTCCCATTGTGCGGACAACCGTTTTTTTTACCGGTTTCGCAATGCGGCGATTGCGCGAATCGAATGATTCGGTTATATTTGTATACGAAAAATAACCCCTAAAATCATTTCCCATGAAAAAGACCGCACTCTTTCTGATCGCTCTGTCGGCATTCGCGTTATTCGTATCTTGCGTCGGAAACGACCGAGGAGGCATACGCGGCGTAAAACACGTGGTCGTGGTCGGCTTCGACGGTTTGGCAGGCAATGTGCTCGACAAACTCGACATGCCGACCCTGCAAACGATGATCGACGAAGGCGCATGGACAGCGAAAGCCCGCAGCATTCTCCCCTCGTCGAGCGCCTGCAACTGGGCTTCGATGTATATGGGCGTAGGGCCAGAAATGCACGGGTTCAATACTTGGGGAAGCCGAAAGCCCGATTTCCCGTCGGTGGAACTCGGCAAAAACGGCATATTCCCCACCATACTGACGGTCCTGCGCGACCACGATCCCGACATGGACATATGCGTCATGTACGAATGGGATGTGCAGGGCGACCTGATAGACAACAAGGCCGCGACATATCACAAGCATATCCCGACGGGCGAGAACCGCAGCGACGATATCACCGACGCCTTCACCGCCTATCTCGCGGAGCACAAGCCCGAGTTTTCGATGGTGATCTACGATTCGCCCGATGCGGAGGGGCATAAATACGGCTGGGGATCGGAGCCTTACATGGATCGCATGCACGAACTGGATGCGCATCTGGCCCGAATCGTGGCGACGACCAAGCGAGTCGGCATGTACGACGGCACCATATTCGTCATCGTATCCGATCACGGCGGCACGGGAACGGGACACGGCGGCACCACGATGGCGGAAATGGAGGCTCCGCTGATATTTTTCGGCCGCGGCGTAAAGAGCGGCCACGAAATTGCGGCTTCGGTGATGCGCTACGACACGGCGCCTACCATCGCCTACATTTTCGGCGCGGCCACGCCCGACGCATGGCGCGGCAAACCAGTCCGCGAAGCGTTCGAATAGGCGAGCCGCAAAAATCCCGCGCCGCACCGAGCCGAGTCGTTCGGTGACGGGATGAATCAGGGTTGCGGGGACCTAAATATTATTTGCTATTTTGCATACGATTTGTTATCTTTGCAGATCGGAAGTTCGCCGAACGGGGCGAAACGACTGACATGAAACCGATTAGGAGAAACGTATGGACGATGGTCAATATTCCACGCATAGCGGCGGTGTCGTATCTGAATACGATACCGTTCATCTACGGCATCAGGCACGAAGGTAGTCTTCGCGCCGATCTCCTGCTCGCTCCTCCCGCCGATTGCGCCGAAAATTACGCCCGAGGCTTGGCCGACATAGCTCTGATTCCCTCGGCGGCGGTTCCGCAAATGAAATCCACCGAAATAATTACCGATTACTGCGTAGGCGCTTCGGGGCCCGTACGCACGGTGGTACTGTTGTCCAACACTCCGATAGAGAAGGTGCGCCGCATATTTCTCGATGCGCATTCGCGCACGTCGGTGCAGCTTACGGGGTATCTGGCCGCATCGAAGTGGAAAATCGCTCCCGAATGGTACGATCTGACCGACTACACGCAACCGGCTTTCGCCCGTGAAGGCGACGCGTTCCTGCTCATAGGCGACAAGGTGTTCGACCACGAGGGGCTGTTCGCCTACTCCTACGATTTGGCCGAGGAGTGGCGTGCGCATACGGGCATGCCTTTCGCTTTCGCCGTGTGGGTGGCCCGCAAAGGCACCTCCTACGAGCTGATCGACGCTCTGCAACATGCCCTGACGTTCGGTGTGGAGTCGATATGGGAAGCCATAACGGAGGAGGGCTTCGACAAAAAGCCTTACGACGCTTACGGCTATCTGACGCAAAACATCGATTTCGTATTCAACGCCGAGAAACATGCGGCGCTGCATAAGTTCTGGAACGCGGGTCTGAAGGTGACGCCCCGATCCAATCCGGGCTGAAGAGGGTGACCGCCGCAGGCGACGGAAACTCTCGGCGAGGCGTGTTGCGCGCCCGTCACTATCCCGCAAGGAGTTCAACCCGTAAAACAATGCAGCCATGATCACCATCTATCTCAAGCAATACAATAAGATAATCCGCAACGCCGAACCCGATCTTTTGGATACGTTGGGTTACGACGACATTCTGTGGATCGACCTGCTTTCGCCGTCGATCAAGGAGCAGAAAGCCGTCGAGAACTTCATGGAGGAGAGCCTCCAGACCCGTCAGCAGGTGGAGGAGATCGAGTCGACGTCGAAATACTCCGAAACGGAGAACTCCATCATCTCGAACACCAACTTCTTCGTACCCGCGGGCGATTCGTTTACCGTGGAGCCGGTGTCGTTCATCATCTCGAACGAGGGTGTGCTGGTGTCGGTGCGCAACTCCGAGTCGCGCACGTTCCGCGAGGCCGAGAAGCGTTTGCAGATGAACTACCGAGGCTATTCGACGGGCTACCACATATTCATATCGCTGCTGGAGGTGCGTATCGATTTCGATGCCGACTTGGTGGAGTTCGTCGCCAAGCAGGTGGCCTCGCTGAGCAAGGACATCATAACCGAGGATTCGATCGACAAGGCCGTCATACATCGTATCAACGCCTTGCAGGAGAATACGATGGTGTTGCGCGAGAACATCTTCGACCGTCAGCGCATATTGTCGAGCATCCTGAAAAGCGAGCGCTTTCCCAACGATGTCTACCCGCGTTTGCAACTCATGCTCAAGGATGTGAACTCGCTCATCAACCACGCCGATTTCAGTTTCCAGCGACTCGACTACATTCAGGATTCGGCCCTCGGACTTATCAACATCGAGCAGAACGAGATAGTGAAGATCTTCTCGGTGGCGGCCGTCATATTCCTGCCCGCCACGCTCATAGCCAGCATATACGGCATGAACTTCCGTTCGATGCCCGAGCTGGAGTGGACGCTCGACATAGGCGACTACACTCTTCCGCTGGGATATCTGTTCGCCATAGCATTGATGCTGCTGTTCTCGGGTGCGACGTTCTGGTTTTTCAAATATAAGAAGTGGCTGTAAAGGCCTCGGCACTACCGACCCGAAAACCCGCGATAATGAAACGAATCTGTACGGAAATATTGTTGGCAGCGGCGTTGACCTTCGCCCTTACGGGGTGTTCGCTGCTGAAATTGTCGCTCGACACGGGCGCCGAGCTTCCGCAATCGGAGGCCCGCGTAAGAGTCATGACGCGAGGACTCTACTACGGGCTTGCCAACGAGGTGACGGCGGCGGCCGACTCCATAGCCCGATCGGATGATCCGAAGATACGCATACGTGCCATACGTTGGAAAATACGCGCCACGCGAGCGGCCGTCTCGGCCGCCATGCAGGGTATTCCCGACGTGGCCTTGGCCGACATGTGGATATTGTTCCGCCGCATGGAGACGTCGTTCGACACCGCTCCCGATTCGATGCTGTTCGGTCCGTTCTCCGACTATGCCCGCGATGCGGTGCGACGCATGGCACTGCGCGTCGACTCGGTGGCGCACGATGCGCTGGACGGCGGACGCTATCGCCTGATGCGCGAGTACGTGCGGCGTTACATAGCCGAAAATCCGTTGGGCGAAGGCGAGGTGTCGCCCAATACCACGCTGGCGTGGATAGAGTTCATGAAGGAGAACGGCGAGGAGGTATCGTATGCCACGGGGTCGATAGCCGACGTGGTGGCCGATATGAGCGACCGCATGAGCGGCCAGACGGGGCAGGCGATAAACGCTTTGTCGTGGACGAAAGACATAGTCGAGATAGAGTGGGAGCGCGACAGCACCGCGCAAGCCGTGCAGGCGCAGCTCGACAGCCTCGACCGCAACTTCGAACGCATAGTGGCGGTGATGGAGAACATCCCGCAGATCTCCGACACGGTGCTGGCCGTGTTCAACGTCCATGTGGAGACCATGATGCACACTCTGGAACGCAGCCTCGACAACGCTTTCGGGCAGATAGACCGACAGCGCAACGAAATACAGCAATTCGTTTCGGCCGAACGCGAAGCGGCCATCGAGCAGGGCCGCAGCATAGCCGACGGTATCGTGGCGCAGGCGATGGATCGCATCATGGCGGCCGCGGGAAAAATAGCCGTATGGATCATTCTGCTCGTGCTCATCGTGTTGGGACTGCCTTTCGCCGCGGGATTCTGGGCGGGAACGTTGCGCGAACGTCTGCGACGACGGGAATAACGGACCGAAAATATGGTTTTGTCGCGAAAATATTTACCTTTGCGACGGCGGCGAACCGCATGACTCCGCGACTCGCAGGCGCAACGCTCGTCCTATCGTGCGGCCCGCCCGTGAACGAAACGATAATGATATAACAATCTGTATACTATGGAAAACCTCGATTTTGAAAAGGAGTTGAAGAAGATGGAACGCGACGGCGTGATTTCGCGCGCCCAGTTTCTGCAACTCATGGCCGTGGCGGGAGCATTCCTCGCTCTCGGAACCGACAAGGCCTATGCCGCCAAAAGCAACGCCAAGGGACGCATCGTCATAGTCGGCGGCGGCGCGGCGGGTATCGGCATGGCGGCGCGTCTGAAGCGCGTACTGAAGAATCCCGACATCACGTTGATCGACCCCAGCGACCGTCAGTTCTACCAGCCCGGGTTCACACTCATAGCGGGCGGCGTCTACGGCGCCGACGATGTGTGGAAACCGCAGGCCGACTGCATGCCTTCCGGCATAAAGTGGGTGAAGGACTGCGTGAAGATCATCCGCCCCGACGCCAACACTCTGGAGACGGTCGCGAACGGCAAGATCGACTACGATTTTCTGGTGCTGGCCCCTGGCGCGCAGATCAACTGGGACGAGGTCGAGGGTATCACCAAAGAGACTCTGGGTCAGGGCAACGCCCACAGCATCTACGATTTCGAAGGCGCACAGCTCACCTGGCCCGCCATGAAGGAGTTCGCCGAAAAGGGCGGCCGCGGAATATTCTGCGACACCTACACCAAGCACAAGTGCGGCGGCGCCCCCAAGAAGATATGCCTTCTGACGTGGGACAACGCCCGCAAGAACGGCAGGACGAATGATGTCGACCTGCATTACTACACGGCCGAAAAGCAGCTCTACGACGTGCCCTATTTCACCAAGAGACTGGAGGAGATATATAAGGAGCGCAACATCCCCGTGGATGTGAACGTGCGTCTGAAGGGTATCGATACCTCAGCCAAACGCGCCTATTTCGAGCGCGTGGAGACGGCGGGCGACGAGAAGATCGTGACCCCGTTCACCGAGGATTACGACTTCATGCACTTCATGGCGCCCCAGTCGGCTCCCGACTTCGTGCGCGAATCGGGTCTGAGCTGGACCGAGGGCAAACTCGCCGCCGACGGATGGGCCATGACCGACAAGGAGACCCTCGTTCACCTCGCATACTCCAATATCATATGTTTGGGCGACTGCGCGGGCATCCCCACCAGCAAGACCTCGGCCGCCGTGCGCAAGCAGCTGCCCGTGGCGGTGGAGAACCTCGTGTCGCTGATGGAGGGACGTGCTCCCGAGGCCAAATACAACGGCTACGCCGCATGTCCCATCGTGACCGATTACGGTCACGTGCTGCTGTGCGAGTTCGATTACGACAAGGAGCCGCAGATAACGTTCCCCTTCTCGCTGCTCGACATGTCGCGCGAGCAGTGGGCGGCGTGGATCCTGAAAGTATACATGCTCAAGCCCGTATATTTCCAACTCATGTTGCGCGGATTGTATTGATCGGCGTTTTAGAGCACACGGACGCAATTACGCGTCGAGTATACGATATCCGACGGTCGATTCGGCCGTCGGATATGTTTTTTTTCGCATTTTTTTGTAATTTTACGCTTCGTTCGACGACTATTAGTTTGACGAACCCGTTTGTTACACACGTAAATCCCGAACATAAAATGGACATTCTGCAAATAGAGAACGTCACCAAACGTTATTCCGCCCATACGGCGCTCGACAACGTGTCGCTCTCCGTACCCCGAGGCTCGATCTACGGTCTTCTGGGACCCAACGGCGCGGGCAAAACAACGCTCATACGCGTCATAACCCGCATCACGCTGCCCGACGAGGGGCGAGCCGTATTCGACGGCCGCGCCATAACCGACGAGGACATTTACCACATAGGCTACCTGCCCGAAGAGCGCGGACTCTACAAGAAGATGAAGGTGGGCGAGCAGGCAGTATTCTTCGCCCGACTGAAAGGGCTGTCGCGCAAGGAGGCCGTGACGCGGCTGAAGGAGTGGTTCGTACGTTTCGGCATCGAGGACTGGTGGAATCGCAAAGTGGAGGATCTCTCGAAAGGCATGGCCCAAAAGGTGCAGTTCATCACCACGGTGTTGCACCGACCCAAGCTGCTGATCTTCGACGAGCCGTTCTCGGGCTTCGATCCCATAAACGCCAATTTGCTCAAGCAGGAGATCCTGCGCCTGAGGGACGAAGGCGCCACCGTGATCTTTTCAACGCACAACATGTCGAGCGTGGAGGAGATATGCGACCACATCACCCTTATCAACAAATCGCACAACATACTCTCGGGCTCGGTCGACGAGGTCCGCCGCCGCTTCGGCGAAAACATATTCGAGGTGATCTACGGCGGAGATGCCGCCACGCTGACCGCGGCCGTGAAGCCTATGGCCGACATAATCGGCACGGCGGAACCAGCCGACACGCCTTATCGCACCATGCGTCTGCGTCTGAAGCCCGACACGACGGTGCGCGATACGGTGACGGCCGTGAACGGCGCCGTCGAGTTGCGTTCGTTCAGCGAAGTGATGCCGAGCATGAACGACATATTCATCCGCGCCGTGGAGGGAACGTTATAATTAACTATGTAATCACCCGAAAATATGAATAAGATAAACATAATCATAGCTCGCGAATTCAACGAGCGAGTACGCAAGAAGTCGTTCATCATCACCACCATACTAATGCCGGTACTCATGATAGCCATGATGGCGGCCCCCACCTTGATGATGATCTTCGCCAAGGGCGAGACCAAGACACTGCTGGTGATCGACCGAAGCGGGATAGTGGCGCCGCAGCTCACGGGCGACGACGATGTGGTGTTCGAGACGTCGGACCTCACGACCGAGGAGGCCCGCAGCCGCACCGACCGTTTCGGCGTGCTGTGGATAGGCGACGACATTGTCGACAATCCGTCGAACGTCAAACTCTACACCAATTCGTCGTCGTCCATGTCGCTCGAGAGTTCCATCTCGTCGCAGATGGAGAAGATCATCGAGCGCGAGCGTCTGAAGCGTTACGACATCGACAATCTGGAGCAGATAATGAAAGACGTGAAGGCTTCGGTGACACTCACCACCTATCGCAACGATCTGGCGGCCGACGGCGAAGAGAAGGAGGCCACCTCGTCGGGCGCAGCCTACATGATGGGAATCGTGCTGGGCATGATGCTCTACATGTTCCTTATCATCTACGGTTCGATGGTCATGACTTCGGTGATAGAGGAGAAGGGCAGCCGCGTGCTCGACGTGCTGGTGTCGAGCGTGCCGCCGTTCCAGCTCATGATGGGCAAGATACTCGGCGTGGCGTCGGTGGCCGTGGCACAGATCGCCATCTGGGCCGTGCTGGTGTGCGGCGTGGGCGCCGTGGTGCTGCCCGCCGTCATGCCCGACGATGTGATGCAGAGCGTCGAGGCCGTGCAGAGCGGCGCCATCACCTCGGCCGAGGCCGGTATGGACTCCGACATACTGTCGGCCGTGTCGCTGGCCACCGACCCCGTGCGCATAGTGATGATGTTCGTTTGGCTGCTGCTGTTCCTCGTGGGCGGATTCCTGTTCTATTCGGCCATGTTCGCCGCCGTGGGTTCGAGCGTCGACTCGATTCAGGATGCCCAGCAGTTGCAGACGCCCGTAACCATTCCCATAATTCTGGCCATCATACTGGCCATGTCGGTATTCAACGATCCCAACTCGTCGCTGGCCGTGTGGGCCTCGATGATTCCGTTCACATCGCCCGTGGTGATGATGGCACGCATACCGTTCGATATCGCGGCATGGCAGATAGTGCTGTCGCTCGTGCTGCTCTACACCTCGGTGGCGGGCATGGCGTGGGCCGCGGGAAAGATATACCGTGTGGGCATCTTCATGCACGGTAAAAAACCGTCGTTCAAGGAGCTGCTTTCGTGGATACGCCAATAGCGTCGGTCCGATGCCGAAAATCGAATCCCGCCCTGCCGAACGCGAGGCGGGATTTTTTACGGTGTTTGTCGATTCGCGTATTTCGCATATCGCCGCGTGCGGAAACGAATATATCGTGTCGTGACAGCAACAAGCGGCCCGCGGAGTTGCATTTTCGCTCGACACGCGCTAACTTTGTCGCATTATGACGGAACAGAACGCAAATTACCGACGCGAGGAGAGTTACGACGGCGATCGTATCGAACGCCTCGCATATCACTATCGCGAGATCCTGACGCTTTTGGGCGAGGATCCCGAGCGCGAAGGGTTGGTCAAGACCCCCGAACGCGTGGCGAAAGCCATGTCGTTCGTCACCAAGGGTTATGCCGAGGACCCCGTGCAGATAATCAATTCGGCCATATTCCGCGAGGAGTACAAGCAGATGGTTCTGGTGAAGAACATCGAACTCTTCTCGATGTGCGAGCACCACATGATGCCGTTCGTCGGCAAGGCGCACGTGGCCTACATTCCGAACGGCCGCATCACGGGGCTCTCGAAGATCGCACGCGTGGTGGAGTGTTACGCCCGCCGTTTGCAGGTGCAGGAGCGTCTGACGGTGCAGATCCGCGACTGCATACAGCAGGCCCTCGACCCCATAGGCGTGGCGGTGGTCATAGAGGCGAGCCACATGTGCATGCAGATGCGCGGCGTCGAGAAATTGGGGTCGGCCACTACGACCTCGGCCTTCACGGGCGTATTTCTTAAAGACACGCGCACGCGCGAGGAATTCCTGACGCTGATAAGCAACGGATACAAATAAAACATAATCCATATGAAGAAACTTCTACTCTTTTCGATCTGCGCCGCCATTGCGTGCGCCGCGATCGGTTGCACGGAAAAAGGCGCGGACAGCCCGATCAAGGTCATCTCTTACAACATTCGCATGAGCGGATCTCCCGCGGCCGACGGCGACAATTATTGGAGTAACCGCAAGCAGGCTTCGATCAACATGGTCAACGACGAACAGCCCGACGTGATGGGCATTCAGGAAGGGTGTCCCGACCAGATAGCCTTTCTCGACGAGCATCTGCCTCACTACAAGCACATAGGCGTGGGTCGCGAGGACGGCAAAGCCGAGGGCGAGATAATGGCCATATACTATCGCACCGATCGCGTGGAACTGCTCGACGGCGGCACTTTCTGGCTTTCGGAGACCCCCGACGAGGTGTCGAAGGGCTGGGACGGCGCATGCAAGCGTACCTGCACATGGGCCTTGATGCGCATGAAAGATTCGGGCAAGGAGTTCGCCTATTTCAACACCCATCTCGACCACGTGGGCCCCACGGCCCGCGCCGAAGCGTTGAAACTCATCGTGAAGCGTATGGGCGAATCGGTTCCCGAGGGCATGCCGCTCTTTCTGACGGCCGATTTCAACTCCACCACCGACGAGCCGATCTTCGAACCGCTCAAGGCCGTCATGCGCGACGCCCGCGCCGAAGCCCCGCAGAGCGATCCCCGAGGTACGTTCAACGACTGGGGACGCGCGAACGACGTGGTGATCGACCACATATTCTTCCGCAATGCCGATGCGCAGTCGTTCGCCGTACTGTGCGACAAGAATTACGGCGCACCCTACATTTCGGATCACTATCCCGTGGTTCTGACGGCGGAGATCTAACCGCATTCGGGCCGCATAACCATCGATAAGACTGCCGATGTCACGGCAGTCTTATCGATGGCTTGTTAACGGGCTTATCGAAGACGCTCTGCAGATATCGTCCGTACGGCGTTTGTGTTTCGAAAAGCGTAAAAGTCGCGTTGCGATCTGCCGCCGTCGGGCGCGGACGGGATTCGCTCGCGAGAGCGTATGGAGCGTGTCGGACGGACGATCCCTCCCGAACCTTGTCCCCGGCCCGTTTTTGTTATGAATTTTTTTTAATATCTGCTTGATTTTTGTGGCATTGCGCGTTTTTTAAGCCGCGTGGAATTTTTTCGATAAAATATTTGGATATATTTTGAAATATACATAATTTTGTTTCGAATTGAAAGCCCGACCTTTTGCAATACAACAGTATTGCAACCATTAAAACGGTGATCGATTGTTCGATGCGCGTCGCCGCGACGATGATCGACCGAGTTGCGATCGCCAAAACTGTGAAGTACCGTATGACTACTGCCCGTGACATTCGCACTGCCGTCGTTCCGAAGGCGACATGCGGCGACAAATCTCTCTGCGAAAGGGTGCGTAGCGTCGTACCCCCCCCCCACGGGAAAAATCATTAACGAAAACACTCTTGCTCCGTCAGGCGATACCGATACGTATCGTGACATCGGCGCGGCGTCCCCCGACGGGACATCGCACGCTGCGTCGCATCCTCGCGGTATCGGCCGCGATCGGCACGGGTGCGAACGGAAAACGACATAACATTTATTAATCATTATCAACATTCAACCTATGAGGAATTTTTTCTTTGAACGAGTGTCTCGTTTTTCGGTTCGGCGCCTTGCGGCGCTGATGCTGGGCGCGAGCATTCTGGTCGGGGCAGGTGCTCGCACGGCATTTGCCGCCGAAGCGAAGGATCGGACCGCGAAGCCGTCGAAATCGGCGACTGTCGCAGAGCCGCAGGACCGAAACGAAAAAGGGGTTCTGAAGGGTCTCATCATCGGATCGAGCGACAACAAACCGTTGGTCGGCGTTTCGGTCTATGTGAAGGAGAATCCCGCAGTCGGCGTTTCATCGGACGTGAACGGAGCATATTCGATCAAGGTGCCCGCCGATGCCAAGACCATAGTTTTCGAAATGATAGGTTACGATCCCAAGGAGATCTCGGTGGGCGATCCCTATCTGTTCACGCTGGTGACCATGATCGAGCAGCAGACCAAGATCGACGAAGTGGTCGTGGTGGGATTCGGTACCCAGAAGAAGGAGTCGCTGGTGGGTGCCGTGCAGTCGGTGAAACCGAGCGAACTGGTGGTGACCTCGAGTAACCTCACCACGGGTTTCGCGGGTAACATCGCGGGCGTGATCGCCACTCAAAGCTCGGGCGAACCGGGTTACGACAGCGCCAATTTCTATGTGCGCGGTATCTCGACCTTCGGATCGAACACGGGCGCCTTGCTGGTGCTCGACGGCGTGGAGATCACCTCTACCATGTTGGGCAACATCCCGCCCGAATCTATCGAGTCGTTCTCGGTGCTGAAGGATGCCACCGCCACCGCATTGTACGGTTCGCGCGGAGCAAACGGCGTCATAATCATCACTACCAAGGAGGGCCGCAACTCGGAGAAGCTGTCGGTGAACGTAAGCGTCGACAACACATTCTCGATGCCTACCAAGGTGCAGGACGTGGCCGACGCGGTGACCTACATGGAGCTTTTCAACGAGGCCAAGTATAACGAGGCGCGCGCCACCGGCACGCAGTACGTGCCGTTCTATTCGTCGGAGAAGATCGAGGGCACGCGCGCTCATCTGAACCCTTACGTATTCCCCGACAACGACTGGTACAGCATGTTGTTCAAGAACTTCGCCGTCAACCAGCGTTTCAACGTCTCGATGCGTGGCGGCGGTCAGCGAGTGAACTACTTCCTCAACGCCTCGATTTTCAACGAGAACGGTATTCTGAAGAAGCCGAAGGAGACTCCGCTCGACATTACGATGAACAACCAGAAGTATCTGTTCCAGAGCAACGTGTCGGCCATGATGACCAAGACGACCAAGGTTTCGCTCAAACTCAACACTCAGCTGCAATACAACAACACTCCCTACGAGTCGACCAGCGACCTGTTCTATTGGGTGATGCGTGCCAACCCCGCGCGTTTCCCCGCGGTGCTGCCGGCCGAGGACGGCGACACGTTCGTGCGTTACGGTAACAACAACTCGTGGGATACGGGTTCGACCGAGCTGAACCCCTATGCCCGCATGAGTGCAGGTTACAAGAAGCGTTTCTACTCGTACATGACCGCGGCATTCACCGTGGATCAGAATCTCGACATGGTTACCAAGGGTCTGTCGGCCAATGCGCTGGTGTCGTTCTACAACTACTCTTACGCAGCGACCAACCGTTACATGACACCCTACTATTTCCGTGTGGACGACGACTGGGTGATGAACGACGACGGCACTTTCAACTACACGTCGTCGACCATCGGCACCGAGGGTAACACCTACCTCACCAGCAGCGTGGGTCACAGCGGCTATCACGAGTGGTCGTTGCAGGCTTCGGTGAAGTATTCGCGCAAATTCGGCAAGCACGACGTGGGCGCCGACTTCGTATACCACATGAAGGAGAAGGTGAACAACGCCACCGGATCGTCGGAGGAGCAGTTGCTGCCATTCCGCGAGCAGGGTCTGGCGGGCCGCGTCACCTACAACTACGATCGCCGCTACTACATCGAGGGCAACTTCGGTTACAACGGTTCGGAGAACTTCGCTTCGGGCAAGCGCTTCGGATTCTTCCCCTCGGCGGCTTTGGGTTGGAACATCTCGAACGAGAAGTTCTTCGCGCCGCTGAAAGAGGTGGTGAGCAACCTCAAATTGCGCGGATCGTACGGTCAGGTGGGTAACGACGCCCTGAGTATCCGTTTCCCCTACCTCACCTCCGTGAACATGGGCAACCGCGGCTACTACTTCGGCAACAACTTCGCTTTCAAGGGTGCGGGTTACATCAGCACCTACGGTAATGCCGATGCCACCTGGGAGATCGCCAACAAGATGAATGTGGGTGTCGACCTGGAGCTGTTCCACTCGCTCACTCTGGCCGTGGACTACTTCACCGAGCACCGCTACAACATCTTCATGCAGCGCAATTCGCTCTCGGCCACGGCAGGTATGGGTGCCACAGTGCCTTATGCCAACCTCGGCGAGGTCGATAACCGAGGAGTCGACATCTCGGCAAGCTATAACAAGGTGGTAAACGAGAATCTCACCGTAGGAGTCCGCGGAACGTTCACCTACGCCCACAACGAGGTGAAGGCCATGGACGAGCCCGAGTATCCCGAGAAGAACAAGCACCTCTCGAAGATCGGCCATCCCATGCAGGCTCACAACGTACTCGTGGCCGAGGGACTGTTCACTTCGCAGGAGGAGATCGACTCAAGCCCCGAACAGCGCTTCGGCACCTACTCGGTGGGCGATATCAAATACAAGGATATCAACGGCGACAATGTGATCGACGCCAACGACTACGTGTGGGACGACACGCCCTACATTCCCGAGATACAGTACGGTTTCGGCGGTAACGTGAAATACAAGGCGTGGGATTTCTCGTTCATGTTCCAAGGTACGGGCAACGTGCAGTTGCGCATGTACAACCACCATCCGTTCGCCACTTCGTCGAACTCGGGATTCGGTATCACGCAGTACATCGCCGACAACCACTGGTCGTGGGACAACAACCGCGCCGATGCCGAGTATCCGCGTCTGACCTCGATCACGAGCGACAACAACACTCAGGCCTCGACCTACTATCTGCGCAAGTCGAACTACCTGCGTCTGAAGAGCATCGAGCTGGGCTGGTCGATACGGAATTTCCGCATCTATGCCGCCGGCAGCAACCTCTTCACCATCTCGCCGTTCGATTGCTGGGATCCCGAAAAGGGCAACGGCAACGGTCTCTCGTACCCGCTCCAGCGCACGGTCAAGATAGGTCTTCAGTATCACTTCTAATCGAAACGGAACAATGAAAAAAATATTTATATCGTTAGCGTTGTCGTTGAGCCTCGTCTCGTGCAACTTCCTCGACGTGATTCCCGAGGGTAAGGCGACCATCGACGACCTCTACAAGACCCACATACAGACGGACAAATTCGCTTGTTCGCTCTACTGGTACATGCCCAACCGCTATTATTTCCAGTCGTCGCTCGAGATATGCAACGGCGACATGATGTCGGGATTCTTCGGCTCGGTCCGTTATTTCAAATGGAAGAGCTTGGTATATAACAATTACGAGAGCCCTTCGAACACCTACGTGGCCATGTGGTCGCAGGGCGCGACTTCGTATCCCGCAGGCGCGCTGACCGACTACCGCATGTGGGAGGGCATCCGCAACGCCTACAACCTGATCGCCAACGCCGACAAGGTGCCCGATGCCACCGACGAGGAGAAAAACATGTGGAAGGGCGAGGCTTACTGGGCCATCGCATATCTTCACCAGACGCTGCTGGAGTATTACGGTCCCATCATTCTGGTCACTCACGAATTGTCGCAGGACGAGAATCTGAACGTTCCCCGATCGACATATCTGGAGTGCACGCAGTTCATTTCGGACATGTACGACGAGGCGGCCAAATATCTGCCCGAAGTTCAGGATCCGCTCTACTACGGCCGTGCCACCAAGACCTTGGCCAAGGCTCTTAAGGCCCGCGCCTGGCTCTTCGCGGCATCGCCCCAGATGAACGGCAACTCGGAATGGTACGGCGACTTCACCAACCCCGACGGAACGCACCTCATTTCGCAGACCTACGACAAGGAGCTGTGGAAAAAGGCTATGGACGCCGCCGAGGAGGCCATCGTGCAGGGTGAAGCCGACGGATTCAAGCTCTTCGAATTGAGCGACAAGGGCGACGACGAGTTCGAGAGAGGTTACAATAACTACCGTGCCGCATTTATCGGCAATGACGGTTCGTCGCAGTTCTACAACAGCGAAGAGCACCTCTTCTCGTACAATAACCAGAGCCAAATCAGCTACAATGCCAAGAACATGGCTCCGCGCGTAGGCTATTCGTCTTACAGTGCGGACGGATTCCGCGGCTATTTCGTACCGACGTTGGCAGCCGCCCAAATCTATCTCTCGAAGAACGGTCTGCCTATGGACGTCGATCCCGAAACGAAGGATATCGATCTCTACCGGCTCGACGAGGCAGGCGAGACCGTCATGCTGCACCACAATCGCGAGCCCCGTTTCTATGCCTCGATAGGTTACGACCGCGGCGAGTACGACATAAACGGCAAAACCATCATTCTGAAATGTCGCCGCGGCGAGGAGCAGCAGAACGACGGCAACAACACCAACGAGTATCAGAGCTGCACGGGATATTACGTGAAGAAGTGGATCTCGAAGGCCGATTCGTATACCGTTTCGAGCAAATCGTTCACCTATAACAAATTCTCTTATCCCTACATCCGTTTCGCCGAGCCTTACCTCAACTATGCCGAGGCCGAGGCCGAGTACACGGGTACGCTCAGCGCAAAGGGACTCGCCTACCTCAACAAGGTACGCAACCGTGCGGGTCTGCCCAACTTCGAGACATCGTGGGCCAAGGTGGGCGGCATCCCGAGCGGCGACGAACTGGTGAAGGTCATCCGTCAGGAGCGCATGATCGAGTTCATGTTCGAAGGCCGCTGGTATCACGACCTGCGCCGTTGGAAGATCGCGGGCGACTACCTGGGCAAGTCGGCTCAGGGCTGGAACCTCGCAGGTCAGACCGCCGAGGAGTTCTACAAGGTGACCGACGTTTACGAGGGCGCTCAGGTGATTACTTTCGAGACGCCGCGCAACTACTGGCTGGCCATTCCGCAAGATCAGATCAACATCAACCCCAATCTGGTTCAGAACCCGGGTTATTAATACTCTCTCGGCCCGACGGCTGAGGCGGCGTTCCATTGCGGGGCGCCGCTTTTTTTGCCGTATTTCGAAAAATACTTACCTTTGTAAGGAATCATTAAGCATTTTCGATTATGGCAATTAAATGTATCGGAGTTCTCACCTCGGGCGGCGACGCTCCGGGTATGAATGCGGCCATCCGCGCGGTGACGCGAACCGCCATCTACAACGGCTACAAGGTCAAGGGTATCATGCGCGGTTACCACGGTCTGGTGACCAACGAGATAGTGGAGTTCAAATCGCAGAGCGTCAGCAACATCATACAGCAGGGCGGCACTATTCTCAAAACGGCGCGCAGCAAGGAGTTCCGCACCGAGGAGGGCCGTCGCCAGGCCTACGAGAACATGAAGGCCGCAGGTATCGACGCGCTGGTGGTCATCGGCGGCGACGGATCGCTGACGGGAGCGCAGACTTTCGCCGACGAATTCGACGTCCCCATCGTGGGGTTGCCCGGAACCATCGATAACGATCTGGACGGCACCGACGAGACCATAGGTTACGATACCGCACTCAACACCATAATCGAAGCCGTCGATAAGTTGCGCGACACGGCGACCAGCCACGAACGCCTCTTTTTCGTCGAGGTGATGGGGCACACGGCGGGTTATCTGGCTCTTAACGGCGCTATCGCATCGGGCGCCGAGGCCGCCATCATCCCCGAGCGCGAAACCGAGGTCGACCAGTTGGCCGATCTGATTCACAACGGGTTCCGCAAGAGCAAAAATTCGGCGATCGTCCTCGTCGCTGAGAATCCTTCGACGGGCGGTGCGCTCGGACTGGCCGAGCGCATCAAAAAGGAGTTTCCCGAGTTCGACGCCCGCGTGACCATTCTCGGACACCTTCAGCGCGGCGGTTCGCCCACGGCGAAGGATCGTATTCTCGCATCGAAGATGGGAGCCACGGCCATAGAGGCTCTGACCGAGGGCCAGCGTAACGTCATGATCGGCATAAAGAACGGCGAACTGGTCTACGTACCGTTCAAGAAGGCCGTGGCGCATACGTCGCAACTCGATCTGAAGGATCTCGACATAGTGAAGATATTGTCAATATAGCCTTTGCAGGCCTAACCCTACTGTTTCCGATGAAGAAAATCGCGGGCATGGGAAATGCCCTTACCGACATGCTGGTCAACCTGTCGGACGACAGCGTGTTGACCGAATACGGACTGGCCAAAGGTTCGATGAATCTGGTGGATGCCGATCTGCAAACCGAAGTGTCGAAAGCCGTGGCGGGGCAGCCTTATTCGCTCTCGCTGGGCGGATCGGCCGACAACACCATCCGCGCGCTGGCGTCGATGGGATGCGAAACGGGATTCATCGGCGAGGTCGGACGCGACACCACGGGCGACTTTTTCGAGCAGGCGCTGCGCAATCTGAATATCGAGCCGCACATATTCCGCGGCGAGGGACGTTCGGGCAAGTGCATATCGCTGGTCTCGCCCGACGGCGAACGCACCATGCTCACCCACCTCGGAGCTGCGTTGGAGATGACTCCCGACCAAGTCGACCGCGAGCTTCTGAACGGCTACGACTGTCTCTACATCGAGGGCTATCTGGTGCAGAACCGCGAACTCATACGCAAGGCGGCGTCCGAAGCCAAGGCTGCGGGTTTGCAAGTGGCCATCGACATGGCAAGCTTCAACGTGGTGGCCGAAAACCGCGATTTCCTGCACGATCTCATCGCGCGCCACGTCGACATGGTGTTCGCCAACGAGGACGAAGCCGTGGCATTCACGGGCGAGCGCGAGCCTATCAACGCTTTGCAGGCCATATCGGAAATATGCGATCTGGCGGTCGTGAAGATCGGCATGAAGGGCGCATTGATAAAACGCGCGAGCGAGGTGGTGCACGTCGGCATCATGGCTGCCGCCAAGCGCGTCGACACCACGGGCGCGGGCGACTTCTATGCTGCCGGATTCCTCGCGGGACTGTGCGACGACCTGTCGCTGCGTCAGTGCGGCACACTGGGAGCCGTCGCGGCGGGCAAAGTCATCGAGATCGTGGGCACCACGCTCGGCAGCGAGGTTTGGCGCGACGTACGCATGCTCTTCGACCGCATAAAGAGCGATAAATATCTGTTCTGATTCCGTTTGCTTTTCAACATACGTTTTCATTACGGCGAACAATGACGGGGATATGATTCGCCGCAAGGCGTAAAATATTCGCGATTATGATGTTTTTCGGGAAATAATATTAAATTTGTATGCGGTTACCGTCGATCGCAGGCCGACGACGGTGCGAAGAAAAACACATTCCACACTAATCCGAACCGTTATGAAACGACTTCTTACGATCGCTGCGGCGATTCTTTTCGCGCAGGGACTTGCCGCGCAGGCGTTGAGTCCCGAGACGCTGGCGAAGCGCGCCAAACGCAAGAATCTAACCGTTAAGGAGTGGAATACCGATTCTGCCAAGAAAAGCCGTTGGCTCGACCATGTGACCGTTTACGACTCGCAGGGTCGAAAAATCGAGGAGATCGAATACAACCAGTTCGGACAAACGAAGCGCGTCACGTGCGAATACGATCCCGAAACTGATATGGTAGTGCGCGAGGTGGTGTACGACGAGCGTAACAAACCGATGCGCATACGCAAGTACGAATACAACGACGACGGCACCAAGCGCAAGCAATATAATTATCTGCCCAACGGCAAACTCTATACGGTGAAGGTCTTCGAATACGTATTCGAGGATTGATCCGATCGTAATGGCGACGTTCGTCCGTCGGCGTCCTATTCGAAATTTTCCGTCATGACCTTCGAACAACTTAACACCCTGACGCTGTGGCGGCACATGCCGACCCTGAGTCTCGACGAGATGTCGGCCGTAAAGCTGATGAATCGCGTCGACACGAAGTATGTGCTCAGCGAGGAGCAGTGTCTGGAGATGTTGCGCATGGCTGCGGACGACTATTCGGTGCAGACGATAGGCGAATGCCGTGCATGCCGTTACGAGACCCTCTACTACGATACGGACGACAGACGGATGTATATGTCGCACCACGATCGCAAGCTCGCGCGGCAGAAGATACGCACTCGCACCTATGTCGAGTCGGGAGTGAGTTTCGTAGAGGTGAAGAACAAGACCAATAAGGGGCGGACGAAAAAACGCCGCATGCGTATCGATTTCGCCGACGTCGCCGCGGTGACTCGCAATGCCGATGCGGCCGAGTTTCTGCGGGCGAAAGCGAACTACCCTCCCGAATTGATAACGCCTGCCCTCGCGACCAATTTCGAGCGGATAACGCTGGTGAATCACGCGCGTACCGAACGGCTTACCATAGACTGGAATCTGACGTTTACCGACGTGCGTGCCCGCGGCGGAGCTGACGGCGCGAGAAACCGTTGCACGTCGGGCATTGCCGACGGTGCGTTGTCGGTCGCCGCGGGCGACTGCGGAGCGACCGTCTCCGTGGGCGGGATGGTCATCGTGGAACTGAAGCAGAACGGCATGGCCCCGTCGCCCATGAAACGGATTCTCGGGAGGTTGCGCATACGCCCCCTGAAGGTCAGCAAATATTGCATCGGCACGGCATTGTCGAATCCTCGGGTGAAGAGCAATCGTTTCAAGGCAAAGATACGACGCATAATAAAAACGATAAACGGTAAAACGAATAACGCATGATTCAGGATTTTCAGGATTTCGACCCCTCGATAGCCGAAGAGTTCGGCTACGACATCACCTCGCAGATAAGTTTTCTCGGGGTACCGTTGTGCGACACGCAGAATCTCATCCACCTGCTGATGCGCTTCGCTTTCAACCTGCTGGTATCGTGGCTCATAGTGCGTTTCTGCTACTACCGCAAGAGCGGTCGCCGCGATTATGTGCTGACGTTCATGCTGTTCAGCTCGGCCATGTTTTTGCTCATATTCCTGATGGAGAACGTGAAGTTGCAGATAGGCCTCACGCTGGGACTGTTCGCCATATTCGGCGTGATACGCTACCGAACCGAAACGGTGCCCATACGCGAAATGACATATCTGTTCATCATCATTTCGACGGCGGTGATAAACGGTCTGGCCCTGAATATTTCGTATGCCGAACTCGTGGCGGCCGACGCGATGATTCTCGGACTGCTGTGGATTATGGAGAGACGTCTGTTGCTGCGTCACACATCGGCCAAACTGGTGCTTTACGAGCGCATCGAGCTGATCGTGCCCGAACGTCGCGACGAATTGACGGCCGATCTGGAGCAGCGTCTCGGACTGAAGATCGACAAGGTGGAGGTGGGACACGTGGATTTCTTGCGCGACGTGGCTTTCGTGAAGGTCTATTACAAATTGCACGAGGGCGAGAGCGACAGTATCGGCATGCTGACCAAGGCCGACCGATTCGTGGAGTAGAGATTCGTGCCGGCACATGGTCGGCAGTCGGTCGCATCGGTCGCATCGGTCGCATCGTTAACAAATGATAATAAACAAACCACATATGAAGAAAATCCTCACACTTTTGATCGCTTCGGCGGCAGCCGTTGCCGCCGCGGCCCAGAGTTTGCCGTTGTCCGAGAGTTCGGCAAGCGACGTGCAGGGGCGTTTCCGTGCGGGACTGACCGTTCCGATAGGACGGAGCGTAAGCATCGGATGGAGCGAGCAATTGCGTCTCTGCGACAATTTCGGATCGGTGGAGAAGGTGGTTTCGAGCCTCGGCGTGAACTACAAACCCATCCCGTTCCTAAAGCTGGGGGCCGAATACTGCCTGGTGAACGACCGCGATCCGATCGACGGCTGGGATATTCGCCATCGCGTCAATTTCGACGTGACGGGGCTTTATCGCGCGGGGCGCGTGAAACTGTCGCTGCGCGAAAGGGTGCGCATGCGATTCCGCAGCGACTCGGTGAACCGATACGAGAAGCCCGATCCGCTGGTCACGCTGCGTTCGCGATTTAAAGTCGCCTACGACATACGTCGTTCGCACTGGGAACCCTACGTTTATGCCGAACTATACGTTACACTGAATGCCCCCGCCCCTGTCGGCAACTTCAAAACCGACGCATTTTCGCACGACAACTACATCAATCGCGTGCGGTTGGCATTCGGCACGGAGTACAAGATCGACAGACGCAACAGATTGGATTTTTATTATATGGTGCATTTCAACCGCGAGTATCGCGCCCGCTACAAAGCGGGTAGCGGCGCCATGAAGGAGTGGTCGCTCGTGAAGCGGTGCAACCATGTGTTCGGCGTGGATTATAACTTTAAACTGTAAACCATGAGAATCGTTTTCGAAACATTCGTTCGCATTGCCTCTCTCCGCATACCTCTGCGGAGGCTCCGTTCGTTCGCCGTCGCGACGCTCGTGTCGGCGGCATGGTCGGCGGCCCCGTACGGGGCTGTCGCTCAGAACCCGCGTGCCGATCGCACACCCATATACATCGTGAACGGAGTGCGCATGAGCGAAGAGGATGTCAAGGAGATAGATCCCGCCGACATAGTGTCCAACGAGTTGCTGCCTGCCGACGAGCGCACCGTGGCAGAATACGGCGACCGAGCAGCCAACGGGGTGATATTGGTGACGTTGCGTTACGACACTCCCGCACGTTTCGAGGCGGATGGCGAACCGATGAAATTCAGTCGTTACATAGCCGATCGGGTGAAGTGGGACGATTCCGATCCCGTGGCGCGGGTCATAATATCGTTCACCGTCGCAGCCGACGGTTCGGTGAAGGTGAAGGATGTGCTCGAAGCTACCGACCGACGGCTTCTGCGCCGCATCACCAAAGCGTTGTCGGAGGCTCCCGAGTGGATACCTGCCATGAAAGGCGATGAGGGAGTCGCGACGGACCATGTGCTGAGGATAACCCTGCCCGAGGGGCGTCAGCTGCCCCGAGAACGGGTGGTACTGATAAGATAGGCATACGAAAAGCGGGGAAGATCTTATGTCCTCCCCGCTTTGCCGTCTCGGTCGGGTCAGTTGAGACAATCGACGTAAATCTCGCGCTGGAACGATTCGTTGAGCGAGATGTATGTCTGAGTACTCGACACTCCCTGCACGTGCAGGATGTGGTCGAAAATGGTGCGCATCAGATGTTCGTTGTCGATGCAATAGAGTTTCACCATCAGGTTGTACGAACCTGTTATGTAGTGGCATTCCACGATCTCGGGAATCTTTTTGAGCTGTTGCACGGTATCCTCCTGCCGCGTAATGTCCGACACTCGAATGCTGATGAACGCGCATACGTCGAATCCCAGCGATTTGGGAACGACCACCAGACGACTGCCTTGAATCACGCCCATATCCTCCAGTTTTTTTATGCGTTGGTGAATGGCCGCACCCGATATTCCGCATTCGCGGGCTATCTCGAGAAATGGCGTGCGTGCGTTCTTTATCAGAAAACGAAGTATCTTTTTATCCGTAGAATCCAATGTCGTTTTTGCCATAGTACAATTATTTTATTTCAATACTCCAAGCTCCTTGCCGATTTTAACGAAAGCCTCCACGCAGCGGTCGAGCTGCTCAGCGGTGTGGCCTGCCGAAACCTGCACGCGAATACGTGCCTGGCCCTTGGGAACGACGGGATAGTAGAATCCCGTGACGAATACGCCCTCGTCCTGCAAGCGTGCCGCGAAGTCCTGCGACAGCTTGGCGTCGTAGAGCATCACGGCGCAGATGGCCGACTGGGTAGGCTTGATGTCGAATCCCGCGGCGATCATCTTCGAACGGAAGTACTCGACGTTGGCGGCCAGACGATCGTGCAGTTCGTCGCTCTCGGCCAACATCTTGAACATCTCGATGCCGGCGCCCACGACTGCGGGGGGCAGCGAATTGGAGAAGAGATAGGGACGCGAACGCTGACGCAGCATGTCGATGATCTCCTTGCGTCCCGTGGTGAATCCGCCCACCGCGCCTCCGAAAGCCTTGCCGAGGGTGCCCGTCAGTATATCCACCTCGCCGCGCAGATCGTAAAGTTCGGTGATGCCGCGGCCCGTCTTGCCCAGCACGCCTGCCGAGTGGCACTCGTCTACCATCACCAAGGCGTCGTATTGCTTGGCCAATGCGCAGATCTTGTCCAAAGGAGCGGCGTTGCCGTCCATCGAGAACACGCCGTCGGTTACTATGACGCGGAAACGCTGCGCCTGAGCTCGCTTGAGGCAATCCTCCAGCTCATCCATGTCGGCGTTGGCGTAGCGGTAGCGCACAGCCTTGCACAGACGCACGCCGTCGATGATCGAGGCATGGTTGAGAGCGTCGGATATGATGGCGTCCTGCTCGGTGAGCAACGGCTCGAAAACACCTCCGTTGGCATCGAAGCAGGCGGCGTAAAGGATGGTATCCTCGGTTCCGAAGTAGTCGGCGATGGCCTTCTCCAGCTCCTTGTGGATATCCTGACAGCCGCATATGAAACGTACCGACGACATTCCGAATCCGCGCTCGTCCATCGCCTTCTTGGCGGCCTCTATGAGGCGCGCGTTATCCGACAGACCCAGATAGTTGTTGGCGCAGAAGTTGAGCACTTTTTTGCCTGCCACGTCTATCTCGGCGCGTTGCGGCGATTCTATTACGCGTTCGGTTTTGTAAAGGCCGGCAGCCTTGATGTCGGCCAGCTCTTTTTGCAGATGTTCTTTGATTTTTCCGTACATATCGTTATGTTTTTTTGTGGTTTTGCGAGTATCGGGGTGCGGCGCGCATGTGTTTCGACGCCGTAATTTGAAACAAAGTTATTAAATTCCAATCGGATATCAAACAAAAATATAGAATTTTTCGCTCTTTTGATTACGAATCGTTATTTCTGCGCTATTATATGCTCTGAAGTTCCATATTCGGATCGCAACCGCGGAGTTCCACTCCTCGGAGGGGCGGGATCCGCAAATGCTGTCGGAGATCGCAGGCGAAGGGCCGTCGGATTCGATTTAGCGGCAATGCGGCCGCGGCATGGAGGTTATATTTCGTAAGCACGCCGTCTGATCCGATTCGTCGCGAGGCGGGAAGTCCCTCTTTTTTTGCGCCATTTCGGACATATATATTCCTTTTTAGAATATTTTGCGGGTATTTTCGCCACAGAATACGATGTTTACGCCACTCATAGCCGTCTGTTCATACCCCGATGGGTCGATAGACCACATATTTTTTGAGGATCGGAAATATTCGTTCATTTTTGCATCCGCATCGACGGCGGCCCTGCGGGTCGTCGGTGCCGAGCGGCGGATATCGCGCAAAGCAATCCCCGCGCAGACAATAAATTATCGCACAAAATGAAAATCGGAAAACTCATCCTCGCCTCGGCGGCTTCGATCGCCCTCGCGGGCAGCGCGCTCGCCGGAGGCATTCTAACCAACACCAATCAGAGCGTGGCTTTCCTGCGCCACATCACGCGCGGCGTCACCCTCGATGCCGACGCCCCCTACTACAATCCCGCCGGCACCGCGTTCATGGACAACGGCTGGATGCTGTCGCTCAATGCCCAAAGCGCATTCATGACCCGCACCACGAGCATGGACTACGCGCCGTTTGCCATGAGCGCCATGACCCCGGGCAACAGCTCGCAGACTTTCGAGGGCAAGATCTGGTCGCCCGTGGTACCCAATCTCCACGTCACTTACAAACATAATCGCTGGGCGCTGTTCCTCTCGGCCGGAGTGTCGGGCGGCGGCGGTCGCGTGAAGTTCAATGAAGGACTCGGATCATTCGAGCAGCAGTTCGCCGTGCTTCCCGCGGCCATTTCGACGTTGGGACAGGCTTACGGAATGTCGGCGTCGCAATACTCGCTGGCTTGTTCGTTCCGCGGACTGACCATGAATCTGTCGGGACAACTCGGCTTCGCCTACCGCCTGACCGATTGGCTGTCGGCTTCGGCAATGGTGCGTCTCAACTACACCCGCAACAAATACGACGGACACATCAACGACATAATGGTGAACCCCTCGGCCCCCTCGCTCGGTCTCGACGGCAGCATGATTCGCGCCGACGACTTCCTGACTACCGTGTCGGGACTGTTGCAGGCTCAGGGACAGCCGCAGTTGGCGGGTATGGCCGCGGCATATGCCGACCTCACGCACGACAAATACGTCGACTGCATCCAGAAAGGCTGGGGCGTCAACCCCTCGCTGGCGCTCTATTTCCGCAAAGGAAGCTGGTCGGCCTCGGCGCGTTACGAGTTCCGTACGGCCATGACCCTCACCAACCATACCGAGCGCGACGATCTGGGCGCGGCTGCGGGCAACGCATATGCCGACGGCGGCAAGACCCCCAACGACATTCCCGCCATGCTGAGTCTCGCGCTGGGCAAGTCGTTCGTCGACGGTCGTTTGCGTCTCACGGCCGAGTACCACTACTTTTTCGACAAGAACGCCCACATGGTCGACAACAAGCAGATACTGATCGATGCCGGCACGGCCGAGTACATGTTCGGCGCCGAATACGATCTTTCGAAGAAGTTCCTCGTGAGCGCAGGTGTGCAGCGTACCGTATACAGCACTTCGGACGCATATTTCACCGACACCAACCATGTGCTCAGCGCGACCTCGGTCGGTTTGGGAGGCGCATGGAACATCAGCCCTAAAGTGCGCCTCAATGCGGGTTATTTCTTCTCGCTTTACGACAAGCGGTCGGTGACGAACAAGGTTGCGACCTTGGTGGGCGACATCGATTGCACCACTCTCTACAAACGTCGCAGCGGCGTGCTGGGCGTGGGCGTCGATCTCAAGTTAGGCCGCAAATAAAAGCGTCCTGCGGCTGCGAACGACCGCGGCTGTGTTGCGGAAGACTCTTTTCGTAGAATTCATATATTTATTGATTGCTGTCACGGCCGTGCCCCGAGCGAGGGACACGGCCGTATTTTCGTGCCGAGGACGACCGACGAGACTTGTTTTTGCGTATGATTTTGTCTATCTTTACGACTGTGCGCCTCGGGCGCGAACGAATGAAGCATACCTCGGGAAACATATCTGCGGGTTCGCCTATGGTCAAGGCGCTCGTTCCCCTTGTCGCGGGCATAGTCGCGGCGAGTCGTTTCGCGCTCCCGCCGTGGGGTGCGGCTGCGGGCTTCGGCATCTGCATCATTGCGGCGAGACTCGTGCGACGACGCTTCGCCGCCGATCTGTGTATCTGTCTGGCGCTGTTCATGGCGGGATGGTGCGCCGCCGAAGTGAGGTACGATGTGTCGGAGCTTCCGACCGAGGAGTGTACGGCAGAGATCGCGGTGGACGAAATCGCGGCACGCCGCGACAAAGCGGTATATGCCGAGGGGCGTCTGCTCGCATTCGACACAGCCGAGGGAGCGGTGCGGCATCGCCACAAAATACGCATATCGGCCGATCCGCGGCTCGATTTGTCCTCGGGCGAACGTGTGGTTGCGATCTGCCGCATAAAACCCTATTCGCGTCGTTCCGACGACAAATACGAACGCTACATGGCGCGACGGGGGTTCGCGGGGCAGGTGACGGTCTACCCGCAAAACGTCGTGGAGCGCCGCTCGGGGAGCCCCTCTTTCGGCAGCCGCCTGCGTGCACGGGCCGTCGAGAGGATCGGACGGCTCGGGTTACCGCCCGATATCGACGCTCTGACACGCGCCGTCGCCGTGGGCGACAGATCGGGCATAACCCCCGAAATGCGGCGGCGTTATTCACTCGCGGGCACGGCTCATCTGCTGGCCGTATCGGGGTTGCACGCGGGCTTCGTGTTCGCAATGGTCAATCTGCTGCTGTGGTGGATGCCCCTGCTGAGGCGCGGACATCTGCTGCGTTGTGCGGCAGCCGTCGTCGCTATATGGATCTATGCCGCCGTGGCGGGCTTTTCGCCGAGCGTGACGCGCGCTGCGACCATGTTCACGATTCTGCAACTCACCACGGGTATGAGCGTGCGATCCGACACGCTGAACTCGCTCGCTTTCACCGCATGCGTCATGCTGTTGTTCGACGCGCGAAATCTTTGGGACGCGGGATTCCTCATGTCGTTCGCTGCCGTGGCGGCCATAGTAGAATGGGGCGTGCCGCTCGGACGGGCGGAACAGCGTCGGAAAGATCCGTTCGAGGACGAAAAACGGGACGCCGCCATGAGGAGACGCCCCGTGAGGATAATGAAGTATGTCGTGCAGCGGCTTCGATTTGCCGTCGCCGTCAGTTTTGCCGCATCGACGGCCATCGTGCCGCTTTCGGCACTGTTTTTCGGCTCAGTGTCGTTTTGGGGCATCGTGGCGGGACCCGCCGCGATATTGCCGAGTGCGGTATTGCTGGGCACAGGCCTCGTGTGGTCGCTTGTACCGCTGCCCCTTTTCGCTCCCGTCGCCGCTCGGGCGATAACCGTTGCGGGAGGCGTGCTGGATGCCGTCACGCGATGGTGCGCATCCGCAGATGCGCTTTGGTTCGAATTCGAACCGAGTGCGACGGCATGCGTCGCTATCTACGCCGTTTTCATTGTTTTCACTCTTTGGCTGCACCGTCGCGGCAAATGACATGAAATGAATAATGCCGCTGCGTGCGGATCGCGGCCTGACGTAACCCGTCACAACATTCTCAGCCAGTCGAGCAGCGACGTCTGCCAAGCCTCGCGATAGGGGAAATCGGACCTGATGCCCCAGCCGTGCCAGCCCTCGGGATAGATGTGCATCGAAGCCTTTATGCCGTGTTTCTTAAGTGCGTTGTAGTAACGCGTACTGCTTATGGGAGGCACCACGGTGTCGTGGTCCGAAAGCAACAGCAGAGCAGGCGGCGTGGAACGCGTGACACGCGTTTCGAGCGAGTACTCGGCGCGCTGTGCGGCCGTGGCGTCGGCTCCCAGCAAATTGTCGAACGAACCTTTGTGACAAAGCCCCTCCTCGCCCGTGATGACGGGGTAGAAGAGGATCGAAAAGGCGGGTTTCTCTCCTTCGGGCGCGAAATTCGAGGTGTAGGCCGCAAGATGACCTCCGGCCGAGAAACCCATGATCCCCACCTTCGCGGGATCGATCTTGAGTTCGGCGGCGTTGCGGCGCATGATGCGCAGCGCCTCGACGGCATCCTCCAGAGGCACCTCCTTATGTCCGTTGGGCATGCGGTATTTCAATACGCCGCAGGTTATTCCCCGCGAAGCCAGCCACTTGGCCATCTCCACACCTTCGTAGCTCATGCACACCACGGCGTATGCGCCGCCCGGGCATATCACCATCGCCTGCCCCGTCGCCTTGGCGGGGTCGGCCTCGAAAACATAGAGCACGGCTTCGGTGACGGACCCGATGATATCGGGCGATGTCTCCGCCTCGGGCGAGGTAAGTTCGTTGGAATGGGGAGCCGAGGAGTTGTCCCAGATCGCTATGGTGCGATTCTGGCCGTACTCCTGCGCGGCGAGGGGCATAACGGCTGCCGCCAGCAGAATGGTAAGGATTCGTTTCATGGTCGATAGTGTTTTATCGGGTTTGTTTTTATTGGCGATGTCGTCGGATCCGCCGTCGGTGTCTATTCCGTCGCGTTCAAAGTAAAATTGCGGCTGTTGACGAGCCAGCTTCCCGCGGCGTTGCCCGCTACGGCCAGAACAGTTATGCGCAGCGCATCCCAGTCCCAGGCGTCGGCCAGCGATATGTAGAACATGTTGGCGATGGAGTGTTCGAATCCGCTGAGGATGAAGATGACGACGGGCAGAATCACGAACAGCCACGATTGCGAGCGTCGGTAGGAATCCACGGCCAGAAACATCATCGCGCCGCAGCCCACTGCCAGCACGAAGATGCTCATCGACGAATCGGCGAGCTTGGGAGCCACCACCGAAGCCACGTCGCATGTGTGGCGCGTGAGGGCGAAAGCTCGCGCCGCCAGGAATGTGCCGACGAAGTTGCCCGCCAGCGTAGCGGTCATTTCGGCCCATCCGTAACTGCGGAAATATCCCACTCGGCCCGTGTAGAGAGCCAAACCCTGGCAGATGATGGTCAGCAGACCGAACGAGAACAGAAATGCCCCCGCGAGGCGGTTGGAACACATCAGAAATACTATGCCGCCGAATCCGATCATTATGCCTGCCAGCACGGCCAGCGCAAAGGTGTTGAACAGTCGTTTTTTCATTTCAAATATAGGGTCAGTAAATCAATTGTCGCATATCGGCGCGAAGATGCGCCGATATGCGGACAAAGGTAATATAAAACCTCGAATTTTTCGACTGCCTGCCGCATGCGACGTTTCTATCCTGTCGCCCTGCGCGGCGGTTGCGCTCTACTTCGCCGAAACCTCGTTCAGGGCGGTGCGCGCTTCGGCTGTGATCTGCCGCCACGGCTGCGTGTGGTCGTTCACGTTCGTGGCGCGGATCTTCGCCAATGCAGCCTCCACGGCCGATGTGTCGACACCCGCGGCACGAAGCGCGCGCACCTTCTCCGCCGCCTCGATACCGTCGATCAGACGCTCGAATCGTATCGACGAACGGGCATGAGGATACACCAGATAGGTGTCGCCCGAGCTCCATGTACCGTAACGCGAATCGGTCTGCGGATCAGCGGGCCACGAGTTGTAGGCCCAGCGCAGCATGCCGTCGTAATCCCATGCGAGACCGTACCAACCCAAAAGCTCGGCCTCGAACGGCGCCGAATAGGTGAACGTGTTGGGATAGAGCGGACCGCAGCAGACATAGAACGTGGTGTTGAATCCCTGCGCACGGCGGGCCTCTATGTCGGCATGGTCGGCGGGCTGCCCCTGAGCCACGCAAACGTCGCGCATCATGGTGTATTTCTTATACGACTTGTGGTTGTCGGCCAGCGCAAAGCCCATTTCGGGAGCGCACTTCTCCAGAACCTTCACTGCGGCGTCCATCGCCTCGGGCGAACGCTCGTCCATGGCTATGTTGGTAATGCCCAGCCATCCCTTGTCGGCCAGATGTTTTTTGAAGTCGGCCAAAAACGGCTCCCACATAGCGGGGAACTCGGGTTTGCCGGGTTCGGCCTTTACGGTGACGGTCTTGCCTTGCGCCTCGTCGAAATAGTCGAGTTCGCAGTTCCACGGTACCATCGAATAGCAGTTTATCATCTTGTCGATGCCCAGCGAGAACATCATTTCGACCCAGCGGTCGAACACCTCGTAATTGTAGCTCCATGTGCCGTCCTTGCGGCGGGTCCACTCGATCATGTTCTCGTATCCGTCGTAGCACTGATGGTTCCACGGATCCTTGTTGAGCGTGGCGGTCACCACCTTCTGTCCGGCTTCGGCGAGCATGGTCATGATGGGTTTCATGGCTTCGAAATGGGCATCGCCCCACATGTCGAGCCCCTGAGCGCGGGCCACCGACGAGGGGTGTTGCCACAGATCGAGGTGATAGCTCCACTCGGCGGGTTCGGGAAGTGTGTGATCCTGCACTACCAGCGTAAGAGGCATACGCACCTTTCCGCATCCGTTTCGGGTGGCTACGATCTGCGAACGGTATACTCCCGCCGCGGCGTCGCGAGGCACCTCGACCGTCACCCATACGGGACGTACGGTGCGCGGCGCCATGTCGAAACGCGACAGCGTGTCGAGCATATCGGGCGACAGGATGGTCGGACCGCCCACACGGAACACGCTGTCGGCAAGCGTGTAACGCACGAATCGCGTGCAGGCAGTCGAAGCGGGCAGCGTGGCGTTGTCCGATCGGAAATCCTCTACGCGGCACTCCACGCCGTCGGCACCGTCGGCTGTCCAAAGCAGGAACTGCGCCGAGGCGCGTTCGCCCCGCCATGCGGTTATTTCGAAGTTCTCGCAGTCGAGCGGCTGCGGCACTTCGCTGCGCGAGTAACGCAGGTCGGGATCGCCCCACGCTCCGTGAAGTCCTTTTCGTGTGTCGGTCCAAGCCTTTAGGGCCTCGGCCGTGACAGGCGACGGATCGTCGGGCTCGACGAACGTGACAACGGGTTCCGATACTCTGCCGCATGCCGCGACGACGATCCCCGCCGCTACGGCTGCCGAAATGGTGATAAGTTTAGGTAGATTCATGTCAGATGTTATTAAAGTTGTTGAAATCCGCACTACGGCACAGGCGACGCAACCGCCTCGCATTACAAAGATACTAATAAGCGACTGCAAAAGCAAACCTGCTTGCATTTTGCACGGACGGAGTGGTATTTCGCAAATGCGGCGGCTCATAGGGATAAAACTACGGCCGTTCGTCGCCCAGGAGGGGAATGCCGTAATCGTGTTTCACCTCGTCCATTACGAAGGTACTCGTGAACGACCCGAGGCAGTCGACGGCACCCAACACGTTGATGAGGAACTCGCGGTAATATTTCATGTCGGGAGCATGTATCTTCAGCAGATAGTCGTAGTCGCCCGATATGTTGTAACACTCTGTAACTTCGGGTATTCCGCGCACCACGCATTCGAATTGGGAGGCCACGTCGCTGTTCATGCGGCTCAACTTCACGTGGCAGAAGACCGCGAGACCGCAATTGAGTTTCGCGGCGTCCAATACGACCGTATATTTCTTGATGTATCCCTCGGCATCGAGTCTGCGCATGCGTTCGAACACGGGCGTGGGCGACAAGTTGACTCGCGCGGCAAGTTCCTTGATCGTGAGTCGCGAGTTCTCCTGAAGGATTTTCAGTATTTTGATATCGGTTTTGTCCAAAGTGTTCGAGGAATAAAATTATTTCGACGGCGCATTGCATGCGATGTCATGGTCGAAAAACATGCTCGCAACGACAAATATAGTCATATTTTCTCGATTCGCAATCCTTGTCGGAGTTTCGGTCTGCGAGGATAGGATTTGTCGGCAAAAACAATAAAATTTGCGGTCGCGGCAACGAGAAAACTTTGCTTCTAACCGTCGGGCTCCATGCGGGGCCCGGGCGGCTCTATTCCGCACGGAGCGCGCAAGTTTTCGTAAAAAAGCCGTCCGAACATGTCGGGCGGCCGTTTTCAAGTCATGGCGGAAGCATTCCGCGAAATGGTATTAAAGATCTAACAGCACATACGACCATACGTCCTTTTGGCGGAAGGCGAGTCTGTAGCGACCGTACTCCGCACCGTTTCTCGAAACCAGCACCATCCGTCCTTCGGGAGCGCCGATCTCCTCTATCGTCAGAGGCGAATCTATTAACATCTCGTCTATTTTTTCGAGCGGAATATTATCTACCCAGTAACTGTACGCGTGTCTCATATCGTAGACATATTCGCCCGGCAAAGGCAGCGAATGGCGTTCGGCGCGATCCGATATGTATTTCACGTGCGCGCCTATGGACTCTTTCGTCTCGCTGTCGGTAAGTTTCGTCTCGACTCTCATGCGGTAATATATGGCATCGGCCAACAAGGCTGTCTGTCCCGAAGGGAATCGGAGGATATCGTCGTCTCTGTAAACGGCGTAGCCGTAACCATTGCGCACGGCCACCTGCTTGGCCAGATTATTCAGCAAAAGGCGATCGATGGACGAGAGCCCGCCCGACGGACCTGCCTCGGCCATGCTGCAATTGCGGCATACGAAGTTGTCGGAGCTGTTGATATATACTCCCATGTTACCCAGCGACGTTTGTCCGTTGTCGGAGTTGAGCATGTTGAGCGATACGGTTCCTTCGGGATCGGTCGGCGCGTCGTCCTTCGAACAGGCGACGGCAGTGAACAGCAGCAAGGCGGCTGCCAACGGAAATGCGGTTTTCATTCGGAATAAATTTTGGTACGTAAAACTTCGAATCTCCGAACCGTCGCACGGGACGGCCAAAGGAGATTCGGTACAAATATAGTAAAAATTCCCCCCCCCTCGAATTCCGTGTTTTTTTAGATGAAAATCGATTTTTTTCCTTGAAACAGATGTTAAGCCCCGTCTCGTATTCGACTCGGGAACATAATTGTATCGGGATTGCGGATCGGTTAAGGGATTACGGCCGTTTGCAGCCGCCGACCTTGTAACGGGAGGGCGAAATGCCGACTCGTTGTTTGAAATATTTGCCGAAGAACGACTGCGACACGAAATTGAGTCGGTCGGAAACCTCCTGAATGCTCATGCCCGTTCGTGTCAACAACTCCTTGGCCTTGCGTATCACGGCCTCGTCGATGATACGCGAAGCGTTGCTGCCCGTCTTGTTCTTGCATATGAGCGACAGATATTTGGGACTGATGTTGAGTTTGGCGGCGTAGTATTCCACCGAACGTTCGCGCTCGCAATCGGCGCTCAGGGCGGCGAAGAACTTCGACAGCAGTTCGTCGCTGCGATTCCTGCGTCCTTCGGCTTTGAAAGCCGCGGCATTGGACGCGATGATCGATATGAGAGTATAGAAAAAAGATGTGAACAGCGAGGCTACGATCTTGTCGCCGTAGACATCGCCCACGCTCGACCGTGCGGCGTCGGACAACATGGCCAACATGCGGTGCAGGCGTTCGCCCGCGACAGGCTCCACCGCAAAGCACGAACGCATGCTGAACATCATGTACGAGGACAGGAAATCGGCCGTGTCGATATTCACCGAATCGAGAAATTCGCGCGAATAGGTTATCAGATATCCCATGCAAGCCTTGCTGCATCGGAAAGACTCCATCACCGAATCCTCGCGCAACAGAAAGACCGAATTGGAGCGCATTTCGTAGGAGCGGCCGTTGATGACCGTCTTCGCGGTGCCGTTGCACACCACGCCTATCGTGATGCCGTCGATGGCGCTCGGCGGCCCCTCCAGAGTGCGAAAGTTCACCAAAGGCGACAGCACCAACTTGTCGGAGATGAATCCGCCGCCGGTAAAATATTTTTGAATTTTCGAAATAGAAATCTTGTTAACTTCCTCACAAACGCTCTTTCTCTCCATATATTCTGTTTGGCAATTGTATCCTCAACACTTAGCGTGTTTTCCGACTGCGGATCTCGTCCGCCCGTCGTTCCGTTCGCGACCTTCGGCCGCGTTTGCAAATCCGACCCTCCCCTAAATCCCATCCTCGGGAGGGGACTTCGGCCGCATATGCGATGCCTGTCCTCACTCCGCCGCGCGGTCGCTCGGGCAGATCACGTTCAGGTCGCCGTGAAGGCATTTCACTCTCATCGGGAACTTGCCTCCGCGCTGTCCGTCGACATCCGTATCCTCGCTTACGGGGGTCGTGAGCGTGAGGGTGCCCGTGCGCAGGAATTTTACGGCTCCCGTGTTTATCCCCAACACATACAGCAGCATGTCGCACGCCGAGAGCAACGGATTACGCTTGCGCAGGAACAGACAGTCGAACACTCCGTCGCGCAGGCTCGATTTGCGCGCCAAAGGCACGCGTCCCGCCGTCTCGCCGTTGAACACCAGCCCCATCAGCGTCTGATACTCGAACGTCTCCTCGTCGGTGGCGATGGTGAGCGGTATGCTGTGCAGATTCTTCAGATCCTTCAGACCCGCGAAGAGATAGGCCAGACGGCCTATACGATGCTTCAGCCCCTCGGGCGTATGTTGCGATGTGGTGGTGAAGATTCCGAAACTGAATATGTTGACGAAATAGATATCCTTTTCGCGTCCGCGGCCTATCTGCTCCATCACGCCGCAATCGATCTGTTCCACCGTGCCGCATGCTATCTGCCGTGCGGCTTTCAGGATGTTGCGCGACATGCCCAGCGCCCCTGCGAAATCGTTGGCCGTACCCGCGGGTATGACACCCAACGTGAGCGACAACCCCTTGCGTTTCATGGCGTTAATTATGTAATTAAGAGTTCCGTCGCCGCCCGCGACTACCGCCAGATCGACATTCTCGTTTCCGTCGAGCGGATTTTCGCCGAACTCTATGATCTTCGGCCGCATGTCGTAACCCGCCTCGTGGAAAACGGCTACGATCTTGTCGATGTTACGACCGATCTTGCCGCGTCCCGCCTGCGTATTATATAGCAACACTGCTTTTCTCATATTATTCTTACGTTTTCGACCGACGGTCCCGCCGTCGATCAAATAGCGTGAAATCCTTCGATGTGCTTCAATGCCGCGCCCAAAGCCTTCGAATAGTATACTTCGTAGCCTCCGTCGGCCGCGGCCGTTATGAAATAGACCAGCACGCCGCGGCTCTCCAGACGGCGGGCATACTCTATGGCTCTCTCCTTGCCCAAGGCCATGAACATGGTGCCGTAGGCATCGGCCTCGGCGCACGTGGCTGCCGCCACCGTGGCCGACAGCAGGTCGGTCACCGCGCTCAATCCCGTCGAGGGATCTATCGTATGAGCCACCTTGCGGCCCCGATCGTCGATGTAGTATCGGCGGTAGTTGCCCGATGTGGCCAGCGCGCAGTCGCTCAGCGATATGACCTGCTGCACGTGGCTGCCCGGTATGTCGTTGCCGTCGAACGGGGTCTCCACCCCCACCCGCCATGCGTCGCCTTTGGGATTCTTGCCGCTGCAACTCACCTCGCCGCCGATATCGACCAGATAGTCGTCTATACCCGCCTCGCGGAGCATGCGGGCCACCGCGTCGACCGTGTATCCTTTGGCTATCGAATTGAAATCGAGCTGTATGCGCGGGTCGTCCTTCGCCAGACGATCGCCCTCGACGCGCACTTTGCCGAACCCTACGAATTGCATGATCGAATCGACGTTCACCGTTCGCGAGCGGTCCTTGCCCGCGAAGCCGTATGCCTCGACCAACGGCTTCACCGTCACGTCGTAGGCTCCGTCGCTCTCGGCGTTGACGCGCCCCGCCAGTTCGAGATTGAATTTTATGTGATTGTCCACGCTGTCGGTCTCGCCTCGGTTTATGCGGCTCAGAAGCGATTCGTCGTCGAAGATCGACATCGAGCGTTTCATCTCGGCGTCGATCGCCTTCACCCGTGCGTAGAGCTCCGACGAAGGGAGTGCGGTACGGGCGCTGACGTGCACGAACGTGCCCAGCATTTCGCCGTCGACCTCCGCATAGGGGGCATCGACCTTGCGGCATCCCGCTGTCACGAGCGCGGCTGCCATGCACGAAGACAGGCAAAGAGTTCGTAAATTCATTGTACGGTACATAATTCCGCACGACCGCCGAGCCTCGGGAGGTGTTCCCGCGTGCGTTGCCGCACCGCTCGCCGCATCGGCATTACTGCGCAAATATACGTAATTTTGGCAAATTATCGTCAAAGCCGAGAAAAAACGGGGTCCGAAGGGGCGGAAAATCGTCTTTTTTGAGCGCAAAATATTTGTATCTGAATTAAATTCGAATTAATTTTGTCGCACGCTCCGACGTTATTCACGGTAAGGGGAATGCGTCGCGGAGTGAAACCTCGGGTCGTGTGCGTTCTGGACGGAATGCGCCGCGGTCCACAAATCAAATTTTTTTATGGCTTATTTAACAGCAGAGAAAAAGCAAGAGCTTTTCGGCAAGTACGGCAAGTCTAACACCGATACGGGTTCTCCAGAGAGCCAGATCGCGCTGTTTTCGTACCGTATCAGCCACCTTACTGAGCACCTCAAGAGCAACAAGCACGACTTCGGAACGCAGCGCTCGCTGTTGCGTTTGGTAGGTAAGCGTCGCCAGTTGCTGGAGTACCTCAAGGAGATCGACATCGAGCGCTACCGCGCAATCATCAAGACTCTCAATCTCCGCAAGTAATCCGCGATCGAGGCGTAAAAGAGGCTGTCGGAACAGACAGCCTCTTCTCCGAAAAATGTTGCGACGGGACGATCGGCCGCGCCGCACGAGGCGTACGGGCGATGCTCGTCGGACATTTTTTGCGTGAAAATTCTTATTAGACGAAAAATATTTTATGGAAGAAATGAAATTGTACAACGCTGTACAAAAAACGATCACGCTGGCTGACGGCCGCGAGATCATGATCGAGACCGGCAAATTGGCCAAACAGGCCGACGGTGCCGTTGTCGTCAAGATGGGCGACACCATGTTGCTGGGTACCGTCGTGGCCGCCAAGGAGGCCAAGGAGGGTACCGATTTCATGCCCTTGCAGGTGGAATACAAGGAGAAGTTCGCTTCGTGCGGACGATTCCCCGGCGGTTTCATGAAGCGCGAGGGCAAGGCCAGCGACGCCGAAGTGCTGGTGGCGCGTCTGATCGACCGCGCACTGCGTCCTCTGTTCCCTTCGGATTACCATGCCGACGTGTTCGTTACCGTAAACCTCATATCGGCCGATAAGGATATTCAGCCCGACGCTCTGGCGGGTCTGGCCGCCTCGGCTGCGCTGGCCGTGTCGGACATTCCTTTCGGAGGTCCCATTTCGGAGGTGCGCGTGGCCCGTATCGACGGCGAGTACGTAATCAACCCCAACTTCTCGCAGATGGAGGCCGCCGATCTCGACATCATGGTCGGAGGTACCATCGACAACATCCTCATGGTCGAGGGCGAGATGAAGGAGGTGTCGGAGGATGTGATGCTCGGCGCCATCAAGTTCGCCCACGAAGAGATCAAGAAGCAGTGTGCCGTACAGATCGAGCTGTCGAAAGAGCTGGGCAAGGACGTGAAGCGCACCTACTGCCACGAGAACAATGACGAGGAGTTGCGCCGGACCATCATCGCCGAGCTCTACGACAAGGCCTACGCCATAGCCACCAGCGGCACGGCCAAGCACGAGCGCTCGGATGCGTTCGACGCTCTGGAGGCCGAGTTCGCGTCGCGCTTCACGGAGGAGGAGTTGGTTGAGAAGGCTCCCCTGATCCACAAATATTTCCACGACGACGTGCAGAAGAAGGCCATGCGCAACATGATCCTCGACGAGGGCAAGCGTCTGGACGGCCGCCGTACCGACGAGATCCGCCCCATCTGGTGCGAGGTGGGCTACCTGCCCGCGGCGCACGGTTCGGCCATCTTCACCCGCGGCGAGACGCAGTCGCTCACGACCGTCACGCTCGGTACCAAGCTCGACGAGAAGATGATCGACGAGGCTTTGGTGCAGGGTACCGAGAAATTTACTCTTCACTATAATTTCCCGCCTTTCTCTACGGGTGAGGCGCGTCCCGCGCGCGGTGTGAGCCGTCGCGAGATCGGCCATGGCCATTTGGCTTGGCGTGCGCTGAAGCCCATGATCCCCACGGGCGAGGCGATGCCATATGCGCTGCGCGTAGTGTCGGACATTCTGGAGTCGAACGGTTCGTCGTCGATGGCTACCGTCTGCGCGGGTACGCTGGCTCTGATGGATGCGGGCGTTAAGATCAAGAAACCCGTTTCGGGTATCGCCATGGGTCTTATTTCCGATTCGGCGACGGGCCGCTGGGCCGTGCTGTCGGATATTCTCGGCGACGAGGATCACCTGGGCGACATGGACTTCAAGGTGACGGGTACCGCCGACGGTATCACCGCCACGCAGATGGATATCAAGGTCGACGGCCTCTCGTACGAGGTGCTGGCCAAGGCTCTGGAGCAGGCCCGCATAGGCCGCATGCACATCCTGGGCAAGATCACCGAGTGCATAGCCGAGCCGCGTGCCGACTACCGTCCGTTCGTTCCCCGCATCGTGCAGATCACCATCGACAAAGACTTCATCGGTGCCGTTATCGGCCCGGGCGGCAAGGTCATTCAGGACATTCAGAAGACCACCAATACCACCATCACCATCACCGAGAACGAGGTGGCGGGCGTCGTGGATATCTTCGGCGTGGACAAGGAGGCTTTGGACGGAGCTTTGGCCCGCATCAAGGCTATCGTTGCCGTTCCCGAGGTGGGCGAGGTGTACGAAGGCCCGATCAAGAGCGTCGTATCGTTCGGCGCGTTCGTCGAGATACTGCCCGGCAAGGAGGCTTTGCTGCATATTTCGGAGATTGACTACAAGCGTTTCGAGACCATGGAAGAGACGGGTCTCAAGGAGGGCGACCGCATAGAGGTGAAGCTCATAGGCGTCGATCCCAAGACCAACAAATACAAACTTTCGCGCAAGGCGCTGCTTCCCAAGCCCGAGGGATGGGTGGAGCGTGAGCGCAAACCCCGCGAGGGCGGACGTCCCCGCGGCGAAAGAGGCGACCGCGAGCCGCGCAACAAGCGATAACGGAGCCCGACTGTCGATGAAGAGACTTTATTAAACGTTAAATTGTAATATCATCATGAAAAACTCATTGAAGTTAATGATTATCGCGGCAGCCGCATCGCTCGCTTTGACGGGTTGCAACTGCTTCGGCAAGATGGCCAAGAAACAGGATCAGGTGACCGTAGCCTGCACTCCCGACGTTCTGGCGCTCAACAACGGCAAGGTCGAGGCCGACATCACGGTCAACTTCCCCGCCAAGTACTACAACAAGAAAGCCGTGCTGAAGGTTACCCCCGTCATGGTGTTCGAGGGCGGTATCGTCGAGGGTGCTGCCAAGTATTTTCAGGGTACCAAGGTGAACGACAACTACACCGTGGTGGATAATGCCATGGGCGGCACGTTCACCCAGCATGTGGAGTTCCCCTACGACGCACGCATGGCCAAGAGCGAACTGCGTCTGCTCGTCGAGGTCAAGTGTCCTTCGGGCAAGTGCAAGACCTTCACTCTGGTGAACGCCAACACGGGTGCTCTGGCAGGTAAGCTTGAGCAGCAGGCTCTGGCCGCAGGCGGTCAGGAGGCACAGGCAGTGAAGAAGGCATTCTCGCTTCCCGTCGCCAAGGGCGTCAACACGCTCCAGAGCGATCTGGACTACGCTGCCGTAATGTCGAATACGGCCAACAACTACAAGAACGTGACCACCGTGGTTACCAAAGCCGACATCATGTACGCCATCAACTCGGCTACCGTGTCGAACAAGGCTGCCAACAGCGAGGATCTGAAGTCGTTCAAGCGCAATGTCGTGGAGACTCAGGCCAACGATCGCGCTACGCAGAAGCTCTATGTGAACGGTTACGCTTCGCCCGACGGTCCCGAGAAATTCAACGACAACCTTTCGAATGCCCGTTCGAAGTCGGGTAAGAAGACTGCCGACAAACTGCTCAAGGACACCGGTATGGATCTCGACGTAGCCTCTTACGGCGAGGACTGGGAGGGATTCCAGGAGTTGGTAGCCGCTTCGGACATCGAGGATAAGGATATCATTCTTCAGGTTCTGCGCCGTTACGATTCGTCGTCGCAGCGCGAGTCTGAGATCAAGAACATGTCGGCCGTATTCACCGAGCTGAAGAAGGAGATCCTTCCCAAACTGCGCCGCGCGCAGCTGGTGAACAGCACTGACATCAAGGGTAAGACCGACGCCGAAATGGCCGCTCTGATCAACTCGGGCCGTCTGGACGAGTTGACCGACGAGGAGCTGCTTTACATGGCCGAGAGCGTCCTGACCGACGCCAAAGCCAAGGCTGCCGTGCTGGAGTATGCCGCCAAGAAGTTCAACGACGCCCGCGCATACAACAATCTCGGCGTGGTTTACGCCTCGCTGGGCGAGAACGCCAAGGCTCTGGCCGCTTACGAGAAGGCCGCTCAGTTGGGTCTCAACAACAACGAGATCAACAGCAACCTCGCTTTGGCCAACCTTGCCAACGGCAACGTTACGAAAGCTCAGCAGTATGCCGCCGCAGCCGATGCCAAAACCAAGTCGATGATCGCCGCCGCTCAGGGCAACTACAGCCCCGCAGCCTCGACCCTCACGGGCTACAATGCCGCCATCGCCAACACGATGAACAACGACTTGACTGCGGCCAAGAAGGCTCTGTCGTCGGATACCTCGGCCAAGGCCGACTATCTGCGCGCCGTGATAGCATCGAAAGAGGGCGATCTGGAGACTGCCAAGACGCAGCTCCGCAGCGCGATTTCGAAGGATTCGTCGCTCGCCGCCAAGGCTGCCAAGGATGTGAATCTTTCGAACCTTTTCGCAGGCGGATTCAAGCTCTAAACTGCGTTTCGGAAAAATCATCTATCGAGGTCGCCCCACGTGGGACGACCTCGATTTTTTATTACTGTGGGCCTCCATTGCCTCGGCTGAGAGGCAATATTGTAAAAAATATCATTTTTTTGTGCGAAAAATTTGCAGATAATATTTTTTGCCCTATCTTTGCAGCATAAAATCATGGTGGATTCATCTAAGGGCTAGGATACATGCCTCTCACGCATGACATAGGGGTTCGAATCCCCTATCCACTACCAAAGCGACCGAAGAACGGTCGCTTTTTCGTTTTAGATATTTTCCCGCTTCGTCTCCTCATTTGCAGCCCGATGATCGCCCTCCCCCGCGAGTCTCGCGGCGAACCGTACGACGCTATGGCCTCCATTGCTCGCATGGGATATTTGCAGATCGCGGTCCGAGGCCGAAACAGGACCGGCTGCTGCGGCCGAGGGAAAAGGGGTATCGTTTTTGCAGGGGTAAGGTCGACAAAACAATTGGATAACCTTTTAAGTGTTTTTCGTATGTTCTTTTTATGGTACTTGCTGATCGGCCTTTTCGCAGGCTGGATCGCCAACCTGATCGTCCGAGGAGGCGGGTCGGGTCTCATTATCAATCTTATCGTCGGCCTGGTGGGCGGATTGCTCGGCGGCTGGATTTTTTCGTGGTTCGGCTGGGTACCCGCAAGCACGTTCGGCAGCATTATATGCTCGATAATCGGCGCCGTGGTGCTGTTGTGGATCGTATCGCTGATACGCCCCGCAAAAAAGACGACGGTATAGGGATATCCGTAGGCGCGCTTACAACATTTACATTTCGAAATTCGACATCGCCGTGCGATGCGGGCAGTCTGTCGCCACTCGCGCGGCGGACTGTTTTTTTTGTCCGTCGGCGAGTCGGCATGATAGCTATTATATTATTGTTATACAGCTGTTTGAGCGTAATTGCAGGGGGGGGGTAACTCCGCTTATGAAAATATATTTTTGATAAGAAAAATCGTTTGACAAACCATGAAATAAAACATATATTTGCCGCGCCGCAAAATAGAGAAACCTGAACTTGAGAATAGAATTATGGAGAGAGACACTATCGATTTCGGTACGGTGAAAGTGGCCGAACTTTTCCGTCGGCTGTTCATCCCCACGCTGCTGGGCATGCTGAGCATTTCGGCCGTGACGGCCATCGACGGCATCTTCGTGGGGCACGGCGTCGGCAGCGACGGAATCGCCGCAGTCAATATCTGCATTCCCCTGCTGATGATATTCACGGGATTCGGACTTATGGTCGGCACCGGTTGCTCGGTGGTGGTAGCTGTCCATTCGGGGCGGGGACGCCTCAAGGCGGCACGCATGAACGTAACGCAGGCTCTGACGTTCGTGAGCCTCGTCACCGTGGTCGTCACGACTCTCGTAATGCTCTTCGCGCGTCCCGTTGCGCTCGCGCTGGGGGCTTCGCAGAGTCTGATGCCGCAGGTGCTCGACTATATGCGGTGGTTTATGCCGTCGATGGTATTCAACATGTGGATAGCGGTCGCGCTGTTCATCATACGCATAGACGGTGCGCCGAAAGTGGCCATGTGGTGCAGTATGATATCGGCGGTTCTAAACGTCGTGCTCGACTACGTGTTCATTTTTCCGCTCGACTGGGGTGTGCGCGGCGCGGCGTTCGCCACATCGCTCAGTTGCGCCGCAGGAGGTACGATGGCTATGGGGTATCTGCTGCTCTTCGCCCGCACCATGCGGCCCGAGAGGGTGAAATGGAGTGCGAAAAGCATGCGTCTGTCGCTTCGCAATCTGGGATATCAGTGCCGCATAGGTTCGTCGGCCATGCTCGGCGAGTTGACTATGGCCATGCTTATGTTTATGGGAAACCGCGCTTTCATGCGCTATTTGGGCGACGACGGCGTGGGTGCGTTCGGCATAGCATGCTACTACGCACCGTTCGCATTCATGGTCGGAAACGCGATAGCACAGTCGGCACAGCCCATCATAAGCTATAATTTCGGGATCGGCGACCGTGTGCGCGTGAGTTCCGCGGGGCGCATTGCGCTGTTTACGGCCGTGCTGTGCGGCACTGCGAGTATGGCCGTATTCATGCTGTTTCCGCGTCAGCTTGCGGGGCTTTTCCTCCAGCCCGACGATGCGGCGGCCCGCATAGCCATAGACGGCCTGCCGCTGTTCGCCACGGGATTCGTATTTTTCATATCCAATCTGACGATAATAGGCTACAACCAAAGTCTGGAGCGCGTGATCCCCGCTACGGCATTCGCCGTGCTGCGAGGATTCGTATTCTTGGCTCCGGCGTTCGTGCTGTTGCCCGAAATTATCGGCACGGCGGGGATATGGCTCGCAATGCCCGTGTCGGAGATGCTGACGACAGCGGTCATAGCCTGCCGCCACATGTTGTCGTGCGGCAGAAACCGAACCGTCTGAGCAGTTATCGCCACGTGCCGCGCAACTCGGGTTCGGCGCGTTCGATGCCGCGGCGTATGTCGTCCCACAAATCGAAGCCGATCACCTGACATATGTCGAACACCATCAGCCCCTCGCTGTCGCGCAGACAGACGTAGACGGCATCCTCGATGTTGTATTCGTGGTTCAGCGCGTAGATGGTGGCATACATGCGGCAGTCGTCCTTTATGAGATTCTTGGCACGTACTATCAAGTACTCTATCGACTCGCGGTCGTCCAACCCGAATATGCGTTCCAAATAGGCTCCCAGCATGAATGCGTCGATACGGTCGGCGAAGCCCGCGCGCATGTAGTTCTCATCGCACCACACGTCGGTGTAGGGGTCGACATGCAGGGCATGGCGGGGGCTGGCCCAGTTCTGTGCCGTGCCGTACATGCCGTAGATCCACGACGCGGCCCAGTATACCACTTCGGTCTCGGGCTTCAGACTCTTTATCTCGTCGCGCACGCGGCCGATGAAATCGCTTATCACGGCGGCACGGTAGCTCCACCACGCACGGTAGTGCTTGCCGGCGACTACGCCGCCCTCGGCGTCGAACGAGAAGATATCTTCGGGCCATCGCTCCACCTCGGCGCCGATATAACGTTCGAAGTCGCGGCGCGAGAAATCGGAGAAATCGCCGAACATGTCGGGATAGCGGCAGTAATCGAGCGAATAGCCGTCGATGTCGTACCGCTCGACTATCTCGCGCACGAATTCGAGCGCATACTCCTGATTCTCGGGCATGGCGGGGTTAAGGAACGCCGCCACCTTGTCGGGCTGATCCTTTATGTCGACCATTCCCTGCGGAGTATACTCCACGCACGTACGCCCCTCGAAGGGATTGGGATCGTAGTAGGCGGGGCCTTTGCGCCATACGGGCGAACCTGCGGGAAAAAGAGTGGTTCCCGCCGTGACTTTCATACCCCGCGCATGCGCCGCGTCGATGAAGTATTGCAGATAGTCCCAATCGCGTTCGGGGCGCAGACCGCCCGATTCCTCCATTGCGGGCAACACGTCGCTGCGGTACAGCGCCTCGCCTTCGACCGGACGGACGTCCACCACTATGCGGTTGAACCCCGCCTCGCGGGCCTTGTCGAGATAGTAATCCACCGAGTCGCGCTGCGACATGCGTTTGAAGTTGGCCGTGGCGTCGATCCACAGATATTTGGGCTTTCCGCCCGCCGTCTCGGCCACGCGGCCGCACGATACGGTCAGCGCCGCCGCACACGCCGCGACGACGGCGAGCAATGACATGGGTTTCATAATCATATCACTATGTTGATGATTTTGCCGTGCACTACGATGATCTTCTTCGGCGCCTTGCCGTCGAGCCACTTTTGCGCGCCCTCGGTCTCGACGATCGATGCCTGTATGTCGGCCGCCGTGGCCGACAGCGGATACTCGCGCTTGAAGCGCAGCTTGCCGTTCACCATCACGGGGTATTCGAACGCACTCTCCTGCATGCAGCTCTCGTCGAAAGTAGGATAAGGGGCGTCGCAAACCGAACCCTCGCGGCCCGCAGCCTCCCACAGTTCCTCGGCTATGTGGGGTGCGAATGGCGCGATGAGCGCGATCAGAGGCTCCAGCACGGCGCGCTTGCGGCAGCCGCCCAGCTCGTTGAGACATATCATGAAGGCCGACACCGAGGTGTTGAATGAGAAGTTTTCGATATCCTCGCGCACCTTCTTTATGGTTTTGTGCAGCGTCTTCAGCTCCGCGGCCGAAGGCTTCTCGTCGGTGAGAGCCAACTTGCCGTCGCGGTCGAAATAGAGACGCCAGAACTTGCGCAGGAACTTGTGTACGCCGTCGATGCCGTTAGTGTCCCACGGTTTCGACTGCTCGACGGGACCGAGGAACATTTCGTACATACGCAGCGTGTCGGCGCCGTAGTTCTCTACGATGTTGTCGGGATTCACCACGTTGTACATCGATTTCGACATCTTCTCCACGGCCCAGCCGCAAATGTACTTGCCGTCCTCCAGGATGAATTCTGCGTCGGCGAATTCGGGACGCCATGCGCGGAACGCGTCGAGATCCAACTGGTCGTTGCGCACGATGTTGACATCGACGTGTATCTCCTGCGTCTCGTACTGCGAGCGCAGCCCTGCCGAAACGAACTTGTCGGTCCCCACCACTCGGTAGACGAAATTCGAACGGCCCTGAATCATTCCCTGATTGACCAGTTTCTTGAACGGCTCGGACTCGCACACGTAGCCCAGATCGTAGAGGAACATGTTCCAGAAACGCGAATACATGAGGTGTCCCGTGGCGTGCTCGATGCCGCCTACGTAGAGATCGACGTTGCGCCAATACTCGTCGGCCTCTTTCGAAACCAACGCCTCGTCGTTGTGCGGATCCATGTAGCGCAGATAGTAGGCCGACGATCCCGCGAAGCCCGGCATGGTCGATAGCTCCAAAGGATAGCCCTCGTCGCTCGTCCACTCCTTTACGCGGGCCAGGGGCGGTTCGCCCTGCTCGGTGGGACCGAAGTTCTCGATTGGCGGCAGCTCCAACGGCAGCTTGTCCTCGGGCAGAGGATAGGCCGTATCGCCCTTGTAGCAGATGGGGAAAGGCTCGCCCCAGTAGCGTTGGCGCGAGAATATGGCGTCGCGCAAACGATAGTTAACCAGCTTCTTGCCCAGTCCGCGGCGCTCCACCTCGTCGAACATGGCGGGAATGGCCTCCTTCACGTCCTTGCCCGTGAGGAAACCCGAGTTTATCATCTTGCCCGATTTGGCGTCGTAAGACTCTTTCTCGATGTCGCCGCCCTCGACCACGGGGATGATCTCCAGTCCGAAGTGACGGGCGAAAGCGTAGTCGCGCGAGTCGTGTGCCGGTACCGCCATGATGGCTCCCGTTCCGTATCCCGCCAACACGTAATCCGAAACGTAGATCGGAATCTCCTTGCCCGTGAAAGGATTTACGGCATAGGCTCCCGTTGCCGCACCGCTCACGCGCCGCGTTTCGGCTATGCGCTCGCGCTCGGAGCGTTTCTTGGTCTCTGCTATGTACTCCTCCACGGCGGCACGGTTCTCGGGGGTAGTCAGTTCGCCCACCCACTCGTGTTCGGGAGCTATGACCATGAACGTCACGCCGAAAATGGTGTCGGGACGCGTGGTGAATATCTCCAGTTTGCGGTCGCTGCCCTTCACGTCGAAAAATACCTGCGCGCCTACCGAGCGGCCGATCCAGTTACGCTGTATCTCTTTCAGCGAATCGCTCCATTCGAGACTCTCCAGTCCGTCGAGCATGCGTTGCGCGTATGCCGTCACGCGCAGTGACCATTGCTTCATGCGTTTCTGCTCGACGGGATAACCGCCGCGCACCGAAAGTCCGTCCTTCACCTCGTCGTTGGCCAGCACGGTGCCGAGCTTCGGACACCAGTTTACCATGGTGTCGGCGCGATAGGCCAAACGGTAGTTCTGCAACACCTGCTCGCGCTTCGCCTCGTCCCACGAGTTCCACTCCTCGGCCGTGAAGCGGATGTCGGCGGTGCAGGCGGCGTTCAGGCCTTCGTTTCCGTATTTGGTGAATGCTTCGATAAGCTCCGTGATCGGGCGCGCCTTTTGCGAATCGTTGCAGTAGTAACTGTCGTACATCTTCAGGAAAGCCCACTGGGTCCATTTGTAGTAGGCGGGGTCGCACGTGCGCACCTCGCGGTCCCAGTCGAAACTGAATCCGATCTTGTCCAGCTGTTCGCGGTAACGCGCTATGTTGCGATCGGTGGTGACGGCAGGATGCTGTCCCGTCTGAATGGCATACTGTTCGGCGGGCAGGCCGAAAGCGTCGTAACCCATCGGGTGCAGGACGTTGAATCCGCACTGACGTTTGTAGCGCGAGTAGATGTCCGAGGCGATGTATCCCAGCGGGTGGCCGACATGCAGACCCGCCCCCGAGAGATAGGGGAACATGTCGAGTACGTAGTATTTGGGACGCTCGGGGTCGATCTCCACGTGATAGGTCTTGCGCTCTTTCCAGCGCTGCTGCCATTTGGGTTCGATCTGTTTGAAATCGTATTCCATGATGTTATGATGTTTTTGCGATTAATTCCAACTAACTTGCAAATATAGCGAGAATTTGCGAAAAACGACAGCCCTGCGCGACCAATTGCGCCGTCGCGCGGGTCGTTTGCCGTATCGGCGGGGTATATAACGACGAGTCTTGCGATTTACGAAATCGCAAGACTCCCGATTGCATAGATTTTCGCGCCGCAGCGCTATGCCGTCATATCTCCTCCGCCTCGCGTTCCTCGCGGAAGATGTTGAAACGACGCAGACGCGGATTGCGACGGTCGAGGATCAACGTTTCGAGCAACAGCAGCAGCAACGCCGCCGCCAACGGATACTGATATTGTTCGTTGTACTCCTCGAACCGCACCGTGGACAGATCGCTTTTCTCCATGTCGTTGATGCTCTTCACTATCTCGTCCAGCCCGATCGACTGTTTGGTGGCGCGCACGTAAGCTCCGCCGGTGATCGACGCTATCTGTTCCAGCATTCGTTCGTCGAGTTTCGACACCACCATTTCGCCATGCTCGTCCTTCACGAAATCGCCGCCGATGCGAATGGGCGCACCCTCGGGCGTGCCTATTCCGATGGTGTAGATGCGTATGCCCTGCTCCTTGGCCATGCGTGCCGCCTCTATGGCGTCGTCCTCGTGGTTTTCACCGTCGGTTATGAGCACTATCACGCGGCTCTTCTCGCTTTGGCTCGAAAAGGCCAGCATGGCCTGCTGCAGCGCCTTGCCTATGGCGGTTCCCTGCTCGCCCACGAGCGAGGGCGATATTCGTTTGGCGAATGCCTGCGCCATGCGGTAGTCCGAAGTGATGGGCAGTTGCACCTTGGGTTCGCCCGCGAAGACCACCATGCCGACCCGCTCCTGCTGCAAGCCGTCGAACAGTTTGCCTATGGCGTGTTTGGTGCGTTCCAGTCGGTTGGGTTCGAAATCCTCGGCCAGCATCGAGTTCGACACGTCCACCGCCAGCATCATCTCCACGCCGCGCGACTTCTCCTCGCGCAGCTTCGATCCGAACTGCGGACGTGCCGCGGCCAGTGCCATCAATGCCGTCGCCGCGATGAAAAGCGCGGCTTTGAGACGGATTCGGCCCCGCGAGAAATCGGGCATGAGGCTCCGCACGAGTTCGGGATTGCCGAAACGCGCCACCAGACGTTTGCGCCGCCGCGCCGCGAGGGCATAGACCGCGGCCAGCACGGGCACCGCGATCAGCAGATAGAGCAGTTCGCCGTTTGCAAATCGGAACATATCAGGGAATGCGTTTTAATATTACGTTACTGAACACGAATTCTAGCAGCAGCAATGCCATCGCGGCCAGCAGCCACGGCAGGAACTCTTCGTGATAGACTGTGAAGTCGGTGATCTCCACCTTGCTCTTTTCCAGGGTGTTTATTTCGTCGTATATCGCCTGCAGCTTCTCCTTGTCGGTGGCGCGGAAATACTTTCCGCCCGTGCGTTCGGCGATGCTTTCGAGCGTCTGCTCGTCGATCTCCACATCCATCGGACGGAACGACATGTTGCCGAACATGTCCACAACGGGGTATGGTGCCTTGCCGCGCGTGCCCACGCCTATGGTGTAGACCTTGATGCCCATGTCGGCCGCTATGTCGGCCGCCATAAGGGGAGCCATCTCGCCGCGGTTGTTCACGCCGTCGGTAAGCAGGATTATCACTTTGCTCTTAGCGTCGCTCTCGCGCAGGCGGTTGATCGCCGTGGCCAGACCGTTGCCTATGGCGGTGCCGTCCTCTATCACTCCGCTGCGGATGCGGGCCAGCATGGTCTGCAACGTCCCTTGGTCGGTGGTAAGAGGCGACTGCGTGAACGCCTCGCCCGCAAAGGCCACCAAACCGATGCGGTCGCCGAAACGGTCGGCGATGAACGATCCGGCCACCTCCTTGGCGGCGGTGATGCGGTCGGGCTTGAAATCGCGCGCCAGCATCGAACCCGATACGTCGACGGCCATCATTATGTCGATACCCTCGGCGTCGGTACGGCTCCGCTCCTCGACTCCCTGCGGACGCGCGAGAGCCGCCACGGCCATTGCGAACGCCGCGGCGCGCAGCACGAAAGGCATATGGCGCAGACGATAACGCAGCGTGCGCGGGGCGTGCCGCATGCCCTCGACGGTCGATATGCGTATCGCCGCGCCGCCTTGCAGCGTGCGGTAGATGTAGTAGGCCGCCATCGGCACCAGCAGCGCCAGCAGCCACAAAAGATATGGATTTGCGAATCTCATCGTTTTTTACCTTAAAATCGGCTTACCAGTTCTTGCGGCCACGAACCACCACGCCCTTGGCTTTCTCGTCGAGCTTCTCCTGAGTCTTGTCCTCCTGCGCCTGTATGGCATCGAGCAACTGCCGCTGCTGTTGTTCGCTCATGCCGCTGCGCGGAGGCGCCTTCTGCTCGGAGGGGTCGCCGTCGCCCTTGTCGTCGTTTTTGTCGTCGTTCCCGCCGTCGCCCTGACCGTTGTCCTTGTCCTGACCGCCGTCGTTATTCTTGTCTTGATTTTGGTCGTTGCCGCCACCGCCGCCTTGGTTCTGCTGATCCTGTTGATCTTGGTTCTGATCCTGCTGTTGGTCTTGATTCTGGTCTTGATTCTCCAGCAGTTTCTTGGTGTAGGCATAGTTGTACTTGGCCTCCGTGTCGTCGGGGTTGAGCACCAGCGAACGGCGATAGCTGCCCAGAGCCTCCTGCAACTTCTGCTGCGCGAACTGCGCGTTGCCGAGGTTGTAATAGGCCTCGGCGCGATCGGCATCGCTGCGGAGCGAGTCGGCGGCTGCCGATGCGAGCAACCGTTCCGCCTCGTCGTAACGTTCGGTACGGATCATGGCGTTCGCCAGATCGTAGGCCGCTTCGAACGATGTCGAGTCGCTTTCGAGGGCACGCCGATAGAGATCGGCGCTTCGGTCGTAACGCTCCTTGGCGAAGTGGCGGTTGCCCTTGCGTACGAGCGAACGTTCGGGCATGTTCTGCCCCGCAGCCCGCGACACGCACGCTATCGCCGCGACGCACAACAACATATTTATAACAAGTCGTCTCATGATCTTAATTCTTTGTGTCGTCGGTCTGCTTGCGATCGTCGGCATCCTCGTCCCCGACAGGCTCCTCGGGCTTGGTCTGTTCCACGAAATCGCACGCGGCCCGATAGGCCGCCTCGTTCTCGTCGGCCTCGGGCGCGGCCTTGGCGAACTTCACCAGATCGGCTTCGCGGAGTATCTGCGTCAGATCCATCGCGCTCTTGCGCGGCAGGTCGGCGCCGCGCATGGCCTCCACGATCTCGTCGGAGGTCATCTCCATGGCGCTCACGCCGAAGCGTCCCGCGATGTAGGTGCGCAATATGTCGGTCAGGGCCGAATAATAGAGCTTGTGCTTACCCTCCTGCCAGAGCCTCTGCGCGCGCAGCTTCTCCAGCGCCGCGAGCGCCGCTTCATGCGGCGGCAACGGCGGAGCGGGGCGGAATATGTCCGAGAAGCGTTTGCCGTAACGCTCCATCACGCGCTTGGCCGCATAGGCCAGCGCCGCCAGAATCAGAAGTGCGGCCAGCGTCCATTTTATGTAGCCCGTGATCTCGCCGAAACGGAACGGCAGGGTCTTCTGCGGCTTTATGTCGAATATCGAGTGCGACGTGGAGTCGATCTGAAATGTGGTTACCAGCAATTCGAGCGTGTCGGCGCCGCCGATGGTGTCCACTATGTTCTTGTCGGCATACATCACCTGCGGCACCACGCGGTGGATGCCCTCGTCGAACGCCGCCAGACGATAGCTCTTGCGGATTTTCAGTTTGCGTCCCTCTCGCGAAAGGGTGTCGATCGGCAGATCCTCGATCAGTTCGTACGATTCCGATCCCTCGCCCCCGAAGGAGGGGAAAAATACGCTTTGCACCAGATCTTTCTCCACAACTATGGAGTAGACGAAACGGTCGCCTATGCCCACCGAGTCGGGCTCGACCGAGCCGCTTACCACCGGAGCGCCGGCCGACACGTGCCGTTCGGCCGCAGCCTGCGGCGTCCGTTCGGTCTGCGCCGCGGCCGCTCCCAATGCGAGCAGGGCGGGCAGGAACATATATGAAAAGTGTCTCATCGCTGCTTGAAGAGTTTAATGAGTTCGGCCACGTAATCGCCCTCGGTCGATATCATCGCCGTGTCGATGCGGTTGCGTCGCAGCATGTCGCTCACGGCCTCGTCGCGTTCGCGCCAACTTGCGGCGTAGTGTTCGCGCACGCGCGCCGACGAGGTGTCGACCCACGCTTTGCGCCCCGTCTCGGCGTCCTGCAACTCCACTATTCCCACGTCGGGCATAACGGCTTCGCGGGGATCCCACACGCGGATTCCCACCAGATCGTGTTTGCCGCCCGCGATCTTCAGCGCGTCGTCCAACGCGGCGCGGTCGCGGGGCGCGTCCATGAAATCGGAGAGGATGAAAGCCGTGCAACGCTTCTTGTTCACGTTGGTGAGGTAACGCACCGCCTCCGATATGGCCGTACGCGACGATTCGGGGCGAAACTTCACCAGCTCGCGTATTATCATAAGGATGTGGCTGCGCCCTTTTTTGGGCGGTATGAACTTCTCGACGCGGTCGGAGAAGAATATGCATCCCACCTTGTCGTTGTTCTGCGCGGCGGAGAAGGCCAGCACGGCCGCGATCTCGGTCATCACGCTCTTCTTGAAGCGTTCGGCGGTGCCGAACATGCGCGAGCCGCTGACGTCGGCCAAAAGCATCATCGTCAGTTCGCGCTCCTCCTCGTAGATCTTGATGTGGGGTTTCGACGACCGCGCCGTCACGTTCCAGTCGATATCGCGCACGTCGTCGCCCGCGCGATACTCCCTCACCTCGGAAAACGACATGCCCCGTCCGCGGAAAGCCGTGTGGTACTTTCCCGCGAAGATCTCGTTCGAAAGGCCTCGGGTCTTGATCTCGATCTTGCGAACGCGCCTCAGGATATCGTTCTCGGTCTCCTGCATCGTCATTAGGGAACTATTACGTTGTTCAATATCTCGGTTATGATCTGTTCGGTCGATATGTTTTCGGCCTCGGCCTCGTAGGTGAGTCCTATGCGGTGGCGCAGCACGTCGTGGCACACGGCGCGCACGTCCTCGGGGATTACGTATCCTCGGCGGCGGATGAAAGCGTAGGCGCGGGCGGCCTTGGCGAGCGATATGCTGGCGCGGGGCGAGCCTCCGTAGGCGATCAGCGGCTGCAACTTGTCGAGGCTGTACTCGGCGGGTTCGCGGGTGGCGAAGATTATGTCGATGATGTATTTCTCGATCTTCTCGTCCATGTAGACGTCCTCCACCACGCGGCGGGCTTTCACTATGTCGTCGGGCGATATGACTTTCGCAACCTCGGGCATGCCGCCGCCCGCGAGATTCATGCGGACGATCTCGCGCTCCTCCTGCTTCTTGGGGTACGATATCTTGGCCTTGAGCATGAAACGGTCGACCTGCGCTTCGGGCAGGGGATATGTTCCTTCCTGCTCCAGCGGGTTCTGCGTGGCCAGCACGAGGAACGGCTCGGGCAGACGGTAGGTTTCGTCGCCGATGGTCACCTGACGCTCCTGCATGGCTTCCAGCAATGCGCTCTGCACCTTGGCGGGCGAGCGGTTGATCTCGTCGGCCAGTACGAAGTTTGCGAATACGGGACCCTTGCGCACCACGAACTCCTCGTTCTTCTGCGAATAGATGAGGGTGCCGACCAGGTCGGCGGGCAACAGATCGGGGGTGAACTGCACACGTGCGAAATCGGCGTCGACGGCCTTGGCCAGCGTGGTTATGGCCAGCGTCTTGGCCAGACCCGGCACGCCCTCCAGCAGAATGTGGCCGTTGGAGAGCAGGCCTATCAAAAGCGTGTCGACCAAATGGCTCTGACCCACTATCACCTTGCCCATTTCGGCGCGCAGGGTGTCGACGAAAACGCTCTCGCGTTCGATACGTTCGTTAAGCTCCTTGATATTGATTACTTCGCTCATAACATAATTTTTTGCTTTGCCCTTCCGCAGCGCGCGACGGCGCGACGGCGGAGCGTCGTTATTTCGTTTTATTTGTATTGTCAACCTCTCCCTTTCATCGTCGACGGCGTCCTCGGACCGTTGTCGGCGAGCCTCGCGAACGAATCCTCCCTCCGTCGGCGAATTTACAACTTGCGTACCTTACGCAACGTATCGTATTCGATTATTATTGCAAATATAATCAAAAAAGTCGGAATTATTCATCATGAGCGCGGCGGGCCTTAAAATGACGGATGACGTTTTTTTGTTTGATCCGCGGTCTGCGAAAAGCGTGTCATGCCACCTTGTCGCAAGACGAGGATCGGCATGTAATGGTGTGCGGCGACGAACAATAAAAATCCCCGAACCTCGCAAGAGGCTCGGGGACTTCGTTATATGACGCCGAGGCGTTTACTTGTTGTTTTTGCTTGCGTCCTCCATGGCGGCCTTAAGCTCTGCCAAACCTGCGATGTCGCCCAAAGTGGTCTTCTCTATCGAAGCGTTGATCTTCTTTACAGACGACTTGGTAGCCTCTGCCGAAGCACGCTTCTCGGCCTTCTCGGCTGCGAACTCAGCACGCTTGGCCTCCTCGAAGATGCGCGAGTGCGAAAGGGTGATGCGCTTAGTGGCTTTCGAGAACTCTATCACCTTGAAGTCGGCGGTATCGCCCTGCTTCAGAGTGGTGCCGTCCTCCTTCACGAGATGCTTGGCGGGTGCGAAGCCCGTGATGTTGTCGCCGAGCGATACGACAGCGCCCTTGTCGGTCATTTCGGTGATGGTGCCCGAGTGGATGGTGTCGGTCGAGTACTTGCTCTCGATCTCGTTCCACGGGTTCTCCTCCAACTGCTTGTGGCCGAGACTCAAACGGCGGTTATCCTTATCGATCTCCAGTACCACTACCTCGATCTCGGCACCGATCTGCGTGAATTCGCTGGGGTGCTTTACCTTCTTGGTCCAGCTCAGATCCGAAATGTGGATCAGGCCGTCGATACCCTCCTCGATCTCGACGAATACGCCGAAGTTGGTGAAGTTGCGAACCTTGGCGTTGCACTTAGCACCCACGGGATAACGGGTGTCGATACCCTCCCAAGGATCGGGAGTGAGCTGCTTGATGCCGAGCGACATCTTACGCTCTTCGCGATCGAGGGTGAGGATCACTGCCTCCACCTCGTCGCCAACCTTCAGGAACTCCTGAGCCGAACGCAGGTGCTGGCTCCACGACATCTCCGATACGTGGATAAGGCCCTCTACGCCCGAAGCGATCTCGACGAATGCTCCGTAGTCGGCCATAACGACAACCTTGCCCTTGACCTTGTCGCCTACCTTGAGGTCGGCATCCAGAGCCTCCCACGGATGGGGCGTAAGCTGCTTCAGACCCAGCGCGATGCGCTTCTTCTGCTCGTCGAAGTCGATGATAACCACATTGAGTTTCTGATCGAGCTGCACGATCTCCTCGGGGTGGTTTACGCGGCCCCACGAGAGGTCGGTGATGTGAATAAGACCGTCGACGCCGCCCAGGTCGATGAACACGCCGTAGTTGGTGATGTTCTTGACGGTACCTTCGAGGATCTGTCCCTTCTCCAGTTTCGACATGATGACCTGCTTCTGTGCCTCGAGCTCGGCCTCGATGAGAGCTTTGTGAGAAACGACCACGTTGCGGAACTCCTGATTGATCTTCACCACCTTGAATTCCATGGTCTTGTCTACATAGATATCGTAGTCGCGGATGGGCTTCACGTCGATCTGCGAACCCGGGAGGAACGCCTCGATGCCGAATACGTCGACGATCATACCGCCCTTGGTGCGGCACTTCACGTAACCCTTGATGATCTCGTCGTTGTTGAGAGCCTCGTTCACGCGATCCCAGCTCTTGAGCTGACGGGCCTTCTTGTGCGAGAGCGCCAGAGCGCCGCTCTTGTCCTCTACCGAATCGACGTAAACCTCTACCTTGTCGCCTACCTCCAAATCGGGGTTGTAACGGAACTCGGCAGCCTGAATCATACCCTCGCTCTTGTAGCCGATGTTAACGGTAACTTCGCGTTTGTTGATCTCGGTCACGGTACCCTCTACCACCTCGCCCACGGCGATGTTCGACAGAGTCTTGTCGTAAGCCTCGGCAACCGCCTCCTTGTTCTGGCCGCCGTAAAGATCCAAATCGTTTTCAAACGAATTCCAATCGAAGTTTTCGTTTGCTACAATCTTGTTTTCTTCCATAATTGTGGAAATGTTTTGCGATGCAATCGCTCGTTAATGGTTGATAATAAATTGTTTATGTCGCACACGTCTCCTACGCGCGCGTAACGACCCGCAAATATAGCATAAATTTTCCGTAAACGTCGGTGTCGCGGACTCTTTTTTGTCCCGAAATGAAAAATAGTTATCTTTGCATTGTTCCGCCGCACCGGTGGAGCCGAGTACGAAAGACCTGTTTACTTAAAATATTTATTTTCGACATGAAAAAACCGATTGTTATCGCTGCGGCCTGCGCTGTCGCGGCGTTCGCGGGGTGCGGCCACGGCACGCCCGCAAAGAGAGCTTTCGACGGAAGTCGGGGCGAAGTGAAACTCATGACTCTCGATCCGGGTCATTTTCACGCGGCGCTGGTGCAGATGTACATGTACGATCAGGTCGATCCCGCGGTGAGGGTATACGCTCCCGAGGGCGACGACGTGAAGATGCACCTCGACCGTGTGGCCATTTATAACGGTCGCGCCGACAACCCCACCTCGTGGGACGAGCAGGTATACACGGGCGCCGATTTCCTGCAAAAAATGATTGCCGACCGCAGCGGCAACGTCGTGGTGCTGGCAGGCAACAACGGCAAAAAGACCGAATATGTGAAAGAGGCCGTAGAGGCCGGCATAAACGTGCTGTCGGACAAGCCTATGGCCATCGACGGCAAGAGTTTCGCCCTGTTGGAGCGCACGCTCGACAAGGCTGCCGCCGACGGGGTGATGGTATACGATATCATGACCGAGCGGTCGGAGATAAACAACGAGTTGCAGCGTGTGCTGGTCGGCATTCCGTCGCTGTTCGGCGAGATGGAGAAAGGCACTCCCGACGATCCGGCCATCACCAAGGAGAGCGTTCATCACTTCTTCAAATATGTGTCGGGGCAGCCGCTCACCCGTCCCGAGTGGTATTTCGACATAGAACAGCAGGGCGAAGGCATTGTCGATGTGACGACCCACCTCGTCGACCTGGTGCAGTGCACCGTGCTGCCCGAGCAGCCGATAGACTATGCGTCGCAGGTGGAGTTCACCTCGGCCAAACGCTGGGCGACCAAGATTCCGCTGGACAAGTATCGTTTGGTGTCGGGCAAGGAGCAGTATCCCGATTTCCTGAAAAAATATATCGTCGACGACACGCTGAACGTCTATTCCAACGGCGAAATGAACTACAAGCTCAACGGCGTGAACGTACGCGTGAGCGTGGTGTGGAACTTCATGGCCGAGGTCGGCAACGAGGGTACGGGAGACACCCACTATTCGGTGGTGAAGGGAACCAAGGCCGACGTATCGATCCGTCAGGGAGCCGAGCAGGGCTACAAGCCTATGCTTTACGTCACCTGCAAAAGCGACGACACGACCGCTTTCGAAGCCGAACTGCGTGCCGCATTGAAGTCGGTGGCCGACCGTTACCCGGGATTGGACATCGCACCGTCGGGCGACAAGGAGTGGCGGATAGTCATTCCCGACGAGTTGGTCAAGACTCACGAAATGCGGTTCAGCTCCGTGATGAAAGTATATCTGAAGTATCTGATCGACGGCAAGATCCCCGACTGGGAGGTGTCGCAGATGAAGTCCAAATACTACACCACCACCAAGGCGGTCGAGATCGCACGCGCCTCGGCAAAATAGCCTTATGATTTAACGACAGTTTATTCGGCGCCGCGGAAACGGCGCCGATTTTATTATCGTCGCTTTGTAACAATCAGAACTGCGCGGGCCGCAGCCTCTGCGGAGCAGAGGCCCGCAACTCGCTTAGCCCTCGTTTGCATTCTCCTCCGCCTGCCGCCCGCGGGTCTTATGCTGCCTGTCGACGCGCATGCCGATATCGATTATATCGTTCAACGCTTCGCGCC
>CAUDHE010000001.1 GCA_958449275.1 uncultured Alistipes sp. | reverse complement strand
ATCATCCGGTTTTATTTGCAATATTAATCGAATATTCATAACTTGCTATCACATTATCCGATAGATGTGGGAGCAAGATTAGAATCAATATAGGATAGTCTTTGTAATAAAAGTGAGACGGTAAAAATTCCTACATTATAATCTCATAAATATGAAAAAGACACTTTATTTTTTTGCGGCTTTAATATCAATGATGTACGGCTGTACGGCTGTACAGACCGGAGCCCCCATTTCCCCGTGGGACAATTCCCATACACCTGAATGGAATATCGCTCGAAATGCCATCGCCATGCAGGACGACGACCAATGGGATTTTATCAAAGAAATCGTGAAGGACAAGTCCATTGTCGTTTTAGGAGAACAGATGCACTTCGATATCACATCGACAACGGCACGAATCGGCTTGTTGCGTAAGTTGCATGAATGTGGTTTTACAACATTAGTATTTGAAATGGCGCCTATGCTTTCCGGCTATGCTTTCGGCCGGCTACCGTCAGGCGACATGCTTACATCTGAAGATCTGCTTTTTAGCACTCCTTGGATTATGCATCGTGAATCAATCGCCCCAATTCTGGAAATGCTCGATAGCGGATATTTCAAATTTTTCGGCATGGATTGCGATATTCCATATTCAGACATTTTTATTGCTAAACAAATTTTAGATGAATATTCCCAAACGGATGACTTGGGCATTCCCTGGACTCGATTACATACTTTATGGGGACAATTACAAAATCATTCGCATGATCCGGAATCGATAACTCCAGAAGAACAATTCGAATATATTTCCATATTGAACCAAATTAGAAATCGAGTCGATTGCTTGATAGACCAATATGGAATGACAACCGATTTTAGTGCAATAAAACAATGGCTGAGAAATATGGATCGTAATTTTTTCGATTTTTCATCTCGGCTTAAATATCGCGTATTCGGCGGTCTTCTCGGTTCTATGCGAGTACAGATACGAGACAACGCGATGGCTGAAAATGTATTATGGTACAAAAAGCACTTCCCCGATGAAAAGTTGATTATCTGGTGTGCGAATCTGCATGCCGCAAAAGATGTATCTCAAATAATGGATTGCGCATTAAATGATTACTATCACAATCTATTGACCGAAAACCTTTATCACGAACTGGGTAATGAGGTGTATTCTATTGCTATAACATCATTGAATCGTTCTGATTTACAGCAACCCGGCGAGTTAGAACAACAGATTGCGCATTTTACAAGTGATGCACCTTATGCGTTCATAAATTGTGAAAGATTGAGGTGGCTTGACGGATATAGAACAGCAGTTTTTGAATTTCCCGAAGTAGGTAAACGTAAAAACGGCCATTGGCTCAACATCTTCGACGGGATATATTATATCCGCGACATCGAATGTATGCAATTGAATAACAAGACAGAGGAACCTGAAAATCTGCAAACAGAGTAAGGAAAATTAAAAAAGTCATGAGTTATGAAAAAGTTGCAGTTGAAAAAAGAAATTGTCCAGGATTTGGATATGCTGAAGATTCGTGGCGGTGACGACACTACTACAACCCGAACTATTATTGGAGATTCCGGTGGGACGAATTGTGGAAGTTGCGGTGGTGTATGCCCAACAGAAAACCGCGCAACAGCCTGTCAAAAATCATGCGCTTTCAAGTGTGATGAAGTGCAGCCACAATTAACGATCGAAATTTATGACTGTCAATCCCAGGCATGTCCAACTAATCCCGTATCCCGTCTTGTAGTATGCAATGAGTAGGTTTTTGGCAATCTTAAAATAATACGCTTGGTAGGAATAGCGACGTATGATACGTCGCTATTCCTATTTTTTAGAGAATAATATTTATGCCCTTCCAAAATTTGACTATTGAAATTATTCCTTTCTACCTACTTCTTCCATTTCGTATTACTAAAATTACGCTCGTTTTCAAGCTAATTGTTCGAATCAGTCGTAACCCTGTTCATATACCAGGAATAATTAGGGACGCAAATACATACAAAATACCAGTGTCTCGGTTGAATACAATCGGATTCTGTTTATAAATCACTATATTTATAAAAACGAATCAATGATTATCCGGCTGCATACACCTTTCATCGACATATATCTGCTTTTTTGACAAGAAGAAAGGCAACCTGCGCATTATTCTTGTCAGTCGACATTCGTTTTTCTTTCCAAAGGTTTTCGTGCACGTTTACGTCTGCGGGAACCTTTTCTCTTTCAGGATATTTCATACGTCAGTTCACCCCGGGCAATGCCAGGGTATCTATAAATTAAAACCAAACTGCTATGAAATCGAACTTGAAGAACTGGGAACTATTGAAGATGCTGGAAGAGGCATCTGCCGGAGGGATGACTCTCTCTGCACCGCACGTATGGAAAGCATACTACGGGACTTTCTGCAAACATTTGGCTAAACTTACCGACAGTCCCTGTACACCGGGACTCATGCGGGAATTGTCTCATTTGCGGGTTGAATTGGCCTCGTATGCCGAGCTTTTGAAACATATCGCCTGCGGGGAGTGCGCGACGACTTATTGTAACAAAGCCTTGCATCTGGTCGATTGCGAGCTGCACATTCTGGAGCTGCGCATCGAACATCCGGCCTTTTCCGCGCTGCCGGAAGTTGTGCCCGTTTCCCCGCTATATCTGGGCAAGGACTATTGTGCGACAGACCTGGTGGAATTGATTACCCCCTTATATGAACTCGGCTTCCTGACTACGGCAAGCGGCAGTCCGGCCAAGCTGAAAACCATCGTTCGGGCCTTTGAGACGACTTTCAATGTCCGAATGCCGAATTACGATGTGCTGCGCCACGCCGCAATCAATCGCAAACTACGTCTCACGCCGCTGCTCGACCGTATGCACGAGGTCATGCTCCGTCTCAGTCAGGAGTAAACGAAGACCAGGGCTGTACAGACAGCCCTGTTTCCTGACAGAGAAGATGCCCCGGCGTGCCTGAAGATGACATATCCGCAATTCAATGCCCGAATTTTCTGCCGAAAGATACCTTTGCCCGAAAAAAACATGCAACAGGAAGACGACTTGCGGGGTTTGGGACAGACGATGCAATTCATGCGCGGCATCAGTCTGCTTTTCGTTCTCATCCACCTCTATTGGTATTGCCATGACTGGTTCGCCCAACAGGGATGAACGCTCGACTTGGCGGACCGTATCCTTACGAATTTCCAGCATACTACCTATCTTTTCTCTTCACCGCTCTACACGAAATTGTTCTCGGTGTTGTTCCTGGCTCTTTCCTGCCTGGGCACAACCGGTGTCCGTAGTGAGCGGATGACGTGGCGCCGCATTCTGCCGTGCGCACTCGCAGGTTCGGTCCTTTATCTGGGCAGTACGCCGCTGCTGCACACAGCCGGCAATCCCGCCGTTCTCTGCCTGGGTTATAGCGTATGCGTCTGTGCGGGTTACATCTGCCTGCTTACCGCCGGTGTCTGGGCCGGACGACTGCTTATCGGGACGCCTCCCGACGACCCGTTCAATGTCGAGAACGAGAGCTTCCAACAGGAAACCCGCCTTATCGAGAACGAATATTCCGTGAATCTGGCCACCAGCTACTATTATCGTAAACAGTGGCGTCCGGGTTGGATCAATGTCGTCAATCCCTTCCGGGCGAGCATAGTCCTGGGCACTCCCGGCTCAGGCAAAAGCTACGCCGTAGTCAATCAGTATATCAAGCAGCAAATCGAGAAAGGCTTCGCCATGTACGTTTACGACTACAAGTTTCCCGACCTCTCGCTCATTGCCTACAACCATCTGCGCCGACATCGGCACAGCTATAAAGTACAGCCCAAATTCTACGTCATCAACTTCGACGACCCGCGCCGCTCGCATCGTTGCAATCCCATCGCCGCGAAATTCATGACCGACATCTCGGACGCCTACGAGTCGGCCTACACAATCATGCTTAACCTCAATAAGACGTGGATCGAGAAACAGGGCGATTTCTTCGTCGATTCGCCGATTATCCTGCTTGCGGCAATCATCTGGTTTCTCAAAATCTACAAGGACGGCCGCTACTGTACGTTCCCGCACGCCATCGAGCTGCTGAACAAACGCTACTCGGACCTGTTCATCATCCTTACGTCCTATCCGTCGTTGGAGAACTACCTCTCGCCCTTTATGGACGCCTGGAAGTCCGGCGCCCAAGACCAGTTGCAGGGTCAGATCGCTTCGGCCAAGATACCTCTTTCGCGTCTTATCTCGCCGCAACTGTACTGGGTCATGAGCGGCGAAGACTTCACGCTCGACATCAACAATCCCGACGAGCCGAAGATCCTCTGCATCGGCAACAACCCCGACCGGCAAAGCATCTACGGAGCCGCCCTGGGGCTGTACAACTCCCGCATCGTGCGTCTCATCAACCAGAAGGGCAAACTCAAGTCGTCCATCATCATCGACGAGCTTCCCACCATTTATTTCCGTGGCCTGGACAACCTGATTGCTACGGCCCGCTCGAACAAGGTCGCCGTGTGTCTGGGTTTCCAAGATTTTTCGCAGCTCGAACGCGACTACGGAGAGAAGGAGGCCAAAGTCATCGAGAATACGGTCGGCAACATCTTCAGCGGTCAGGTCATGGGCGATACGGCTCGCATCCTCTCCGAGCGCTTCGGCAAGAACGTCCAGTGCCGCGAATCCCTCTCCATCTCTCCCGAACAGCAGTCCACCTCGTACAGTACGCAGCTCGATTCGCTCATTCCGGCCGCCAAAATCAGCAACCTCTCGCAGGGCATGTTCGCCGGAGCCGTCGCGGATAACTTCGGCGAGGAGATCGAGCAGAAGGTTTTTCACGCCAAGATTGTCGTCGATACCGCCGCCGTCGCCCGCGAAGAGAAATCCTACGTTCCCATACCGCAAATCTCCTTCTTCGAGGACGAGAACGGGGAGGATTGCATGGAGCGTCAGATCGAGGAGAACTACGACCGCATCCGTGTCGAGGTGAATCAAATCATCAAGGACGAAATGGAGCGTATCAAAACCGACCCCGCGCTTCGTCATCTGATTCCTGAACCGAAAAAAGGGACTGCCTCCCGGTAATCCCCGTATCACGAGTGCTCGAACGTGCCCCACAGTGCCTGTCAGGGCCAGGAAAGCGACATCTGTATCGCGCATCAAATCAATGTCATACATTCGCACTGCAAAGACATACCAACCATTAAAATTTTACTATTATGGCAAAACAAGAAAAAACGAATTCGACAGCCTCGGAACGTCCGATGCCGGTCCATCCCGACCCGGACAAGGAGACCATTCTGCTGCGTTACCCCGAAGACGGCAGTGTCAAAGCGGTCAGCAACCTGATACAGGACAACAAGGGAAATCAGGAAATTGTTACGACCGACCCGACGACGAAGAATCAGCCGGCCTTTTATCAAAAGCGCGACAGCCTGTTCATCGCCAATTTCTTCAAAAACATGCGGGCCCAGATGCAGGATCCTGCCAAAATGCCCGAACTGTATATCGTTTCGTTCGACAAGGTAGGTGCTGTAGCTGCAGACCTTCGTAAATTGCATGAGGACCCCAAAAACGAAGTTTTGCTGGAGACCGCGAAAAAATACCGCACCTATACGCAAAACCTCGAAAAGATCATCTTCGATGAATGCCGTATGCCCAAGGCAGAACTGGCGGCAGCAGGGTTCGATGTCAAACAGATGGAGCAGGACGGTATTTTCAAGGAGATGGAACTGGGTAAAGAGCCGCAGAAACTCTATCCTCTCAAATCCAAACTGAACGAGCAGATACAAATGGATGGGCTGTATGCTATCAAGGCCGTCAAGAATGAATACAATGAAATCGGTTTCGAGCTGCAAAGCCCGCTTGCGATTCCGGAATTCGAGCAAGACGCCACGCTCAGCATCGAGTTGAGTGCGGAAGATAAGAAGGCATTGGCTGCCGGGAAAACGCTTGAACGTCCCATTCGTCACGATGGAGAGTATTGCGTAGCCGGTTTCAACTGCACAACCAACCGTATGACCTTTATTCCCTGCCGTGAGATTCAGGCCCCCGAATACGTCTTCAACGCCCGCATGAGCGAAGAACAGCAGGAGGAGTATAAGCGCGGTCGGAAGGTACATTTGGACAACTGCCACTATTACGGCAATGACAACACGTTCTCCTGCGATGTCCAATACGATACCCACACACGGGATTACAGAACGACCGGTCATCACTATCAGCGCCCGTATGTTCCCGATTACCTTGCTCGACAGTTGGACGACACCCGCATGAGAATGCTCCTGGCCTACGAGCCTATCAGCGGCAAGGGCCTTACGGACCGTAATGGAATGCCGCTCAAGCGCGATATCTGCATTGACCGGAATACCAACGGTGTAACTTATGTAAGTCTGCGCCGTATGGAACAGGAGAAGGCACAGGCACAGGCGCAGAGCCAACAGCAGGCCGGGAAACAGGCTGCCGGTGCCCCGGTGCAGAGCGAAAATGACATGCATGTAGACAACGATATTCCGGAGCAGTCGCAGAGCCGGGGTCACAGGAGATAAGCCGCCATGACAGGCTCAGGCGAGATCACTGCGGATTATTACCGCCGCAGGCTGGAGGAGTTCCTTGCAGAACGCCATCCGCAACTCACCGGTGCCCGGGAGCTGGTCGCAACCCGCAGCAATCGGGCATACGCCGTCTATCGGACGACGCTTGCCCAGGGTTTTTCGCCACTGAAAGCCACTGCCCGTGCCGATGCCGTACTGTACGAAGGGCTGATATTCTCGCGCTACGACTTGTTGCGGGATATTCTAGCCACGGATTATCCGCAAATTCCTGAATACCAACTGCGGCCGCTGGCGCTTCAGCTTTGCGACATCTGTGCTCCCGTGTTCGGTTCGTTCAACCTCGACGACGGCATTCTGCAACGACGGGAATACGGAACGCTCGTGGCTCGGCTGCGGGAGTTCCTGCAGGAATATGTCAGCCAGCACGGACTTTTCGTGCGGCTTCGCGGCAGACCTCGAAATCCCTGACACTTGAAAACCCATATTCATTAACCATTTCAAACATTTTACAACCATGAAAAAACATCTTATCTGGGCCGCAGCAAGCGCGGCACTTCTTGCCTCCTGTGCCAAAGAGGAGACACAGACCTTCACTCCGGCCGCCACCGACCTGCCTCAAGCATCCATCACCTTCGTCGCCGAAGAGAATGCCGACTTCACACGTGCTTTCTTCGACAATACCACCACGACCGAAGCGTGGGAGCAATCGCTTTCCTCGCTTACCGTATTCTGTTTTGAGGAGGGTGCTCTGGTCATGCGCCGCAATTTCACATCGGCGGAACTTTCATCCAGACGCTCCACGTTCGCCCTGCCGCGTTCGACAGCCGGTAAGAGTATCGAATTCTATGCGCTGGCGAATGCTGCCGTCGATGAAAACATTACGACCAAAACAGCCCTGCTCGCCCTGACGGAAGAGACTCCGGGCAGCTACAACGGCACTTTCGCCAATGTCTCGAGCAAGGCGCTGCGCAGCGGTGGATTTCTGATGTCCGGCACAGCGACGAAAAGCATCGGCGCAGCAGGTACGACGACCGAAGTGGCCATTACTTTGCGGCGCGACGTAGCCAAAGTAGCCGTTCAAGCCTCCCTGTCTCCTGCCTTTGCCGACAAGTATCCGGGAACGGTCCGGATTACCTCGGTCAAACTTTCCCGTTCGGCGATGCAGACTCCCTATTTCGGAGGAACGCCTAAAACCGGAGCCATGACTTTTACGCACACCCAAACCCCGGGTGAGACGAGCGGTCGATTCAACGCTCTGTTCTACTGCTTCGAGAACGCGGCTCTCGCCTCAGGCAGCCGCGTCCTGCTGACGCTCGACGGGGTGTATGACCGTGACGGCAAGACCTCGACGACTTCCGACCAGGTCCCTATCTCGTATGAAGTCGAACTATCCGGCACCGCCGGCAACGGACAGCTCGCACGTAACGGATATTACCGGGTGGCGATTGGTCTGACCGGTCTGACCGGACAGGATGTGACGGCTTCCATTACGGTCGCTCCGTGGGAAACCCCCGTCACTCAAAACATCAATATCGGCATTTAATCCCGGCAAGTGAAACGGACAGAGAGGAGGCTATCACTCCGCTCTGTCCTCTATTATATGAATCCGCGACATGAACCGCAAACTATTGTTTTTACTGTGTATGGCCGCAGTCTGCTTTTCGGCTCCGCGTGCTTCGGCTCAATATTTCAGCGTAGGCATCAACGCCCCGATGCTGGCTTCCGGAACCCTGAATGTTACGTTGGAGGCCGCTGTCGCACCGCATTGGTCCGTGGAACTCGCCCTGCTCGCAAATCCTGTCAGCACCGAAAGACTGGGCCTGACAGCCGCCGCTCTGCAACCCGGGGTGCGCTACTGGTTTTTCGAGGAGTATGCCGGACATTTTCTGGCGATGCACGCGGCTTTGGCGTCGTACAACGTGTGGAATGCCTCGCACCGCCACAAAGGATGGCTTTCGGGGGCCGGGATCTCCTATGGTTACTGCTGGCCGCTCTCGGCACGCTGGAACATGACGCTGGAGGGCGGCATTGGAATCTATCATATGCGTGAGAGCGAAAAACGACGCTTCACGCCCGATTCGGAACCCGAATATATCCGCCATCACCGGCGCTGGGTCTTCGGCCCCTCCAAGTGCGCCCTCACTTTTTCTTACCTGTTTTAACTCAATCTTCACGCAATCATGAACTTCATCATCAGCATCTTTCTCGTCCTCTTCCTGAGCATCTCTTCCTGTCAAAGGGAGGCAACCGGAGACATTGTTCCGACACCTGCAGCCCGTTACGGCGAAGTCGATCTCACCTTCGGAGAGAGCGGGCAGCCCTGGAATCTACCGGATGGAACCATGAGGGTCATCAACGGACGCCCCGATAATGTCAATATCTATATTTTCAACGATGCGCTCGACTACCGCAAACACGCCTATTACGAGAATACCGACATGCAACCCCGCCTCGAACTGCCTTACGGTACATACCGCATCTATGCGCTCGGGAACTTCGGCAGCGATTTGGGGCTTTTGACCGAAGAGCAGCTTCAGGCCCTCACGGTTACCGCCTCTTTTGCGGACCGATTTCCGACCGGCGGTCTGGAGTATGCCGTCACCAGAGAGGAGTTTGCCGTTTCGCAGGCGCTCTCATCCCTGGAATTACGCCTGACAAGGCCCTTTTGCAAGATTACTTTCACAGCTTCCATCTCGTCGTCACTCTCCTCGGACGCCTATATCGTGTCGATGATCCCCTACAATCTTCCGCTGCGCTCCTCCCTGTGGACCGACAACCGCTTGCTTTCGACTCAAGGGCAGTTCGACTTCCCGTACGAAAAGCTGACTTCCAAGAAAAGGCGTCATACCCTCACTTACTATCAGTTGGAAAATCTTCAGGGAACAGTTCCCGCAATTATTCTTCCCGAAGACCGCAATTACCGGAAGGCACCCCGCATGGCTACTTATGTCAATATTCGCATTTGCCTGAATCAGGCATTCTATGAATACAACATATACATCGGACAGAACGATACTTCCGATTTCAATGTACGCCGCAATACCGCATACACCTACAACGTGACCATCCTCGGAACGAATCCCGACGATTACCGTATCGCCAAAACGGAGTACACCTTCTGGGGAACCAAGGCCGGCGACAAAGAATATCTCAATACCTTCCGCTGGCAGAACGGCACCGCGCAAGGCGTCCTGGTCATTGTCACCGAGCATTGCGATCCGGACAACGTACTCTCGCTCTCTTTCAAGCGGACTTCGACAGGAACATATTATCCCAAATGGGAAATGCAGTACAGGACCTTCGGCAATGCCTACCGAACCTGGAAGGAGGGTGAACGCATCGAGGTCCACCGAAACAACGGAGGCAGTTCCGTCGAAATCCGCTTCATCAACTCCGACGGAACGACCCAATACGAAACGACCAACAACTACTTCGACTTCACCTTGACCGATACCCGGGGATTCAGCGATACCTTCCGTGTTTCGACCCGTAAAACGACATAAGTTTCATGCGAATCGCAATGTATATTTTCCTGCTGCTGGCCGCAGGTGCTGCGTGCAGTTGCAGCACCTCGGGACGCCTGGCCCGCCGTGATGCCCAGGCGCTGCTGAGTCATACGCCCCGCCCCCTGCGGGCTGTAGCGCCCCCTGCCGATACGGTCCGCCGAATACGCACGAACACGGAGTTCGACCTTATTCCCGTCGAAGTAACTTATGAGAACGGCGAGGAAACCTACAATATCTGGCTCGATGCCGTGACTGTCGTAGCTCCCTCACGTACCGTTCCCGAACGCTGCGGACATATTGAAATCGATTTTTTGGTAACCCTCCCGCGCATCCTGCAGAGTAATTGCCGCAGTATCGTCCTCCGCCCCGTTTTGCATCGTGAGCAGGAGCGGATACCTCTGGAGGAGATTTCCCTGCGGGGTACGTTGTTCGACCGGGTACAGAGGCGCGACTACTGGCAATACGTCCGTTATCTGGAGCGCTTCCGGCCCGACTCGGTGCATGCCGCACGGGGTTTCCGGCGCTTTGTACGGTATCCGCTGCCCGAGGGGGTGCGTGCGGATTCCGTAACCCGAGCCGGACAAGATATCTCGCTGCGTTATGTACAGCGCATTCCTGCGGCGGAAGCCGGTCGCCGACTGCTCGTCACCCTCGAAGGCGAAATCCGAGGGCTGGACGGCAGTGTTTATCCCTTGCCGCCCTCCGATACGCTGCGCTACAACATCTCTTCGATGCTTTTCTTCGCCGATACCACGACCCGTTATGTGGAACGCATCATCGAAAAACATATCCGTGTCAGCGACCGGAAAAGACTGGCATTCCGAGCCGGAGAATCCTGCATTGTCGATACACTGGAAAACAACGAAGTCCAACTGTCTCTGATAGCACAACTGATGGAAAAAATCTTCGACCGCCGCGAATACGCCGTGGACAGCATCGTACTTCGGGCGGGTGCATCTCCCGAAGGTCCCGTCCGACTAAACGAACGACTCTCCAGGGAAAGGGCCTGGAACCTGCAACACAGGTTCGCCGCCTGGTTTCCCTCACTGCCCCTCGATACGCTGATACGGACCGGCGGCATCGGCGAAGACTGGGAAACACTTGCAGCACTTATCCGTCAGGACGACAACATCGTCCACAAGCAGGAAATAGAAATGCTTATCGAACAGGAACAGGACCCCGACCTGCGAGAAACACGCATTGCGGCATGTTTCCCGGAGGAGTATGCCTATATGCAGCGAATGCTGTACCCCCGGTTGCGGGCCGTACACATCGACTACCGGCTGCATCGTACCGACATGGTGCAGGATACGCTCGTGACAACTCGGCCCGACAGTCTTTATGCCGAAGGTGTCGGGTTGATGCAGCAGCGGCAGTATGACGCGGCACTCGGCATCCTGGCTCCGTATGCAGACATCAACACGGCCATCTGTCTGTTGTCGGTCAACCGCAATGCACAGGCTCTCGAACTGCTGCTTTCGCTGAGCGATGATGATGCCCGTGTATGTTACCTGCGGGCCATCGCTTATGCCCGGCAGGGAAAACCCACACAGTCACTCCAGGCATTCGATGCGGCCTGCGCCTTGAACGAAGACCTCTCTTACCGGGCCGCCCTGGACCCCGAACTGAGCGAACTGATCAAAAACCGTTAAAGCATATGAAAAAGTTGTTATTGGCGGCAGCTCTGCTTGTAGCGATGAGCGGCTGCACGCTCTCCGAGCAGACGGAAACGGAAGTTATCTGTCCTCCCCAGGCAGACAATGGCATCGACATAGAACCCTGGCACCCCTCCGACGACTGTACGGATATCGGCAAATAGAAGCGTATGAAAACAAGGGAACACTCCGACCTGTATCTGACTTATGACAGCTACAAAAACGTCCTGCACGCAACACGTTCGAGCAACGGGACCGACGGATTCCTGCGCTACCTGCACGACGATGCGGAACATATTATTCGGGAAGGTCACAACCCGAATGTATGGGTGTCTTACGTACATTTCCATGACGGCGGGGATGTACCCGACTTGCGGGAAGCCGGCCGACACGGATTCTTCGACCGGGTACTCGACACCATACGCCGCAGCGGTGGGGAATGCCGCTATACCGCCAATATGCGGGACGTGCTTTTCTGTATCGAACAGGACATCGTACCCCTGACTCCTGCCGCCGAGCGGACCCTTTTGATGGCCCGGCCGGATTATCCCGCTCTCGAAGAGGAGATGGCGAGGAGTTACCCGCGCCAGAATGCCGTTATCCCCGAATACCGCTCCTACGATGCATTGGAATCCCGGCAGGGAGTGATGCTCTTTTCCAGAACGACCGAGGGACAGCGGCAGCGACGGGAGTACGAACACCGCCTGGAGCTGAACTTCTATAATCCCGCACAACCGGGCGGCCCTCTGCGTTATTGGGAAATCATAGCCGTCCCGGACCGCGTGGCAGAGATGGTGGACCGGCTGTCCGTACAGGAACATGACCCTCAGGCACAGCTTTATGCCGATGCGCACATCCTCGGCCAGGGACGCATCTTACAGGAATTCGACATGACAGCCAATGCGGTGAACTACGATATTTTCCGACGACGCACCCAGCCGGGCCAAAGAGCCGTACAACCTCTCTCGGAGATGACCGTAGGGCAGCTCTGGAAGCATATTACCCACATGACACGTCCTCGGTTTGGGCAACAGACCGCATTGTGCGTGGACCGCAAACAGTTTCCCGGAGAGCAGCCCGATATAACTTGCAAAATAAGACGATAAACGATGCGCGAAAACACTAAACCGGCGACCCTTTTTCTGTGCGTTGCCCCTGACGGCAAGACGGACTGCGTACGCATCATCCGCGACCGGACCGGCGAAGACGACTTCCGGCGATTCATCGACAGTTTGCTGGACGCTTCCCTGCAGACGGATGCTCCGGTACCCGACGACTGGGTTTTTCGATATATCATTCCCGATGGCGGCCTGCTCCCGACACTCGAAACCGGGCGCGACCACAGCGATTACCATCATCGGCTACGTCATCTCGACACGTTGGCGGAGCTGCGCCCCGCCAACGTCGTTGCCCTGCGCAATGCCGCGCTCTGCCGCCGCAGCGGAATAGACCCGCTTTCTACGGAAGGCAGCGACCGGGAGCTGGTCCTCGGAGAAACGGAACCCCGGTCGTTCCCTTCAGTCCGTGCCGTGGAACTGGCTCCCAACCGCGTTTTGCTTTACGACATGAGCGAAACGGTGGGCTGCGACGCATACCGGAGCTTGCACCAGCACATCGCCGACCACTTCTTCGACCGGGAAATCCAGACCGAAACACTCCGTCTGTACAATCTGCATTCCTTTTTCGATACCTCCGTGCTGATGAAACACATTCCGGCTCTGAACTTCAATTTCAATCACTACAGCCGTAATTTCAAATTGACGGATATCCCGGCTCACGCTTTTCTTGACAGCGATATTCTGAAAGAGGGATTCCTCGTAAAAGAGTACGACCTGCACCCCACGAGCGAGTGTTATACCCGCTTCTGTATGGGCGAAGACATCTCTCTGAATGTCGACATGCGGGCGTTCGAAATAGCTTTGCTGGACCACATCTCCCGAGAAGGCTATCCGAAGCAGAGGCTTTCCTCGGAGTGGCGATACATCTTTCCGCATAAAACCGATTTCAAAGAGCTGGAAGAGAACATAGCCAATTGCAATGACCGGTCATCCCTGGAGCAGTTGCAGATGCAGGCCCGGGAAAAGGCCCGAACGATTCTGGCGGAAGAATATCCGGATATCAGGCGGTCGCAGCGAAATTATTTGGAGGATGGCGTATCGTTGCATATTCCCGATGCAGCAGGAGAAACCAAGGGCTTGGGGCGTAAAGTATGATACGGTCGAAAATCCGGATAAATGGCAGGCGGAAAGAGCTGAGGGATTCCGTTCGTCTTCCGGCGTGTTTTCCGGTCCGGGCAGCAAAGGTAACGGACGGGCCGCGCAGGGGCAAGGCCGAGCCTGACGGTTCGGGCAAAAAAACAGCACCGCAAGGGTGCTGTTTTTTTATGCCCGAAGCCTTGCCCTGCGCTGTGCTTTCGCCGCCCGTCCGTTCTCCATGCGCCCGTAACCGTACCACACGCCGGGGAGACGAACCCGTCGGTGAAAATAGCATATCAATAATTGTTGAATCTTAAAAGTCATCATTATGAACCCAGGATGGAACATAGACATCAACGGCGAAGACTGGACCCGGGAATATTGGACCCGGGAAGAACATCTGCGCGACCAGGCTGAAAATTCATCCAATACACCGATACCGGAACCAGGATACGGATTCGACGAATCGGATATTCCGGAACAAGAGGAAGAAATCGGTGAATCACGAAAGAGAAAATGCTTTCGCCGCTAAAGTTATCAAAGGTTAAACCTTATACGGTCAAATCATGGAAAAGACAACATTACAACAAGGACTTAACGAGGTGGCACGCAAACGTGTACACCGGATGATCGACAACAACCAGCCGTTGTTCCGGCAGACCATGCAGCGGCTTATGCAGGAGGCGGGCACGGCGAACGACTACCTGGCGTCGATAGGTGCGGCCAACCGCACGCAAGCCGCTCCCGATGTAATATTTCTCGAAGACGGCAACAAGCTCATTATGAATATGGCCGGCCGTAAATACGGGCTGCATCGCAATGCCGTGGGACAGTTGGCCGAGAAAGTCGCCGTACCCGCCAAATATTTACGGGAACTCTCCGAAGGCGCCGCCTGGCAGCGCAGGCTCGCGGCAGAGATACTCAACCAGCACTCATCGTGGACAGAGCGCAGCCGGCTGCTGGTGCGGACGGTGGACGATCAGGTACGCGGCGTACTGTCGGACAGCTACCGCCGTCTGAACAGCGTGGAGCTGGTCACGGCTTTCCTCTCGGCGGCAACGGCTCAGGGCGGCGTGCCGTGCGACGCACTGATGACCGACACCAAGATATACGTGGAAACCATCATGCCGGAACCGATCTGTATCCCTACGCAGCGGAACGGAACAGTAGCCATATACATGGGCGCACGCTTCTCGACGTCCGACTACGGGGACGGTGCCGTGGAGATGCGAACGTTCCTCCTGAACGGCGTGTGTCTGAACGGTATGGTGCGCGAGAGCGTGATGAAACAGATTCATCTGGGAGCACGCCTCTCGGAGAGTCAGATGCTTTCCGATAGAACGTATCGTCTCGATACCGCGACGATGGTATCGGCCATCGGCGACTATACCCGCAATCTTTATGACCCGAATAACCTTCGGCAAAAATCGCTGGAGATACAGGCCGCCTCGGAAGCTGAGGTGGATTTCGAGGCGGAATTGAAGAAACTGGTCAAGGGAGGGCGGCTTCAGAAAACGGAGGGCGAAGGCGTACAGAAACTCTTGATGGCTAATAATCCCGACGACGGACTTTCAGGCGGTGCGACGCTCTGGAAACTCACCCAGGCGATTACAGCTTGTGCTCGGGAGCTGGCTCCCGCACGCAGCCGGGAGTTGCAAGAGATATCCGGAGAGCTGATGGCCCGCGCATTATAAACAGCATCGAATATGAGAAAACTGACAAATAAAGGACCGCCGAAGCCAACGACACTTTTGAAAAGGTGAAGATATAAGTGAAATTCGCTTTTACAAAAGTGTTTTGTTGTATTTGTACTTGAAACGACCTTAAATCTACCATTGCAAATTAAACGGATATTCCTCTATGGATGTTCGGATGCTTGTATTAGCGACTGTACGGGATAATCAAAATCTTTACGGATATCGTCGAACAGCATAACCGGACGCTTGCCGAATAACTGTCCGACCTCTCCAAATTACAAATCGTTCACAATAACCGGTCCGCTCCCGAAAAGTCGGGAGCGGACATTTTGTTTAATTACACAACATCAACAATATGATAATCAAATGCCAAGAACGGCTTTGCGAAGCGCAGGAATACGCCGCGACACTCGGCGACAAGTCCTTGCAGAAGTGTCTTGCCAAGCTCGAAAGTTGGGAGCATGACGGACGCATAGTATCTCTTTACGGAGATTTCGCCCCATATTCGTTTGGATTTAGTTTATATGGCCCGGACGGGCAGCTCATTATGAACGGCGGCCTGCTGTACCACGGCTCGCCCGACCAGTCCTGTGCCGTCACGTTCAATCACGACGACCTCTGGCAAACACACACCTGAGACTTGCATAGAGAAGACAAGTGCGGTCGATCGACCGCACTTTCTCACCTTCTTTTTACAACCGGTTCCACAATGTAGAAAAAAACCATTCGTGTCGTAACCCGAAAACAACTGTCCGGCTGAATCGGGATATACAAATATAGTGATTTGTCGGCACCTGCTCGAAAAGCGGGTTGGGACATTCTCGGACTACACCTGAAATATCGACATAAAACGCCATATCGAAACAGGACGTCCCTATGACGATTAGAGTGGGTAGCGCATCATAAAAACCTGTACTTGTAAAATTCCTATTATAAACAACATTACTTAACTATTTATCGAAATGGAAAACAAACCTTATCCAAAGACCGGTCAGAATCAGAATTTGCTTGCAATATTCGATGAAATTCCCGCGGATCGACAAGCGCTTATTCCTGAAGAAGACACGGACTTTTGCCGCCAGTTACAGACCCAGTTCGACAATGTTCACGATGCCTTGGGCAAAAAATACGACGAGGTGCGCTTCGAAGCACAGTTGCTACAGGATTACTCCGTCGATTTTCTTCCCGACAGCAAGGTGACCTATAAGTTACCGCGAGATAAGACGAAACGAACACCTTTCGATCAGTTCTTGTTTCTGCCGTTCGAGAGTATCGACAAAATCGTATATTTGCACGATGCTGCTTGCAGGCGACTCTGCACGATGATTACCGATTATTTCAATCGTAAATACAACCTCACAATTCCGTCTTTCAACCTCGGTTCCGATACGCTCCGCATCGACTTCAGACCGTATTACGAGAATTGCCTCCGACACGTTCTCGACTATTTGGACGGTAAAAGTTTTCAGGCTAAAGCGGAACAGGAGATTATCGAACGACTGTTGCAAGACCTCAAATATTATCCTCCGGCTTTGAAAGGAGCGACGGTCGTATTTCCCGTAACCTATCTTTTCGATGACTTTTGGATGAAAAGTTCTACTCCCAGATGTTCGATAGCATATGGAAAAGAAAAAATCGTATCCGACATTTGTACCGCTGTCATCATGCACCGCAGCGGGTTGCTGACGGGAAGTAGCAACGATATTGTAGGATTACGGTCGCACGAAGTTGATACAAGTATTTGGTATCAAATCCAGAACTCGAAAGGCTGCGAGATCAAATTTTATAAGAATGGTCGTATCGACATACGCTTCCCATCGGCGAGGGAAGCGCTGGATTGTTTCGTGGCTCTGAAGCTCGGAACGATACGGAAATCATAAATAGTTCATATCCTATGAGTATTGTTTCCAAAGCGTGAAAATTTGTTATATTTGCAAAACAAGCGTAAAATACGACAACATGGAACAGCAAGATATACGTTGGCAACAACGGTTTTCAAATTATCGTAAAGCGCTGCGGAAACTCGCAGCAGCCGTTGAAATAGTGACCGAAGAGTCGCACATGGGGCACGATATAGATGAACTGTTGCAAGAGGGACTTATACAACGTTTCGAATATACACACGAAATGGCGTGGAAGGTGATGAAAGATTACGAGGAATATCAGGGTTATCACGATATTCGCGGATCGCGGGATGCCATTCGCCAAGCCCTGCAAATAGGAATTATAACCGATGAGAGGTGGATGCATTCAATCGTAGACCGAAACCTTACATCGCATACCTACAATGACGAATCGGCAGATAAAATAACCGCTAATATTTCCGAAATCTATTTTCCTCTATTCGTGGAGTTCGAGAGAAAAATGAATTCTCTTTTAGAGCCGGGAATCAATCTTTTCGAGCAATGAAATACGGATTGTCAGAAGATGCGTTAAAAAAACTGCATCATGTGTTTTCTTGCGAAGAGAATATCGAACAAGTCATACTATATGGCTCCAGAGCCAAAGGCAATTACAAACCTTTTTCCGATGTAGATATCGTTTTGTCCGGAGACAAGTTGGAATTTATGGATCTTTATCGGGTCATACTTACTATTGATGATTTGTTATTGCCGTATCTGTTCGACATATCGCTTTACAAAGATTTGGATAGTCCGGATTTAATAGAGCATATCCGAAGAGTCGGTATTGTCATATATGATCGTAGGAAAGAAGAGCAGCCTTAGCTGCTCTTCCTGTTTTTACTGTCAAGTCCATACTCTTGCGGAGTTCATCATCGAACTGCCATAATTTCATTATCATAAATTTTCGAGCCATACACCCAAGTCGTGTATGGCCTTTTTGTTTTATTGACCATGTATGAAATAATTCCACAACCGATTCCGCAGGCCAGGCGTGCGGAAATCAACGAAAAAATCCTCGCCGACATCGAATCCGGCGAAAACAGAATTCCCCGGCAAACCATTTACAACTGTTACACGGGTGTGGGCGGGTTGCACGACCTCAATCCCGACCAGTTTGCCAATTACCACGAATATGCCTGCGCCAAACGGGAGTTCGAGCAGGGACAGTTTTTCACGCCCCACGCCCTTTGCCGCCAGATCGTATCGCTTGCGGCTTCGGACCCGACGGAAACCGTTCTCGATATGGGCTGCGGAATGGGCAACTTCTTCAATTTCCTGCCTAACCTACACAACGCTTACGGCTTCGACATAGACCCTCGTGCAGTAAAAGTTGCAGGTTATCTATATCCAGAAGCGCATATTGCCGTGCAGGACATGCAACAGTACGAGCCAGCCATGCTGTTCGATCTGCTGCTCGGAAATCCGCCTTTCAATCTGAAATTCGGCAACGATTCTTCGCAGTTCTACTATTTCCGGAAAGCATATAGCGTATTGAAACCCGCAGGTCTGCTCCTGTGCATCGTGCCGTATTCCTTCCTGCAAAACGAATTTTGGGACAAATCCCAGATACGCTACATCGACAACTGTTTTTCATTTCTCGGACAGACGAAGCTGCCGCAGGATACTTTCGAAGATCTCGGCGTCGCGGAGTTTGCGACCAAGCTGGTGGTATTCTCCCGGGAATCCGCACATATCGAAAGCCGCCCGTATCGGGAGGACGAATTTATTACGCAGGAACAGCTCCGCGAGCGGATCGCACGCTTCCGGGAAATCAAATGTTCCCTGAAACTGAAATTACGACAGGAAACAAACCGCATAGAACTCGAAGAAGAGCAAGCATTCGAATACACGATGACGAAGTATCTGTATGAAATCAAGACCCATCCGCACCTGCGGCCGAAATACGAACAGGCCATAGCACTCGTATCGAAATTCCGCAGCCAGACCCCGCCCGAGAATGCGTCGAAAACGCAATATGAAGAGTACCAGCGCTCGAAGCTCACCTATGCGAAAGTGCTGGCCATATTGCGACGATACGTCCGGGAACAATACTTCGTGCCGCAGCGAAAAGTCGCTCTTGTGAAAAACAATTACTCCTACAAACTGAAAGCATACGCCCCGCACCTTCTCGACGACATCGCTGTCCGGGAAGTGCCCATTTATAAACTCACGATTGATAACGGCGGACTGCCCGATGCCGGAGCGTGGCTAACACCCGACATCGAAAAGCAGTATCGCGCGGCGCGGCGAGTGATCGGGCGAAAACACCGGGAGTATCTGCGACAAAGCATTCCTTACTTTCAGATGCCGCAGGATAGTCGCCTGGCTGAATATATCGACGGCTTGTCGTTCGTAAACAAGGACGGCAAGCGGTGCCGGTTTACCGACCTGCAACGGCACGATATGAACTGGCTTTTCCAGAAACGCTTCAACCTGCTCAACTGGCAGCAGGGGTCGGGCAAGACAGCCGTAGCATACCACTTCGCCAAATACATCCGGTCCCTCAAGCGTGTACACAACACCATCGTCGTAGCTCCGGCGCTGGCGATCGAAATGACCTGGGAGCCGTTTCTGACTCGGCAGAAAAAACGATATACCCGCATTACGCAGCCCCGGCATCTGGAAAATATCCGACCGGGAGAGTTTATCGTCGTTTCGGTTTCCATGCTCGGGAAACTGAAATATTGGCTCAAACGATTCGTAAAGAGCCACTCCAACAAACTATGTTTAATCTTCGACGAATCGGATGAACTGACCAACGACACCTCGCAACGTACACGCAATACGCTCAATCTGTTTCGTCGTTGCTCGTACAAAATACTGGCAACGGGTACAACCACACGCAACAACGTAGCCGAACAGTACAGCCAGCTATCGTTGCTCTATAACAATTCGGTGAATATGATGTGCTGGTGTCCCAAAGTCTATTACGAAGATCGGGAAACACACGAAATAGCAGACGCACCCAACGAATTTTACGGCGAGCCGTTCCCCGCATATGGCGGAGCCTCGCTGTTCAAATCCTGTTTTTGCCCCGGTAAAGTAACCGTCTTCGGCATCGAAAAGCACAATCAGGATATATACAATAAAGAAGTTCTGTGGGAGCTTAATGCCAAAACGGTGCTGACACGTAAGTTCCGGGAATTTGCCGGTGAAAAATACGAAATCAAGAATCATGTAGTTCTTCCCTGTGCAGGAGAAAAAGCCGTTTATGAAAAGATTCTCACAGAATTTTGTCAGATATGCAACCTCTTTTTCAATAGTACGGGCGACACTCGCAAAGACGCCGCAATGAAAATCGTACGACAGATCATTCTGATGATAAAAGCATGCTCGATTGCCAATACCATGCCCGGATATACGGGAGAGCCGTTCCCGGAGAAAGTAAGACATATAGCTGCAATGGTCCGGAATATACCGCAAAAAGTAGCTATAGGATGTACTACACTTGATGCGTTGGAGATGTATGAGGATTATGTCTCGGCGATAATTCCGAACAGGCCTCTATTTTTGGTTCATGGCCGGCAATCATTCAAAAAACGGAGAAGAATTATCGACCGATTCGACCGGACGACGGACGGGATATTGGTCTGCACACAACAAGCACTCAAAAGTTCGGTCAATATCCCTTCCTGCGACGACATAATCCTCGAATCCCTCCAGTGGAACATTCCCCGCATGGAGCAGTTCTATTTTCGCTTCATACGCTTGGATTCCGAGCAGAAAAAACGGGTACATTTCGTAACCTACGACGAATCCATCGAACAAAACCTGTTGGCACTCGTAACGACCAAAGAGCGGCTGAACGAGTTCATTAAACTCGGAGAGATAAGAGAGGAGTCCGAAATATTCGAGGAGTTCGACCTAACGCCCTCCCTTATCGAAAAACTGCTGACACGCCAACGGGACGACGACGGCAAGTTGTACGTATCGTGGGGCAACCAGCGTATCGTTGCGGCATAAGTCGATAACTCCATTTCGATATTGACATACTCGGTCGCGGCAAATCAGTCGATGTTCCGAAGCAGCATGGATAGACGTGAGGAATACCCGTCTTTGCGTCCGGCTGCCATTCGGTTTCGGCGACAAAAGTACCGGACGGGCGGCGACCGGACAAGGCCAAGACGAGTTTCGGCAAAAAAACAGCACCCAAAGATGTGCTGTTTTTTATTGCCGAAAGCCTTGCCGGATCGCCTCTGGCCCCGTCCGTTACCATTCGTGCCGAAAACCGAAAACAGCCGGACGGCTGAATCGGGATATAGTATTAATTTTTTTCAAGCATTTAATCATGAGATTGATAACCAAAGAAATCGAAAAGAAATTCCAAAAGCATCCTTTCCGTTCACAGGACAAAAAAGGAATCGACGCTACGGTGCTGGTCAAATATTTCACTCCGTGGGGTGCGGCGACATGGCTCGTGACTGAAGCCGAGCAGCAACCGGACGGTGACTGGATGTTGTATGGCTACTGTACCCTCGGCTACGAGTGGGAATGGGGAACTCTTATGCTTTCCGAATTGCAAGCATTACGAGGACCGTTCGGATTGACCACCGAACGAGACCTTTACATCGGTAACAACGCAATGGTGGCAGAACTGGCTTACTGACAGAGAGTGTTCAAAATACCAAAGCCTGCGTCGCAGATTCTGCGGCACAGGCTGCTTTATAGATTTAATTTTCAGTTATTATGAGTGATAAAGAATACAAAGCCCGACTCCTGTATATCGATGCGGGAGACTGCAAGGAAGTTTGGGAAGTGAAACATATCAACGGGGGCAGACAGTATGTCGGCCGCGATACTTTCGACGAACATACGTGGTGGACGCTTTGCGACGCTCCGTATGGATACTGCGAACGCAGCGGCCGAATCGTGCCGGGCGTCGTCTTCATACTTTGCGATGCGGAATGGAATCCCGTAGCCCGCGACGGCAACGACCGCACGGAATTTCCGACTCCTTATCCGACTCTGGAAGAAGCAAGCGCCGACGCTTGGGCGGCTGTCCGGGAACAATATCCTGAAGTTTCCAAAGATGGATTCGGAAAGTGGATTTCAGGCTTCGCTGACAGACCTCTATCGGGTGCGGATTACATGAATTGGCGGGATTGCCAGAGGGAAACGATACAACGCGAGGTCCTTTCCACATTCGATTATCTGGGCGAACAGCACGCCATCCTGCGATTTACGGTCAGGCATACCGAATGTACGGCGCAATGGCAGGAATATTATGTTGGTATTGCACAAGAGCAACCGCAGGAAGCATTTTCCATGTTTCTCGGGTATAGCTACTGACAACCGAAATATCTATATCCAATACTGGACGATTCTCAATACAGGTGCATTGCCATTACCAACTGTATAGATTAAATGATATCCGACAAAACTATGAACGACATGAAAACAGAACCTGTCCTCATTACGAGCCTTACCCGCCGTCTGACCGCAATTCGGAACGAAGCCTTCAGCCTCATTCAGAATGCCGTGGCCAAACATCGAATCTTAGGTACATTCTATCAAAACCTGGGTAAACATTATGCCCATGACCAGACGCTCGAACAGTACGATACTGCACCCATCGTAATTACCCACAACGACTCGTTCGGTACATACGGCGGTTATGCAGCCGCCACGGTATACGAACTTTTTATCGACGAGAAGGGCCGCCTGCTCTGTACTCTGAACGGCGAAGCGGGCGAAGATTTCAACGAACCTCTCGAACATATCCAGATAGAAGGGTTACTGTGCATCGTCCGTTGGCTCATGAAGCACGGCCTTGTCATCGACAACCCGTGGCGCTGCGAGGTGTGCGGCTCGCTCGCCGTGCAGGAACAAATTTGGGTCGATACCAACACCTGTGAGGCGTATTCGCAGGCATATAACCGCGATGAAAATTACTGTTGCAACTGCAACGAAAATACCTACCCAATCCGAGAAAGCGAATTACTGCAAAACCTCGACGAGTGGTGGCACGGTCTGGACTTCCGGCAGATGGAGCGCATTACCGGCTACCGTCAGGACGACTTTGACCCTGAAGATGGTTATCAAGATTTCGTAGATGTTTGTGACAACTGGTGGGAAAGTTTGTCAATCGAGGAAAAGACACTGTTATGGTCTCAAAAATAATAAACAAATGAAAAATAGCGACTTATCTATCACAGATTCATTCTGGAATTTCATCGAGGCGAATGTTCCGAACTACCACGAGCGCGAGGACGTGCTGCATCAGGGCGAACTCCAACTGTTCATCGACGGCCACGAGTCTACCGTACAGGGTATCACACGCGAAGAAGCCTTTCTGCTGCGTGACAAAATCCTGTACGGCCTTTTTGCCGAAGCTATCGCAACTTTTACAGCCAGGCACCCCGTAGAATTTCCGGGCAATGTCTCCTTGCGTGATTACTCCGAAACACTGGTCGATATCGCTTATGAAGTCGGCCGACGACAATATCGGCTGTCATCCAACTCCCGCGAAACGGTCCGCACAATTATCGGCTGGGCCGACGAGTTCTCCCGCCGACACGAGAATACGGACTGGAGCACCATAGAATACCTTGACGAGATAGACAACTTCACGGAAGAGAAGCTGCGGACAGCACGAACAAGGCACGATAGTCCATACGTATTGGTGGAGTTCCCGGACGACACTGCGTATTTTGAGGAAAACGACATCGGATATCCCAGTTTCCAGAGCAAGGATAACGGTGCCCGCTATGTACCGGAATACGACTATATCCGATATTTTCAAAAAGGTCCAGCCGCAAACGTCTGTTATAAGCCGCTTCGTTGGCCCGAGTCGCAGCCGTATCTCTTTTCTGATGAATCGACCGATACGCTGAACGAACCTATCAACGACAAGAAAGGTATCATGGACTTCGGCTATCAGGCCGTATGGGTTCCACTCTGCAACATCGAAAGCTGATAATATGCCAAGAACTACGCTCGAAAAAAGCTGGAACGGCGGGAAGAAAGCCGCACCGAATGCACGCCGTCATTCGCAAAGCCCGACAGACAGAATCATAGTCATCCATATTCAAAATGATCGGAGAGCACAGAAATTAATTTCTACATTCTATTCTATTGTATGTTAATGAAATACAAAAGATTACAATACATGAGTAAACAGAAAACATTATCAATCGAAAAACAGGAGGTGGCATTGTGTCGCAATATCTGGCAGAATAGCTCTCAAAACGACTGCATAGCCATCACGGACGATGCAGGCGAAGTGATCGAGGTCGTCACGACCCCGAGGGTCAACCCCGGGATGTTCCGTCGTCGCGTCCGGAGTCTGATGCTTTCGGGATTATCGCGGGAAGAGGCTGAAAAATACGTGGCTTCGACACCGCAGAAATTGGAGCTTTTCTATGACGTGAATCTCGGAGCTTTCGCTATCGACGCTGAAGCGGTGGGCAATACGCCGCTCTATAACCCTTATTCGGGAAAGGAAATTCCCGACGAAACAAAATAAACGAAATCATGACAACATTCAAGAAAGGACAGCGGGTCTGGTGGAACGACCCGATCTGCGAGGAGTCCGGCGAGTATGAGGTGCTGGATTCACAAGACAAAATCAATGCGGACAAATCGGAAAGCGAGCGTATCATCCGTATCGGGGATGGAGAGAACACGCGGGATGTCTCCGCCCACTACTTGACAATCGTATGCCCGATTTCCGATGAGGACAGGGAGCACCTTGCCATGCAGGAACATCGTAACCGCATACGCGACAAAGAGCTGGTGGAGCAGATGCAGAGTCTCGTCGTTCAGTTCGAAGACCAAAATTTCGAAACCGAAGGATACTCCGTCCGCATCAGCGACGAAGACCACGACGCCTGCTGCGTGTACGGATTCCGAGTGAACGAAGATGTACTCTATGCTCTGTTGGATTACGACGACGGCAGACTGTGGATGGTACCGGTTTCTGACCTATGCGTCGTGGAACTGTTCGACGCTTTTTGGCTGTTGGTCCGAAACGCTTAAATCCAAGAAACGGCAAAATACGATCATAACAAGATTATATAATCGATTCTATGAAAACGAAATTTTTGTGTTACAGCCGCTCGAATCCCAATCAGGTCGTCTGGCATTATGCTGAACTGGAAAAAGTCGGCGAGGGCGTGTACACCTACCTTCAACAGAAGGATCAATATCGTGAAGAGGACGATATGATTGCCATCGTCCTGCAACTGGAAGACGTCTTTTTCGAATACGGTACTTACAATCGTCGATTTCTCGCTGATAAGGATGTAGTCGCTACCGGAGCCGAAGTCCTGAAAAACTTCCACCGGACCATTGAGCAGACCATGCAGGAAGGACGACATCTGCAACTCCTCCTCGTGCGGATTTATGAAGAACTGGGCCTCGATGCGGCACCTTTGATCCGTTACCGGGAAGAACGTCGGCTACGCTTGCAGCGAGAGGACGAGGAGCGGAAACGCCGGAAAGAGGAGCAGCGACGACAAGTCGAAGAGCAGCAGCGCGAACAGTTACGGTTGGCAGGGACCAGGTTCCTCGCTGGGGAATACATCTCCAGCGAGAATTTTATCGGGCTGTGCAAATTCAAGCGGATTCCCATACCGCTTCGCACACATGGGACCCTGTGCCGAAGCGTAACCGAACTCTCCCGAAACAGTATCCGTCACAGGCGCACGAAAGGCAAAGCCAATCCGAAACTCGACGGATGCTTCGCTGTGGTCGAAGCCCTGTACGAAAAACTCTCCGAAACAATGGATGCAAATATTTTTCAAAAAAATGCAGACTTTGTAAACATGAATTAAAGTTGGAAAAAGAAAAATGCCTGATTTTCTTCAACTACAGATCCCGATAGGATAGGGTAAAGACAAAGGCAGCTGATAATCGATCGATTATCAGCTGCCTTTCCGTGCTCTCGCAGGGATTTCAAGTGCTCCAACTGAAATCACCCTGTGAGCCGTCTGGGGGTTTCTGAAAATACCGTTTGTATGGTACTGTAATTTGTATTTTCAATCTTTTGATTTGTTTTCAACTTACTGTTTGTTTCTAACGTAGGTCACAAGGTGGTTATGCAACTCTATCGTGTTGTGTCGGATGTTATGTTTATAAAATATTACAGTTTTGCCTTCAATAAAGCTATATCCTTATTATTAAACTTGCGAATCAGTCCCGTCAGAATTTTATGTTCAGTTTCTGGTGTCCAATATATTTTTAGTCGCTCTTTGGCTCTAGTTATAGCCGTATAAAAAATGTTATGGGTTATCAATTCTTCAATTTCATTAGTGATAATTATTTTGACCGAATCATACTCTAACCCTTGCGCCTTATGTATGGAAACAGCATAAGCAATCTGAAATGGGACGATTGTATCCGAAGAGTCGTTATCGTCATCGGTACTTTTCAGTCTATTCACTGTAAAACGTATGATGGGATACCCGTTGGAGCTGACTTCGACTAAATCGAAATCATATTCTTCTACATCCAACTCATTTATAATAGCATCCATCACTTCAATGTCGAACCGTATTACGTCTTCTGTTTTGTCGATAGCTATGATTTGCCCTTTCATATTGTTGTAGATTATTGGGGCGAATCGATTACTTTCATTGAAAAGAACGGGATCACCTACCTTATATGTCTGTATGCCCCATTGAATAGGTTCGTGAGGATTGCAACTTTGCAGGAAACGATTGATATTGTTTATTCCGTATAACCCATCGTAGTTCAGGCACAATATGATTTCATCTTTTTCGGTTTTTTCGAATATTGATTCGTTCAGAGTAGCGGAATAATTATTCCGTGTGATATGTTCCAATATGTCGTTATCGATGTTCCTCACTTTTTGCCATAATGTCAATAAATTTTTATTTTTACTTCTATAAGGCTGCTCTAATTCGAAAACCGCTGATTGAGGAACGAAAGCTTTAGCAGCACCGAACCAGTTCCCGAAAGTAATGGATTCTATTTGAAATATATCTCCGACAAGAACCAACAATCTGAATTCTGCATCATTTAAGACCTTGAGCATATCTTTGTTGCTGACCGTACTGCATTCATCAATAAATAGGACATCACATACTTTATCCTTATTCCCCGATGAAATGAATTTAGTGATGGTCATAAAGCAACAATTCGCTGCATTAACTTTTCTTTTTAGATTATCTACCGCAGGATTTGTATTAGCCAAATATATTTTCTTTTTATCATTCAAAAAATTTGAAATATGGTTAATCATCGTAGATTTCCCGGTTCCGGCGGAGCCGTATATCAAAGCAACTCTGGATTTAGCGAACAAATATCTTAATGATTCCTTTTTTTCTTTACAATCAATATCGTATGTAGACGTTTGTAGCCAAACGTCTACCGAGTTTGTATAATTATTGACACTTTCTGCGGAACGTGCCTGAATTTGTCGGATGATTTCAATCGTATCGTTTTCATAATCTTGTATGTAAATATGATCATGAAAACTTAGGAGCTGGCGAGAAGCATGCTTTGGAAAATACAATTTAGCATTGTACTCTCGAATCAATTTGTCGATATTAACAAATTGCTCTAATTCCTTTTCGTTTGTATATAATTGGTTTTTTATCTCTATGTTGTTCCGAATAAACCGAGCAAATAATTCAGATTCTCTATTAATAGGATCGATGCATTGAAACAAGTCTGAGAGTCTGGGATTATGGTTGACTAAAGAAGTGTTGTAGGGGATTTGATCAAATGGAATGCAGCTGCAACTAAGGAAAAGATTAGATAATTTCTCACATTTTTTGGTGCTATATTGTTGTTTTACTATAACGTTATGTAATTTGATGTAGAAAAATCGCAGTCAAAAATTAAAATATGGTCTTTGCTTGAGAGAGAAACAGATTCCTCTGTAACAGGGATTTAGCAAAATAACAAATCTTGCCTACCGTTTTCCTGAAAACCCGAAATGGCAAAATTTGCTACACATTTGCGAAGAAAACCTTGAAAAATGTCCAGCCAGAATAAAGTCCTGTTGACGATAATGTAGATTGGACTAAGGTAGATTGATATGGACTTAAATCGACTGTTCTCGACACTTGAAAAATCAACAACGCCTCGTCGGATAATTCCCATCAACAGGTAAATTTCAGTAAACGTCAGTCCATATAAGTACATATCAGTCCACCATAGACCAATCGGCCTGCTGAACAATAGTTTTCAGCAGAACGAAACATTAATTTATCATCAGGTCTATGAAGCGGACTAAATCCATCGCTCCCGGTACCGGAAAAGCAGCAAGGAAAAATTTTCCGGGCCCTCACCCCAACAGTCGGCAATTACACACTACCCGCGTTTGCCGTTCCTGCGGTCAGAAATTCTCTGCCGCCACTTCCACCAGCGAATATTGCAGTCGTAAATGCTACCAGCACGACTACTATCAGCGCAACAAACCCCAAATCCTCGACAAACGCAACAAACGGGAACGAGCGGAAGAGCCTGCGATTCCTCCTGTAGATTCGGATATGATTTCCGTGCGGGAAACAGCCCGGCGGCTGGGTATATGCCGTCAAACGATCTACAATCTCGCGGCTAAAGGCATTATCACCATCTACCACGTTACCGGACGTCTTTCGTATGTCAGTTGGAGCGAGGCCTGTGCCACTATCTCCACGCGCACGGCTCCGGCCATACAGCAGAAACCGCGTCGTTCAACGCGGAAGAAACATCCCGAACAACCTGCCGAAACCTCTTCCAAAGCCGCCGTTCCTGCTCCACCCACAGCCGCTAAATGGGCTGCGGCCCAAGAGCTATGCGCACGTTATAACTGGGATACGGCCTATTTGTACCGATTCGTACAGTGCCATCGGATTTCGCGCATCAAAGACGGCCGTTACTCGTTGTACTCCATTCCTCAGATAGAGGCTGTCATTCAGGAAAAACAGACTCAAATCGTTCCGGCAGGTTATATCACCATAGATGATGCGGCCAAGAAATACAGTGTCCCTCCCAGTACGGTGACGTATCGCCTTGCACATTACGGTATCGACACGCAAAAGACGGTTATCGACGGCCGTCGCAAGGTTATTTTTTCCGAAGCGGCTTTCCGACAAGCTACGCAGGGTAAAAAGCATTGATTTACAATTATTTGAAAAACACTAATTTTTGTTTATCTCACTGTGCATTTATAACTTGCATCCTCAAATCGCATCATTATGAAATGTCCTAAAGTCACCCTTCGCAGCCGTCCGATTTCACACGGACGACGTTCATTATACCTCGACTATTACCCGGCGATCAGAATCCCCGATACGATGAAGAAGACCCGTACCGAAACGCTGGGTATCTACGTCTATGCCCGCCCGCGTTCGCAACACGAAAAGTCGCATAATGACGAAATGTACCGCAAAGCGCGTTTGATCGCTTCCACACGCTTGCCGGCCATCATAAACAAACAATACGGCTTTCTCGATACCGCACGCGGCAACCGGGATTTTCTGGAATACTTCAGGCAGATAGTAGGCGAACACAACAGCAGCCTGTGGAAAGGCTGCTACAACCATTTCCGGTTTTTCGTCAAAAACTCCTGTATCTGTGCGGAGGTCGATATCGAACTCTGCCGGAAATTCAGAAGCTACCTGCTCTCGGCGCACCAATTCCGGGACCCTACACGCCCGCTGGCACACAGCTCGATTGTCAATTACTATCTGAAATTCCTTAGTCTGCTGCATAATGCCTACCGGGATCATATGATTGAAGAAGATCTGGCAATACAAATGGAATATATTGCACGCAAACCTACACGTCGGGAATTTCTAACGCCGTCCGAACTGCGAACGCTCTCGCAAACGCCCTGCGAGATCCACGTCTTGAAACGGGCAAGCCTTTTCTCCTGTGAAACGGGCCTGCGACTGAGTGACGTGTTGGCTTTGAAATGGGAGGATATCGTACCCAACCTGGAAGGCAACGGTTATAACATGCGCATACGCACAGTCAAAACCGACGAAGAGGGATTGCTTCCTTTGAGCGATACGGCGTTACAGCTCTGCGGACCGCGCAGTACAGGTACGGTATTCAAGGGTTTTACACGCTCGATGACCGACCGTCCGCTCAAACGATGGCTTGAGGATGCGGGCATTACCAAACGCATCACGTTCCACTGTTTTCGCCACACCTACGCCGTTCTGCAATTAGCCAGCGGCACGAATATTTACACCCTCAGCAAAATGATGCTGCACAAGAGTATTCGCTCGACGGAAATTTATCTGGATCTGCTTGAGGAAACGAAGCTCGAAACCGTCGGACGTATCAGTATCTATATCGACCCGGAGATGTTCGACGAATAATCCGTACCTTATATATTAATGTATTAAAAGTATAAATCTATGGAAAGCAATGAAGAGATGAAAAGCCTGAGAGTTACCTATGACACGTTGCCTGCCGCCATCACATGAATTATCGATGAATTGCAGGAAATCCGTGTAATGCTCGCTTCCGTGCAGCCGCCTGCTCCGGGGCGTCGGCCGATTCTGATCGACGATGCCTGCCGGCTTCTCGGCAAGGCCAAACAGACGGTATATGCCCTGGCGTGTCGCGGCGAAATTCCCAACTATAAACAGGGTCGCACCGTCTATTTCTTCGAAGACGAGCTGCTCGAATGGATTGCCTCGGGCAAAGTCAAAACCAACGAAGAACTTCGCAAAGAAGCCGAACGCGCTTTATATAAAGGCACACGGCGTTAAAGGCTCCGTAAACGTAAGGAAACCCGACGAGGATTCGTTTCGTGTCGGGAAGCCTGTGAAAACCGGAAAATCGGCTTCGGGAATACATTTTATAGCCGATACAAGAGGGTGCGAAACAGGAGTTTTTGCGAAAAATCATTCCCGGAAACTTTCTTTTACTCCTCAAAAACAGAATGGCATCTGGTTGACGTAAACAGGTATTATTTAAGTGGCATGAGGTCGGTACAAGACTGACCTCATGCCACTTATTAATGCATCCATCTGACTTTTATGCGACTGGTTCAGATTTATGTTCATATCCTGTTGATCGTAAAGTTCAAGGTCGTTCCCAAGACCTCGAACGTTGCGGTTTTTCCGCATCCTTTATTGTATATGACATACTCTTTCGAAGTTTCGCTGCCTCCCCAGAGAACATTGACGAAAATCCGTACTTCACCGCCATTCGGGATATCCAGCGCATCGAGGTCTATGGTTCTCGAACTGGGGTTAAAGAAATATTCGGAATAACCGCTCTTTTTGTCGCCCCACGTGACACAGAATTTCATTTTGAATCCTCCGTGATTGATGCACTTGATAGAGCTTACAGCTTCATCGGAAGCGAGTTTGATATCGAAGGTTAGCGTAGCTCCCGTCACCGAATAGTTAGCCGTTTTGCCACATCCCCGTTTGTATGAGAATGCATCGGATGTTTTCGTGGCACCCATATATGCTGCCACTTCGACCGAAACGTTCGCTCCATCCGGAATCGAGTATTCATCCAAATCGAAAGACCGGGATTCCGGATTGGCATAATAATCGGTCCATCCCGTTGCATACTCTTTTCCATCGACGCTCCATTTGGCCTGAAACTTCTGTACAAATCCTGCCCTGTTCCAGCAGGTCACCTTGTTCGCTTGTACCATAACACACTGAGTTTAGTTTGACATTATGCCGCCATCTGCCGTATTCGCAGGACGGCATTTTAAATTTAACAAAAAAAAATCTGAAAAACATCTTTAAGCCATCAATAGCTTAAAAAATCCTTTGCCGGCAACAACGCATTTTCGCAGCAACAAAACTGCAATTGAAAATGACGGAAATGGAACAGCGACTGGCGGCCCTCGAACAAAAGTGCGACCGCATACTGGAGCAACTATCGGCGCTCCTTGCCGAAATTCAGGCGTTGTATCCGGAAGTAAAATCCCCGGACAAGCACGTTAAAGAGGCCGACGATACTGTTCTGGACTACTTAGATGTATGTCAGATACTCCACATCAGCATCAGACAGCTCAGACGGCTTCAGCAGTCAGGCGACCTGCAGGGATTCAAGAACGGTCGCCGCAGATACTATCTGTCATCTGAGATTTCAGCTTATCTGAAAACCAAATCCAATTACAAAAATCATTGAAGCTATGGCAAAAGAAAAGAAGTACATGCTTATTGAGGAAGAAACTTTGCGTGAAATGCTGCAGACTCGTTTCCAGCAAACCTATGCGCTTGTTCTGCTTTCACACATCTGTCTGAAACACAATTTAGATACTTCGCTTACGATGGCGGAGATAAGCGGCGTGCTGCAGCTCTCCGGCCGTCAGGTGGACGATGCCCGCAAACGCTGTCAGCTCCGGTTTCTCGGAATCGGCGGCGGACGATTGTACAGTGCCTATGATATAGCGATGCTGGCGGCTCGGTTACACCGCAAGCGGGCCATGACTCCTCTGCGTGACATTCCCCGATACGTCCGCAATCCGCAACCGGAAAAACAAACGACGGGAGCGATGAACACTGGTCCGGATATGTTGCAGGGCTTAACCGACCAAAGATAGGCACGCGGCCTTTTCCTCTCAAAATATTACGGCACGAATCGTACCCTCCATGCGTCGGGCGATTTGTGCCGTAATATTTTGCACCGGGGGCCTGGCGTGCCCTCGTTCTTAGTCGGTTAAGCCCTGCAACACATCCATGACCGGTGTGTAAAGGGAACAGTATAAACACGCAAAACAATAGAACACTTATCACTGATAGAAGCAGACGATTTCCGCAAGGCCGATGTCAATAACATGTCCGTATCGTTCACGGAGTACCGCATCGGTTGAGCTACATTTTAAAATTCAAGATTATGCACGGCAAGATTTTTCAAATTACCAAAACACGGGTAGCCGAAGACTGCTGCCTGAACGAGACCACGCTCATGCAAGGCGGCGATAGTTTCTTCGACTATTGTGCAGAGATTGACGACAAGCAACGCAAGTTCCATATCGAGAACTTGGTAAACAGTGTTCTGCCCGAAGGTATGTTCGAACTTATTTCCGAAGATATCATACGCTACAATGGCGGGGCTGAACAATGGAGAGAGGCTTTCGTCAACGACATCCGGTGCAGGGCGGAAATCATTACCCCCGACAGCGTACAAGAGTGGATCGGCCCGGTCTATCGACTCGAAAAGTTCCTGAAAAACCCGCTCGATACCGCCTACTGGTTCTACATGGACGAAGAGGGAGTGCAAGCCTACGCCGAACAATCCTACGAGTTCCTGCGGCAGGTATATGAATATGAACCCGGCACGCTGCTTTACATCGGCGGTGTTATCGACTATCATTTTTAACCGACAAATACAGAACAATGAAAGGCTTTATTCTGTATAAGGGCGATGCATGGTTATCGACAGCCTCGCTGCGACTGGTCGCGGTATTTACCCAAGCGGCTTCGCTCGGCAAGTTCCTGAAAGAGCTGGCCCGGACCGAGAATTTGTCCGAAAAAGAGCTGGAGTGTTTGATCCGCTGCAAACAGACACAGGGCCGGACGACCAACTACCTGATAGAATATCAGGAGTTCGACCCGGAATACGAACAACTAAGACATGAAATATCATAATAGACACCTATGCCACGCTATTCATTTTATCAGGATACCAAAGTAGAAACATGGGAACGCAGTCATTTCGATGTGACGGCAAACTCTTGCGAGGAGGCTGTCGCAATCGTCAAGGCGTTTAAAGACAGCGATGTCGATAATCATCAGGACGAGGAATATATAGAGTTCGGAACGTTCGAATCCATATATGAAACCTCGCAAAAGATCGAGCCCCTGCCGGGAGCCAGTCCGACCATCATGATTTTCGATGAGGACACCGACATGCCTGTTGTCGATAACAGAAAACCGCCGGCGGAAAACAACTACCTTAACGGTAAGGAACATGCCATTCCCGAAAACTGCGATTTCGAAACCGATATACGGAGTCTGCGAAACAGAATACTCACCGCTATCAAAAACATCTTTCTGCAATCCGGACTCTCCCGAATCGAGTTAACTTCTGCGACCGAAGAAGTACAAGTGGTTTGGTGGAACAACCACGGGTACACTCATGAAAGTCCGGTAGAGGCGGTCTGCCTCGACAACGGTGAACTATCGTTGCAGCTCTCGGATGAGGACGGAGCATCTATTTCGTTGTGGGAGGACAGCGATTTCGCGTTCGAACATCCCGCATGGCTCAACGGCATATTGAACGGCCTGAAAGAAGCTACCGAACAATCGTAAAGCCAGCAGGCTCCCGGTTAAAGGGAGCCTGCTCTGTCAATACCTAACACATGAATAAATGCCGGGGTTAAAGATACTCGGTAAAGCGAATCACATTAAATGACGAAGACGAATATGTTTACGACACTAAACAGCTACAAGGCAAGTCTGCTAAGAAGACTCGCTGCAATACGGGATTGGAATATCGTATTGCCACAGGTAGTGCACTTGTTACCGGAACATTCTGCGGTATGTTCGCCGGTTATCCTTTGCGATATCATGCAGCATAAATGCAAGATCATGACCTCGTTGTCGGGCGAAACAGAACAACGGGACCTGCAGGCATTTTGCATCGAAGACCTCGAAAGAGTATATGATTTATATGCGGCAGCGAAGACGGTTCCCGAAAGAAGCGTATTTGTATGGAGCGAAGCCTTACTGCCGCGCAATGCGTCCGATGACGACATAATCGCGGCCTTCGAAAAACATGCCGACGATACATCGCTGATTGCCCAATATGCGCCCGATGAATTTGCCGCTCTGTTCAACGATGGAGAAATCCCTTCTTACGAGAAGTGTCATATGCGCTTTATAAAATGCCCGCTGTAATAGGAGGGTACACATTCTCCACAAGATAAGATATGTGGCAATAAATTTGTTGACAATCATATATTTTGTATTTTTGTTCACAAACAAAACGCAATATGGCATCTATTGAAATCAAAAATGTCGGCCCCCTGGCCGATACCGGACAAATAGATTTAGGCCGTTTCAATGTCATCATCGGCAAACAGAGCACGGGCAAAAGTACCTTTATGAAAATACTGTGCTTCTGTCAATGGCTGGAGAAGAAGATTATGACAGGTGATGATAAACAACTGATATATAACTATACGCATTATCACCGATTCCTAAAAGAATTAAGACAGTTCCATCGTTTTCCGAACCATTACTTTACACCCCAAAGCCTGATTTCTTATTCCGGAGAAGCTGTTACAATCGAATTGCAGGGTAACAAGAATGTAAAAATCGGTCGTCAACCTGACCTCGAAAATATTCGTCATAACACGAAATTGAGTTTCATTCCTTCGGAGCGAAATTTAGCAACGGCGTTAAAGAATGTGGATCGCGTCTACAAATCCTATGAACTCGATGTTTTGTTCAACCATCTGTTCGAATGGGATGAAGCTCGGGAAAATTACACGGAGGAACATCCAGTTGAATTGAATATCATTGGAAATATGGATTATTATTACGATCCTAATCAGGGAGATGTGATCCATTTAAAAGACAAGCGGAGGAAGATTTCTCCATTCTATGTTTCCAGCGGTGTGCAGTCCGTATTGCCTATCGTTGCAATGACGCACTATTTTACCGGTCCGATATTTGTCAGAGGTGTGGATTTAAGTAAAAATGATGTAGCGGCTTTGTTCCGCAAACTTTCTCAGATGCCTGTAAAAGAATCACAGGACGCCGATTTTTTACTGAATAAGCTTGCCAATATCTACACCTATCAGAATACCCGTTTGTTCATCGAGGAACCCGAACAAAACCTTTTTCCCGAATCGCAGCAGGCCCTGATAAACTTCATTGTGGAAAGAATAAATGCAGCTACCCGCCAAACCGGAAAGCCGAGTTCCGTTGTCATCACGACACACAGCCCTTATATCATCACGGCTTTCAACGTATTGCTGAAAGCGGCCCGGGCAGAGAAAATCGATGCTGATGCCACATACAAAGTCGTACCTAAAAATGCGATCATCCCTTTCAGCGACATTCGTGCGTTTTACATAACGGACGAAGGTACGCTGTCGAATATTCTGGACGAAGAGGTGCAAATGATCGGCGGAATGGAACTCGACCATGCCTCGGATATCGTAGAAGACAAATTATCCCTGTTGAACGACGTGATTTATGGTCAAGCAGAATAATGATATTTGTACCGAGTTGCTTGCCGTCCACGCACCGGAACAGGAACTGAAAGTACGTAAGAGCATATCTACGTCTGAAAAAGGCGTACGTTACACGGCAACTGTGAATCCTGAACGCGAAACGGTCGTATTTCAAGTAGATGGATGCATTATCTGTGATGGCGATAAATGCGATAAACTGGTCTTATCCAAAAATCCAGCTGATACGAAGATGTGGATCGGTCATTTTGTCGAACTGAAACATTCCGATGTGGAACACGCCATCGACCAGCTCGAAGCTACCATACGACATACCGTGTTCAAGCACCCCTCGCTGACCAGAAAATATGCAAGGATCGTTGCGACCAGATTTCCTGCCAATAACGGTAATACACCCTTTGAGAGGGCGCGTGAAAGATTTGCTGATAAATACCGATGCAACCTTAAAAGACTTAAACCGAATCAACCGGACAGCATTTAATTATCGGCGAAAAAACGATTGTGCTGCCCCGACCAAAATACTTTGGTCGGGGCTATTATCATCTATCGACCAGTAACGTTCGATAGAATGATAATTGTGCTCTTTACGTTGATTCGGTAATGACGAGTCAATTCATGCTTATTTTTCGACCATGTATGCCAAGCTTCGGAACGGAGCGTAAGAGTACGCTTTCAGCCGCAGTCCCTTAACACACAGGCAAAGGTATTCCGTGTTCTTTCGACCGAACAAGGCCAAGCCCTCCGGTTTTCGGAGAAAACCATCCTCGGCCCGAGGGCCTGCGGTCTTTTCTCCGAAAACCTTGTACGGTCGGAACACGACACTTTGCAGCCTGTGTATTAAGGGACTTCGGCCTCAGGGCCGGAATATTGAATTTATTAAACTCAAGTTATTATGGAAAACACGTACACCATCGAAACCTTGCTGCTATGCGATGCAGCGTACAACAACAGATACGGACCGACACCGCACTCCCCGGATTTGAAACCGTAATACGAAATATCTGTTCAGCAGCGACGACCATCCGGCCGTCGCTACTGTTTTACATAAGCATTAATATTCATTCAATTTACCTTAAATCAAATTAAAACCATGAAAAAACAAGTTAAGAAGACGGTTAAGACCGCTTCGAACAAACAAACCGCCGATGCAGCCGTTGCCGCTTCGACTTCTCTGGTGCCGTTCCAGGCTATGCTTCTGAATCTCGACTTGGAAAAGATCGTCCCCAGCAAGCTGAATCCCCGCGGGGAGATTGCCGAGGCGCCGCTGGCCGAGCTGACAGACAGTATTCTCCGTTATGGTGTTCAGACACCTATCAAAGTGCGTCCCATAGACAACGACCGATACGAAATCGTATATGGGGAACGTCGGTACCGGGCGTCGCTGGCTGCCGGCAAGCCCTGTATTCCGGCCTACATACAGTCCATGACCGACGAGGAAGCTGAGATTTGTGCCGTGACGGAGAATATGCAGCGTGCCGACTTCTCCCCGTTCGAAGAGGCGGCGATTTTCCGTCGTTACGCCGAGGAAAAAGACTGGAGCATCGCCCGTATCGCGGAGACTTTTTCCAAATCGGAAACCTATATCCGCAAACGGCTCAACCTGACCTGCCTCATAGAACCATTCGCCGATCTGTTGCGTCGCAACGACATTTCGCTGGAGGTGGCTTTCGAATTGGCGAAATACGACGAGCAGGTACAGACGGAAGTTTATACGGAACATTTTGCCGGCAAGGAGTGGGGTTCGTGGATAGGAATCAAAGCCAAAGACCTTGCAAAAAGACTTTACGAACGCTATGCGTGCAAACTCGAAAATTATTCGTTCGACAAGTCCGACTGCGAGACGTGCCAACACAATACGCTCAACCAGACCCTTTTCAGGGATTGCGCCGAGGATTGCGGAGCGTGCCAGAACAAGGAGTGTCTGGAGGCTAAAAATGCGGCCTATGTGCTCGCCCGCTGTATCGAACTGGCACAAGCAGACCCTTACCTGCAATTGGCGATCAACGATCGTAGCAACCTGAAAGTCGTCGAAGCGCTGTCGGAAAAAGGGTACGAATTGACGGAACTCGATATTCCCGAATGGAAAATGGAACAGGAACCTCAAATGCCCGAACGACCTGTACTCGGCAGAGAGGACTACGAAGACGACGATGATTTCGCAAACGAGCAGGAGTGGTACAACCAAAACTATGAACGGGAATTGCAGGAGTACAACGAAACGGTCGAACACTTAAAGTGCGAAGCGGCCGAAGGTCGAATCTGGAAATATGCCCTCATCGGCTACTCGTCGATCGGAATTTTCTACCGTATAATCGCCGATAAACCTGCGGAAAATAACGATACCGCAACCGAAGTCGGCGCAGAATTGCAAGCTCCTACCGCCAAGCTGGAAGCAAAGGACAACCGCAACAGGGAGATCTGTTACGAACATACTACGAGTGATTTGAAACAGCTCCTGCGGTGCAAAAAAGAGAATTTCCCGCAGACGCCTCTGACCGACCGGGAGCGACTGTTCTTTACCTATGCGTTGCTCGCCGACATTTCCGGAACTTCCGAATCGCCACTCGAACTGGGACGCTATCCTTCGCAGCAGCAGCGGTTGGAGTATGCCGAAAGCATCACTCCCGAGCAGCAGACCGTCCTCACACGCCTGGTTATCATGTCCTACTTTGAAAAAATATGCGAAAACGGCGTAACGGATGAAACCCCCGATGTACAACTGCTTTCAGAATTTACCGACCTGCACTGGCCGGAACAGAGCAAGGCGATTCAGGAGAAACATCGTAGCATCTACGACAAACGTCATGCAGGTCTGCAACAGCGTATCGAGGCTATCCAAAAGGAAGCGGAATTGCTTCATCTGCGCCAGCAGGCTGCCGCCCGTGCATTGCCCGAAGCGGTCGTTTCACAGGACGGCATTACGGTAGATCCGGCGACCGGAGAAATCATAGATGGCGTAGAAGAAGTGCAGGCGGTAGAGGTCATCGACACGGTTGCAGAGGCTGACCGCACACTGAAGGCACTGCCCGCTGCGACGACGGAAAGCGACGCCTCGGAATCCGTGCAGCAAACGACCGAAGCCGGGCGAAGCGAAGAACAGCCGGCAGATTATCCGCAGACGCCGGAGCCGGAGATCGAGGAGCCTGCGGAAGAACAGAGTCCGCAATGGGAGGAAGACGAACCGGAATCGGAACAGGAACCTGAAACCGGGGAGCCGGCTTCGGCACCTTACGCGCTGCCGGACCTGCTGTCGAAATCCGACGATACGAAGCAGGCCGCATAATCGGCAGGCTGGACGGACCACTCTCTGCCAGAGCAGAGAGTGGCCTTTTCTCAAAAACGGTTTGCGGAAATCGGTCCTGAAGCGCACTGTATCTTGGTTTTTTAGCGGTGGAGCGGAAATTCCCGTTTACGGCCGATATGCTTTGCCATGGGTGATACGTTCCTCTGTTCCGGGCGGAAATCCCAGGTCTGGCCGGTTACTCATTTATCTGCCTAATATTATGTCTTATCATCCCTTGTGGCCCGACTTCACGCTCCGCCACGACGACCCTGCGGCATTGGCCGTACCCACGCAGGAGCTGCTGAAAATCATTCGGGCGCTCATGACCCTCAATCAGACAGGGACATGCACCGCTTTTTACGAATACTATGCCCATGTGGGCATCTTCGAGATTACCCTGTTCGAAGGGCGATGGAATTACAGGAAGAAACCCATCGCTCGCTACAACATCGATTGCCGCAACGACCCGTTGCTGGACGAAGATACGCAAATGCCGGTTGATGCCGAACGGTTGATCGAAAACATGATATTGCAGGTGCAGTAAAACCTTCAGCGATTATTCGTGCCTCTGTTATGAAATAAGAAAACATCGACACAATAGCGATAATTCTTTCAAATGCGATTTCGTATTATCGCATCAAAAAGCAAATAAGCCGTATTTTTATCCAATATCTGATATTTTTTCTTTTTACGAGCATAATTCTTTGATTCGTTCTTTGTTTTGTGAAATAATTTACATACATTTGAAATAGGATAAACCGCATCGTGACGATACGGCGGATTATCGGAACGGATTCTTTCGATGTGTGGAATTTCGAGGTTATGACAGGCCCGGTATCATGGTAATCTGATGGATGTGCAGCGTGCAATACCACAAGATTATCAATATCGGAAGCCAACGGCGGAGAGCGCTCCGCCACATCATTAATCTTAAAATTACACTGACATGAAAAAGACTACTATCGGTATGGTCCTGTTGTGTGCCATACTCCTCGGCAGTTGTACGAAAGAGGCCGAAATGAAGAACGAGGCGCTGCCTCAAAACACGGAAACGACTATGGATGCGTTCAAGCCGATGACTTTCGAGCAGACCCGCGCCCTGGTGGGCGAAGTGCTGGGCAGCGATGTGGCCGAGCGCATCGAGCCGACGAGCCGTTATGTGCGGGTGTTCTTCCCTAATGTGGACCGTCTGTTAGAGGAAATCCGCAAGGAGGGTCTGATTTATTCGTCCTTACCGGCTCCCGGTATCGAGATTACGCCCGTGACTGTGCAGGAGGGACGGCCGGAGCCTGTGTACACGGTATTGGAAGGTGACGCGCAACTTCCCGACGACGTGGAATACGAAGTGCTGGCCGAGTTCTTTGCACCGGGCGACCCGCAATCGGGACTGACCCCCGACGAAGCTCTTACGGTAGAAGCGGCTATGAATACGACGACACGGGTAGCGACTAACTGGAAACCGTCGGGACGAGTCGAATACCGGGATGAATTGACCGGAGAATATTATCCAATAGAGGGCTTACGGGTCGTTATATTCGGTTACTCCTCCTCCATGCAAATGATACAGGAAACCGTTCGGACCGATACGGACGGTAACTTCACGGCGACGAAAACATACGCGGCTCTGCCCGGTACCGCCTCGATCCAATGGCAGGACATCAAATGGAGTATTCTCAGCAACAGTTCCAGCCTTGCCAGTACGGGACAAGTAATAGACCCGAATACTATGCCTCGCTGGAATTGCATTATCTCGTCGACTAAAAGCGTGAGCTACGATTATGCTACGGCTCATTTGGCAGCGAAATACATGAACAAGAACGGTTACAGCGTGACAGGCGGTACGGTGCAAATCTGCTGTCTGGATGAAGCGGTACCTTCAGGCAGTGATGATAGATTCCTGCCGGATCCGTATGATGCTACTGTTATGAAAGTCTTGGTCTACTGTCAGGACAAAACCCCACTGGATATTATGGCAACGGTCCTTCGCGAAATGGGGAAAGCGGTACAGTGGCTTAAAATCAATGCGAAGAATAATGATTACATCCATTATTCGCGTGTCATAACCGAAAGTTGGGGCGAGTTTACCAAATGGTATTTTCTCGATGAATATTACAAGGAATTGGATGCTCTTTATAAGTTGCACGTTTACGACGACCTTTACTCTCCGTGGTATCCCAAGCCTGACGACCTGAATATACAGTTGTGGTATTACAACCCGACGAAATCACCATACGACCAATGCAGGACTCCGATGTTCATAGACCTGTGGGACAACTGCAATCAAAGTGAATTGGACGAGAATATCACCACTGCTACCGCGAAATATCCGGTCGATGCGGTGAATCTCAAGGTTAATGCGGATATTTCCGATCTTGCCGCTTGGTCTGTATCGTGTAAGAAGGTCGAGGCCGTAGAAGCGTTAAGTATTTCCACTGTCCCGGAACAAAGCAACAATATAAGGACGCTGATGACTCTTTACAAAGAGTTGGAGAGTACTTTATAGACGAATATAGTTCAACCTAAACCTACCTGATTATGAAAGCACGTGTCTATTTATCGTTAGGAGCCTTGCTCCTGTTCTTGGCCCCACTGGGCTGTTCCGACAAAGCGGAAAGTCCGGCACCGGAAGCTCCGCCGGAAGAACAGCCCACGCCGGAGCCGGAACCAGAAAAGCCGGAGTTCGTGGATGCGAATAAGTCGATGGAGGAATATATGAAAACAGAAGATCCAGACTGTTATTACACTTATTTCCGAATGCAGAATGCCAGTCAGGAGAATGTGATTTTCTTCATTTCAACAAAAATGAGTGCGAGCGGTGATATGATCAGAATCGCTCCGGGAGAACAAGGGACTTGGGGGCAGACGATGGAGAAAATGTCTTGGATAGATGACAACGATGTGTTGGTGAAAAATCTGGATGCGTTGGGATTCGTTGAATTGTATTTCAATGTTCCTCCAGCTGAAGACATCAATTATCGTTTAGTTAGTTATAGAGATGACACGTGTGCTATGTATTCTTTCTTCGAGCCAATGACCGAAGCACAGCACGGCACACCGCGCGATCAGTCGGCATGGGTGCTCGAAGAGTTCCCCGACCGCCCGAACGCCGTCCGTTGGACCTACCGGATTACCGACAAGGACTATAAGGAAGCCGTGCGTCAGACGCTCGAACGCTGGGCAGACCGGGACGAGGAAGAGAAGGAATGAAACTCTTGAATTTTGTGTATGAAACAAGGGCAGAAACATATGTTTCTGCCCTTGTTATTGTTTTTCGGCTCGACCGGATTATGCAAGTTTCCGCAAAACATATTCATCGAACCACTCCGGAACGCTTTCCTCCAATACGGACAAAGAACCGCTTTCTGCATCGTATTCCGCGAGCATCCGCCACTGCGCAGCACTATTATCGAAGAAATAGGCCCTGTCGCACAGCTTGAGGCAATCGTAAACGTTTTCCAACGATTTGGTATAACGGCGTATGATTTTTTCACGCGGCACATCGTGCCCTCCCAACTGTACCCGCTGAGCTACACGACCGATATTGATTTCGACATCCTGTGTCGATACGAAATACAGGTAAATATGATAACCGGACTGTTTGGCAAGACGAATATAATCCATTTTACGCACATCCGACATCACCGTTTCAATCGTGAATTGCCGGACGATATTCAGCATGTTGAAACGCAGAAAATCCGCAATAAAAGCAGCAAAGTAAGAATCGACCGATTCACGAGGAACATGCAGTACATTGTTTTCGACCGTAAGCCGGCTGATAATATCTTTTCCACTGCGCGATTTGTCGTAGAACCCCGATGTCCGGAATGCCTCCTTCAAGCTATCTTCCTGGGGAAGAATCGTATAATAATCGAAAGACAAACATCCCGTTTCGGAGAGACTTTTATATATCTCGTCTGCATTGACGAAATATTTGCACCCGACTTTCTTATCGACAGCAGAAAATATAGTCGATTTCCCCGAACCGTTCGGACCGGCAAAAATGCGAAGACGTTTCTTGGACATGAGTATCGGGAATTACTGTACGGTATAACACCGTTTGCGGACCTTCACTTCGGGCGCGACCTTGCCTATCTCGATACGTGTATTATCCGCTTGAATTTTGTAAATGATGCCGTCTTGCACGACGGTAATGGCTACTCCGTTCTCCTTTGCCAATGCGATTCCCGGATTCGGCGTCCGGTTAATCAGGGCCGCAAACGTCGATTCGTCCTCAATCTGAGCATCATCTTTGGTTTGTTGCTCGAAAAAGGAAGACAGTTTGGTTATAAGTTTTTGTTTGGCCATAGAATGTTTAATATACAAAAGTATGCAATTATTTTTACTTCTGCAATTTCCATACCTGTTCGGGTAGAAACTCTTTATTATCAAAACGACGGAAAGCCGTTTATGGTATTACTGGCAACGAAATTCTGTAATACGAGGGCCTCAAGCCTGCGAAGAAGTCCATTTGTCAGACGCTCGAACGGCGGGCCGACCGGGACGAGGAAGAGAAGTAACCGATTACGCTCTGAATAAATAGAGCCGCAATAGCTATTGCGGCTCTATTATTTTTCCCTGGCTCACAATCCGACCTTCAGATAGGAGTCCCGGCGTCCGAGGTACATGTCGCGGTACACTTCTTTCAGTTCGTCGGACAGGTAAGAGTTCCGAATCAGCTTGTCCAGCAAGGAATACGAGGCGCAGAATCGGTCCAGCTCCCGGCGTACCGTCTTCTCGGGAAGTCCCAGTCGTTTCCCGAACTCCGTAAAGGTCACGCCGCCAATCATCCCAAAAGGCGTATGGGCGACAGCATCGCCTCTCAATAATCCTCTGTCGAGCGCGAAAATCCGGTCATCGACGTGCAGCTTAGTGTTTATTAGGTCGTATGCCGGAGCCAGCCGGAAATCACCCGATTCGGTTTCCAATACCGAAAAGTTTTTCAGGTGTGCATCGCCGTTGCAGACAAGGAAGTTGAACACGACCAGATCGAAGAATTTCAGCATCTCGACCCTCCACGCAGGCAGGTATCTGCGAATTAGGTCGCCGCACTCTTCGTAGGTCAGCACATCGTATTTGTAGTTCTGGCCTCCGTTCTGTGCGGTCAGTCCTGCCAGCGACGCGAAATCCTCTTTGCGGCGTTTCGTACCGTCCGGCTTGACGTCGAAACGTTTTACGATGTAGGCCGCTTCGCCGCCTTGGAAGAAGCACAATCCGTTCTCGGCCGTCTCGATATCGAACACCTGTGCGGCTATCTGCATCGTCAGATTTTCGTTCGCCGCACTGTACAGACGGTTGCGGAAATCGCTCAACTTCGGTTTGAGAATATAACGGCCCTGTTCACCCTCTTCGGTCAGTCGCAATTTGCCGTCCCGGACGACCATCGAGTATTTCGGCTGCACGCCGGAGAGCGAAATCCGCTCCTGATTGTGCATGAACTCCTCCTGCGTCGCAGGCTGGCTGTCGTCGTCGATGGACGCATAGTCCAGATAGGGCGATACCGTCCGGCTATCGAACAGACGTCGGCTCGCTGCGGGAGAATAGGTGTCGTAACCCTCGCTCAATGTCGAGGGACATATCGTAATCGGATTCATTGTCGTCATAAAGGCTTAACGGTTACAGCTCCGGCGACATCGGTCTGCGCCGTTGCCAATAGAATGCCGAAATGGTCGTTCTCGTCGATATGCAGCAACCGGGACTGCACGGCGCGATTGCGTCCTTCAGAGAGCATATTGCTGAAAAAGGAGAAAAGGTAAGGCGACCAATACTCCTGCTGCGTCTTGGGCAGCGTCAGGCTGACGGCAGGCATCGCTGCGTCCGCATAATAAGCGTCTTCGTACCGGAACAGATACTCCGTCGGCGACACCTCGGTCAGCACTCCGGCCGGAATGCCGTTCATATAAACCATCCCTTGCCTCATAATTTATCGCTGTTTTTGATGCCTATCCGCAGTTCCAGCCCCAGCGTGTCGAGAATCCGTTCCAGCACGTCGAGCGAAGGATTCCCTTCGTTGCGTTCGATCTTTGTGAGGGTATTGATTCCTACGCCAGCCAACTCCGCCAGCGTGCGCTGGGTAATCTTCAGCATCTTGCGACGCTCCTTGATTGCATTGCCGATAGTCATTACAAAATCCCTTTATATTGTGATTTTAGTGCAAATATAATGCAATTCTTTGGAATAATAATCATAAATCACAATAAATGGTGATTTGTGCTATACTGCACGATAGATCCGCCATAGAACCGGCATGCACATCATGCATTCTCTGCCGGCTTAACTTATTTGTCATTTTTATTGGAAAAACGAGAATTTCCGCTATTTTATATTTTATTGCTTTTTAATAAGTTTGTGTATAACTTCGGGGTGTAGATGATTGATGGCAGTACGGGTTAGCCCCCACTGATGTCAGTGCCCCCAACCTGAACATTCGTAATCCGTACTGCCTTGCTTTGCAACAGAATAAAATAAAGGCCGGGAAGCAAATCCCGGCCTTTATTCGTTCCCAGAGTCTCTTGGTACGTTTTGCGGGATTATTGTACCGGATAGACGTAGCCCAATAACTCCATCGTCTTATAGGTCCGGACTTCATTCCCGACCGTCTGCGTTCCGTTCAGTTGCTGAAGACTCAAATAGCGGCAGTTCGATTTCGTCGCTCCCAGCGAGGTTTTCACGGTCATAGCTACCGAATAGAGCGGTACTGTTCCCGGCTGTTGCTCCGACAATACGTAAAACGCCAATACGCTGGGAAGTCCGCTTATATAGTTCGGACGTCCCGGTACGATGGCGTTATCGACGAGCAGACTGCCGGGAAGCGGACTATAAGCGTCGTATTCTCCGTAAGTCATTCTGTAAATAGGTTTCATTATGTCGGCATACGGATGGCTTTGCGTAACGGCGTGACTGAATGTCCGGAAATTATAAGAATCAGCCAATGCGACATAGTTCTGCAGCACTCGGATGAACGTCCTGTTATGCATTTGATGGACGATATCGCCGTTTAGCTTACCTCCATAGGCTTGGACCAAGTAAATACCCGGTGCTTGGTATTCACTGGTAGGGTTGCCTTCGGCCGGGACGGTTATATTCTTGTAAACGGTTTTTTCGATACCATCGAAATCGAGTATCGCAGTCAGCCTGAATGTTCCGAAAGTGTGGAACAACAGTTTTAACGATTTGGGCGCATTGAGGTCTGTGCCGCCTTGCAGATTCACTTTATCCGACCCATCTACCCAATTACCGCTATCGTCCTGGTATTCCAACTTCCACTTTTTGAAAAACCGAAAATCATCCATCGTGTATTGGGACATGACTCCCAAACGTGGAGTGTTCGGTCCGGATATTGCCGGTAGCGGCCTGACCGTAATGTTTCGTGATACAGTGTAGGTATTTGTCATATCCGGTAATTGAATCTCGGCACTGACCGTATAAGTCGCTGTCCTGTTGAACACGAAAACAGCACTGGTTTGAGTTGTTGATTGGGTTCTAAACTCAGATGGAGTAATAGTCCACTTTACAACATGTGCACGAATATTTGTCCTCATAAGACGTTGTAATGCAAACTCTACCGGAATACCGATATAAGCTGTATATTCATCATCCGTTGTGCGTAGAGATTCTGTGGCAAGATTGAAATCCCATACATTATAAGGATGGTCAAACAGGTAATTGATGACCCAATCATACGTTTTCCGCATTGAAAGAGCGTTCGTGCGTAGATCTGCAAAGTCTTTATTGTGACAATCGACGAAAAGGTGTTCAAGGTCTTGCATCGTAAAACCGTTGTTAAGAAGAGCTTCCCCAATGCCGGTATATTCTTCAGAATAGTCTGGACGATACCTTACGGGGTCGCTGTTCGGATAAACTTCCCGCAGAAAATAAAATTGGACTGCACGAGCATAACTTTCCGTAACTGCTTTATCTACCATATCTATGGTAAAAAAACCTCGTGTCCAATGAGAGGCGTGTCCCAACTCATGGAAGGTTGTTCCTATGATGGCATATCTATTACGGTATGAATCGGCAGTTTCCAATCCGCTTATCCGTACAGGATTGGCAAGGCTTCCGAAAAAACTATACCAAGTATAATGCATACCATATTTTCCACGATGTTGGTCCCAAAACACGGCTATTCGATATTTCCCGTTTGCAACCGGCCTCGTAATAGTGTTCTGAACATAAAATATATGGTATGCGGCCCAATATACCGCAGCGAAAGCCGATACCCGTTTATCATCGCTGGTGATTGTATATAGCCATTGACTTTTGGAATTTTCCGGACCGTATGCGATAGCCGCTCCCGTATGGTGTTCCAATATTTTGAACCTGTTGTTTTTGAACTTGACCTCGTAATCTACCCGATTCCTAAATTTACCTCCCCAGCCTTCGGGTATTGCGACATAGCCTCGCTCATCCGTCTGGCCGGTTCCGATATTGACAAACGTATTGACACGTACCGTCACATTCTTGAGCGGCAGTTTCTCATGGGTCAGGTCGTCCTCGTAAAGAATGCATGCCGAAGGAGCCCACCCGGACGCGGTCGAAGGTCCGTCATCGGTATCTATTCCGGCATTCTTCATAGACAGATTCAGCACGGCATCGTAAAGGGTGTCGTCTATTTGGGAGGAACCCGTACTGCCGCCGCCGATTATCCGGGTCGAAGGACCGGATGCTGCATTCGCTCCCGAGAGCACGGTTTCTCCCTGCATATAAATCTCCTGAAGGATCTGTTTGGGCATCTCTGTCGGATAACGGAAATTCTTCGGAACGACCGTATAATACCACTTTTTCCCGTTTACGATATCGGTGGCATAAAAACTCCGCTCCGCATTGTTCAGCATACGGTCCAGCGGATAGGTAAACATCTCCAGCCCCAGACTGTCTTCGAGAATGTAGTAATCCAGGCTGTCCCGAACCTCGAAACGGACGTATTCGTGTGTGGCATAGACTGGCCGGGGCTGGATGTTCATGACCTTGCAATACTGTATCATGGCAGCCTTCATATTATCGACGGAATAGGGATTGTCCGTATTGGCGATTCCGGCGCTTTCGCGCAGTGCGGCAGCATTTACGGCAGCCCGCGTCGTCGGTGCCTCGTCCAGCATCGCCTCTTCATCGAATTGGGTACAGGCAAAGCACAGAAAAAGAAATATCGGCAGAAAGAGTCTGTATCTTTTCATCGTGATATGAATTTTGGGTAATTAAACAAGGTTAGTTTACAGGAGGAAGGAAGACGATGATTGCCGGGAGCAAGTTTTCATTTTACATCATCCCAGTCCGACCGGTGTTGAGTGGCAGGCACAAACCGGAACTCTTCCATACCCACACGATGATAGTTAAATATACAGAAAATTATCATAAAAACAAAGCGGAGCGACAAAATATCGCTCCGCCTGTCGTATAAAAGTCTAAGAATGTTATTCTATCGGCTCTCCGTCCTTGAAATAATCGTCGGTAAAGACATATTCGTAATGGCGGACGGTTTCACTCTCGGAAGTAAGTGTATAAGTTTCCAGCATTAATAAACTATCATCCGCACTTCCGTCATCGAAAACTTTTATCTGACCGTTGTGAACCAACAAATAAACATCAGGGCTATTCAGCCAGAGGAAAGGCATACAAAAAGTATCACTCGTAAGATGTACCGTATTGCTTTCACCAGATGGTATAGTGATGGTCTTATACAACTCGTCGGGATTGACAACTTCATCAACCCATGCGTCGCCGTAATAGCATTCAATCGTAATGGCGGAAGAGGTGTTATTGATATATGTATAGTAGGTATCATGTACTCGTTCGCTTGAACTACAAGAAAAGTTCAGTAAACATATACATCCGACAATCGTAAAGAATATTCTTTTTTTCATGCGTTTATGTGTTAAGGTTAATGGTTCCGTCTTTTATTGTTAGACGCAAAGCGTTGCCGTTTCGTTGCATCGTCGCTGCGAAATCTTCCAAAATATCTTCCAATTATAAAGATACGAAAAACTCCGACACCTTCCTGCCTGCACCGGTAAAAATTGCCGTAAATTCTGTCTTTAATGCAATTTTGCGGCACTCGGCACAGCCGACCCCTGAAACATCGGCAGCAGAAGAATGAAGGCCGGGAATTTGCTTCCCAGCCTTCGTTCGTTTCTACGGGGGTCTCTCTCCCGGCTACAATTTTTCGTATTTAGCATATACGACGGTCAGTGTCGCCGAAGGTTTGCAAAGGTACTGCACTTCGGTCGAGAGCCTCGTTCGGTAAGCGGCATCGGCATACCAGCCGGCGAACCGCATCCCTGCACTGTACTGCGGGGCCCGCAGGGTGCATCCGTTTTCGTAACAGGCGATGCGTAAGGTTCCGTCTTCCTGGCGCAGGTAGTACGGAGCGCCGGTCACCGTGAGCGCTTCGTCGCCGTAAGGCACGGCCCGAATCTCGTTGGCCAGCATGTGCCGGAAGGTGTAGGTCTTGCGGAATCCTCCGTCATCGACCAGCAGCACGTCGTACTCTATCCATCCGTTCGCTTCGGTCACGACGGGCGGATTGTAGATTACCGGCAGGGAGTTTGGGCCGTTCTGATTCCACAGGGCGATCGTCCCGGTCTGTCCGTAAGGATTGGTGTTGAACTTGAAACAGGATGTCACGCCTTCCCGGAGCGTCACCGTGCCGCTTATCTTGCGCCCGGCCGTATTCCCGGCAATGTCGAAATGCAGATTCCACGCCTTCGAGGGGATGCAATAGCCGGAGAGTGCTGCATCGGAGTTCTCCAAATCGTCGTACACGTCGAGCGTGTAGCACTGCACGCGGGTGTCCACTTCGCTCTCGCCCTCGATGGTGATGTCGAGCGAATAGCGGGTATTGCGGCGGACGTTGAAATCCGTCGTGTTGTTCTCCCCGAGATATACCCGGTATTCGAGTACCTTGTTTTCCCGCACGGCCCGAATCATCAAATACGCCGCATACTGCGGTGCATGGTCGGCATCCTTCAGGCGCTGGTCGGTAACGGAGGCAACAATACCCTGACAGTTCTGCGGCATGTACAGTTCATCCGTATAGCGTCCTTGTCCGTCCATTACGATACTCCGGTTGCTGGCAACATATTCGTCTTCCTGCGCCGAAGGAGCCGTATCGCCGAAGACAGCTCCCCGCCAGGGTATGTTGCAGACTTGCAGCGACACGATCTCCATACCTTTCATGGCAGGAGCTGCGGAAATGCTGTACGTCACTTTCGCCATATCCCTTTCGAGTTCCAGCGGCGGCAGCGTCACCCGATTGCCCGGCTGCTGCTCGATTTGAAGTTCCCGCATCGCCGACATCGGCAAGCTCCGAAGCCCGACCATAAAGTTTACCGTCCTGTCAGTAACTTGCGCATACTGCAATTCTCCCAGGTCGGCATAGGCATTGGCGATGACATAGAGTTCGTAGTTTCCCGGAACGCAATTAAATTCCAGCTCCATAGACGTAAGATAGCTGTGCAGAACCAGCTCCCGGGAGTAGGCATCGAAAAGATAGACGTTCAGGTCGTTTACCGTGTCTTCATCCGCCGCGCGTGTTACGCACGCCATCTGCCCGGCTTGTACGGGCATAACGACCCGTACCTGCCCTTCGGAAATGTTCCGCTCCCCGGCGGGCTGTATCTCGCGCGAGCAGGCGGCACATCCCGCAGCGGCAAGGCCGCAAAGAATAATCATTGATTTGAGTTTCATCGGAAGTTAATTTTTGAGGGTTATAGATTTCGTTTTATACGGTATCGTCCGACTCCACGAGCCGAAAAGAACACTCCACCTCCTGGTGCTGCCCGAAGTTGTCGGTTACGATAAAGTGCAGGGAGGGGTCGTCGCTGCCCGTCGGCCGGTACCAGAGCGTAAAGCGCCACGCCAGCGGGTCGGAAACGTCCAGGTCGGGAACCACGCGCAGTTCGTATTCTTCGCGGTCCGTGTAGTACATCCCGCGCGAATCGCGCAGCGTGCCTTTTCCGTCGGTCTGTACCCAACTGAATCCGTACTCCGCGCCTGCGTAGTCGCCCTCGCGCTCCAGGGTGAAGCGTATCTCCACCTCTTCGCCCGGTGCGACTTCTGCGGGCAGCGGCCAGGTGGATACTTCGTATGCATATTCGCGTTGCACCTCCAGCTCATTGCTGCACTTGGACAGGCAGAAAAACGCGAGGCAGGCTATACAGCCTATCATTATGGCATTTATTCCTTTCATAATATTATTTGTAATTCGGTTAGTTGATGATAAACCGGACACCGAGCGACAGGAACGTGTGGAACGTGGCGAGCGTCGATCCCGCGAGCGCCCGCTGCTGCACCGACAGCAGGAAGATCGTGCGGTCGGAGAAATAGACGGACACTTCGGCCGCAATAGCTCCACCATAGAGGAATGCATTGCGGTTGCGGAGCGTCGCCCCGTCTTCGAGCGTTCGGCGTCCCCGATTCACGGTTTCGTATCCGATGAGCGCCTCGGCGCCCACCGCCAAAGAGAGGTTGTAGCGGCGATCATGCAGCAGCGGCAGGAAATAGCCGGCCTGCGCCGTATATTGTTCCTGCGGCACGAGCTGCCGCAGATAACGGTAGTCGCGGCGCAGATAGCCGGCTGCGAACTTCCAAAACGTGCGGTTGGCATTGTTGCGCGTCACGGCCACCTCCGCACCGAAGGTGTATTCGCCTCCGGAGCGCCGCACCAGAAATCCGTCGGCGACACCCGCACCGACCTGTATGCCTACCTGCCCGGGCAGGCCGCGCTGTGCCGCCGCCCGCGTCGCAGGCAGCAGACAACTGCACAGCAGCAAGAGTATGAACAGCGATCGTTTCATCATCATTCACTTTTTTTGTCGATTCTTCGGGCCGAGAGGATATCGCGGTTTTCGATGCGGAAACGCTGGTTGCGGCCGCCGTTTTTCTCCGCGATCTCCACCTCCAGCACCTTCCCCGGCGCTATGGTAAACTTGGGAATCACCAGCACGTCCCTTATGCTTACGCCGCTGGCTACCGTTCTCAAATCGTTATAGCGGCTCACGGGCACTATCTCCGTTTCCTGCATGGCCGTCCGCCGGGCAACCTTCTTGTCCCGGACCGCCAGACGCACGTACTCCACATCGTAGGATATGTTCGAGCGGTTGGTCATCTCCAGGTGCAGATACAGCAGGTCGTCTTCGATATAGATGCCCTTCACGAGAGTCTGCACGCCATACCGCTTGCAGCCGATATGCCGCAGGTCGCGCTCGTTGCGACGATAGATCGTCCTCATATCCTCCATAACGGTGCGGGCGCTGTTTCCGGACAGCTCGCGCAGCCGTATCCGGGAGGCTGGCACCCGGTCGTCGGTCCTGCTTTCGGGCACAGCCTCACCGCCGACCTCCAGCGACAATGTGGCAGGATTGTCTTTATATTCGACATCGAAGCTGTAAAACGACCCGTCGGCCGTGATGACCGAGAAATTCGTCTCGTCAGCGAAGTCCGGGACGGCGGCTTTCACGCGCACGACATTCTCAGCTCCGGCGGCTTTGCCCGCGATGATGTTCGACGACCCCAGATCGACGTACTTCACCTCCGCCGGGAACAGAATATGCGTGGTCTTGGAATAGGACACCTCGATCTTGCGGGGTGCGATGACCGTACCAGGCAGGAACTTGGGCTGCGCCTGTACCGCCCCTCCGCACAGCAGCCCCCAAAGCAATAATATGATTTTCTTGTTCGGCATACGATTACGATTTAGAACTGATGAGTAACAGCCGGTGCCCGGCCTTGAGCGTTATACGCACTTCGCGCAGTTTGGAGGAGAGGTACTGACTGGCTCCGCTCAAGGCGCTGCGCGTAAGATCCATCGCCACCTGCTGCCCGGCATTGCTGGTTATCGAGATTCCTGAGCCTATGCCGGCCGACATGCTCGCCGCCGCATCTTTGAGGGCCTTACGTTCTGCGGCATCCGGTACGAATATTCCCTCTATACCATCCGTATCATAGGCCGTCAGCGCTACGGGCAGGATGCTGCCGCCGCACTCTACCGAAGATACCGTCAGTGCGAGCCGCTGGCCGTTTATCGAGGCCGTACCGTATATGAAACTTCCCGCCGGAAGGGTCGCGGCACCTACCCGCACGGCATCTATGAGCCGCAGACGCACGCGCTCCCCGGCCGCGATGCGCTGTTCCCCGGCGATGCAAGCGCGAATCATACCGGTCGGGGTCGTCGTATCCGGTCCCACTGCGGTATGGAATGCCCGGTTACGGGGTACGTTCGGCAACGTGTCGGGCACGGCGAGCGTGGAAACTACCGACGTTACGGGCCGCACGACGGTTATCTGTTCCGCCGGCCGCACGGTCGCAGGTACTGATGTCGCAACCGGTTCTCTGCCGTCGGCAGTACCGTTAGGGAAGTAGCGGGCCGCCAATGCATAGCTGCGCTCCATCAGCGCTTCTGCGGAGGGCGGCTCCGGGGGCAGGGTTCGCTGTTCTTCGAGGCGGCGGGTCAGCTCCTCGACCTGACGCTGCAACGCCTCGAGCTGAGCATCGCTCTCCGAAGCCTTGTGTTCTAACCCATAAAAGCCGCTTATCGTCCGCGTAGCTTCGGCATGGGCTTCCCGCACCCCAACTAAAGCATCCGCCCGATGTGTCGGTTCTTCTTCCGTTGTATCCAGCAACGAGAAAGAGTCGCTGTCGAAACGCTGTATTCTGCGGCGTTCTTCCTCTTCACTTTCCACATGTGCCAGCGCTTTGGTCTTGCTCGCCTCGATTCTCACGCCGCGTCCGTCAGGAATAGAAACATCGAGTCCTGCGGCATCCTGCGGCATCGTACTACAGGCACTTCGAAAAATGAAATACATACCCGCCGAAAAAGGAACGAGCAGGATCAATACGGCAATCAACATTTTCTGTCGTTGTTTTCTGCCGGAGGCGCCGTTGCCTTCCTTTCCAGTTTTTTGTTGCTTATTCTCTTTCATCCCGTATGTTCAAAGGTTCAACGTATTCGATTCGTTCGGGAACAGTGCCTGAAAATCCCCGCACGAGCAGCCAGACATCCAGCATGGCCAACAGACAAAGCATTGTCAGAATAAGGATTCGTTTTTGCCGTTCGGAAAGCCTTTCAAGAGAGCTGCGTAATTTCGTTCGTATCGTTCGGAAAGATTCCTGCAATTTCAGACAGGTGCGTTTAACGGTCATGCGTTCCCAAGTTTTTATTTTCCACGATTGTGAAGCGTTCGATAAGGAATCCTTGCGGATTATTGTCCGAACGGGACACGTCCACCAGGCAGCAACTGGTAATCAGGCTGCGTTCGGTTACGACACTTTCACGAACTATCTGCTGCCGGGCGAAGGTCTTGATGCGATACGGATAGCTTCCGAAATCGCACTGCATGCTGTCAATGGCAATGCGTTGAATGACATTTCCGGCAATCAGGCGGTTGTAATATCCTGCCTCCTGCAAATCTCGGTAACAACTTAAGGCGCTTTTGTCGGCCAACAGCAAAGCCCGGTTGATGTTGCCTTCTATCGCATCCTTATCCGGAGAAAGCGAGAAAAACAACTCATGAAAACGCCTCACATGCTCCCGGGCTTCTACCGGACGATTCTGCTGAAGGTCCTGCGACAGAGCGAGCATGAGCGATTTGCCCTGCTCCAGTACATAAATTTTTTCGCGTTGTTTCTCAGCGTACCTGAACGACCCCAATACGGCGATGACCGCTACCAGAGCGCACAGTCCCAAAAATAACATGCTGAAAAGTCTGATATGCCGGAAGCTGCTTTCAAAGTTCTTCAATGATTTGAACTCCATAATTTCTACTTTTTATTGATTTTGGTTGACCGCACGTCGATATGCCTGCGTACTCCTTCACGGGCCCTGCCCGCAACATTGCCTATGGTGGAACCCGCAATACCCGCTGCATGTGTCAGCGTCCAAGCTCCCAGATGGGTGACGATACGGTTATAGCTGCCGATACCCGACGCATGGACGATCCATCCGGCGATACTCGGAATGGTGAAATAACCGCAGATTCCGATGAGCAGAAAGACCAGCGATGCGCCGTTTTCGGCGCTGAACGTATAGGAAGGATCTATGGCCAGCATCTCCATGTCTTTCTGTATCGAAAGTACCTGTAAACGGGCCAGAATAGCGCCGAACAAATCGGAAATAGGCAGCCATAAGTATACGCTGATGTATTTCGACAGCCACTGTGTAAGCGAAGCGTGGAACCCGTCATACACGGCGACCGCAAAAGCCAATGGGCCGAGAATAGCCAGTACGATAAGGAAAAACGTGCGGATGGTGTCGATGATTAGGGAAGCGCAGTCGAAAAGCAGCTCCAGCAGCCAGTGAAACGCTTTGGTGATCATGCCCTTCAAACTCCATGACGAACTTTCCTCATACATCTGCTGCAAGGCCATCAGGTCTGCCGGTTCCAGATTCATCTCTTCGAGCATCGCGGTCGTCTCTTCGCCGGTCTGAGCCGTTGCAAGCTGGTCGAAATTCGCCTCGGCCGTCGCTTTCATCAGCTCCTGTTTGTCTTTCTGATATTTCCCCATATCGAATGTTTGACCGACGAGCAGTTTGTGCGTACCCTGAACTACCGGAGAGAGAATCCCGTTGATGGTACCCAGCACCAGCGGCTCGAAAAAGAGGATGCACAACCCCAGCGCGAACGGCCTCAGCAGCGGGAAAACGTCGATAGGTTCCGCACGTGCCAGAGATTGCCATACCCGGTAACTGATATACAACAGCGCCCCTAATCCGGCGATACCCGAGGCGATGGCAGTCATCTCCGAGCAGAGCGGCAGCATCTTATCGAACAGAGTCCGCAGTACGACGTGCAGATTTTCAAATGCGAGCGGTAGGAACATAGACATTTATCTCCAGAGGATTACCAATATTTCTCTTCATCCGTACCGTAAAGCGCGAGACTGCGTTTCAGATCGTTGCTTTCGCGGGCCCGAAGTACGGCGGTGGCGATATTGCAGCGTGTAAACAGCCAGGCCCTGTTGCGTAGATGCGAGAGCGACGTATAGCACTTGTCTATGATATCCAGCCTCTCCTTGTCCGTCATCGACATTTGCGACGGGTTGATGATCGTCTGCAAGTCGCGCAGCAGGTTCGTGCCCTCCTGTAACAGCGACGTGTATCCACGGGCGATAGCCGTCAGCTCCGAGACCGTGAGATACTCGTCCCGAAGCATCTTATCATAATTGTTCACGTAAATGTCCGATATCTCGCCTACCAGCAGGATACACTGTTGTACTCGGCGGGCATTCCGCACCAGATTCGTTACCCCGCGCAGTTTGTCGTAATACTCCTTACCCTGGAGGTATATCTTTTGTGTCTCCTGAAAGTTCCGGTACATCTGCTGTGTGGTTTTCGCGGCTTCGAAAATTTCGTTCGACGAATTGACAATACCCTGTGCCAAATTCGAAGGGTCGGAAACCACCCACTGCGCCCGGGCCGTTACCGATACGCAAAGCAACAATAAGCCCGTCAACAATATTTTACTTTTCATTCCGATTCTTTTTACGTTTGAATACCTCGGTTTTCCTGTGTGCTTTCAGTCGGCAGACATCGGCCGTACACACTCCCGGCGCAGGGCCGCAAGTATCTCCATCGCCGCATCGCACAGCTTCAAAATCACCTCTCGCTCCATTCCTTTATGCCTCGCTTTCGGAAAGACCGTCGTTTTGCATATCGTACAGTTCGTTGCGTAAAAGCGTGTCCTCCCGAAGGAACGTCCCATAGTCGGCACAATGCAACACATCGTTCTCATCCAGTATGATTCTTCCGCAGCTCTGTCCCAGCTCTCCAACCAGAACAATCTGTCGGTCACGCAGCACGGCCGACAAATCCCGCAACACGGTTTTGTAACAATGGGAATTATCACATATCAGAACAGACAAGCTATTCAGAACAGACAAGCTATCCTCTTGCGGGCTGACCAGCATTGAGTATGTAGTGCCGTTGCCGACCCAACTGCCGCAAATGCCGCATAAGCGTATGCGGGCTGCCAGGCGCTCCGCATATCCCAGGAAACGCCCCCGTTCGTTATGTTCCTTTCTCTGTTGTTTAAGCAGCTCGACAAATTCAGCCGCCAATTTCTGTTTTGCGTTCATCTGTTTTTCTGTTTATGCGTTATCGATAATCGTGCGGATAGTCACTTCCGGCGTTTCCGTTCCGCGTTCGGAAGCCATACGGCGGATGGCACCTTCCAGGTCCCCGCCCATACGTTCGGCCAGGGCGAATACTTCGGTCTTCTCGCGCTCCTCGGTCGTGTAGGCGTAATATTCGCTTTTAGAAACCTCGACGGCATAGACGGCCGACTGCACGCTGCCCAGTCCGATCCATACCTCCTTGTAGTTGCGACCCGGATGCCGGGCAAGGTTGAGCGAGAGAATCTGCGCCTTCTCCTTTTCCGAAAGTCCCAGCATGGCCTGTATGCCGTCGAATTTGGTCATGTACTTACGTTGGTCCAGGAGAATCTTGCAGTCGGCGTTGTTGATGATCGTCTCCTTGACAATCGGCGAGGAGATGATGTCATCGACCTCCTGCGTCACGACCACCGCCTCGCCGAAATACTTGCGGACGGTTTTGTACAAGTACCTGATGTATTCGCTCATATTGGCCGAAGCAAGGGCTTTCCAGCACTCTTCGATAAGGATCATCTTGCGCACGCCTTTGAGCCGGCGCATCTTGGAAATGAACGTCTCCATGATGATGAGCGTCACGATAGGCAGTAAGGTTTTGTTGTCGCGGATATTGTCTAATTCAAAGACAATGAATCGTTTATGCAACAAGTCCATCTCCCGGTCGGAGTTCAGCAGGTAATCGTATTCGCCGCCCCGGTAGTATGGCTCCAGCACGTTCAGGAAGCCCTCCAAATCGAAATCTTTCTCCCGGACGTTCTTCTGCCGCAGCCACCGGCGGTACTCCTGTCCGACGAACTCGTAAAAGGAGTTGAACGACGGGACAATGTTCGGATTGCGTTTCATCTCCGCAAGGAAAAGATTGACGGCATTCGAGAGCGCCACCTCCTCGGCCCGCGTCGGGGCTTCGTCCTCGCGTTTCCACAGCGTGAGGATAAGTGTCTTGATCGATTCCCGCTTCTCGATGTCGAATACCCCGTCCTCGCTGTAAAAGGGGTTGAAGCAGATCGGCTCCTGGTCCGTATAGGTCAGGTAGATGCCGTCCTCGCCGTGCGTGCGGCGGCGGATAAGCTCGCACAGCCCCTGATACGAATTACCCGTATCCACCAGCAGGATGTGCGTTCCCTGTTCGTAATATTGACGCACCATATGATTGGTGAAGAAGCTCTTGCCGCTGCCCGAAGGCCCCAGGACAAATTTATTTCTGTTGGTAGTGACGCCGCGCTTCATCGGCTCGTCCGAGATGTCCACCAAAACCGGAACTCCCGTCAGTCGGTCCACAAGCCGTATTCCGAACGGGGAGGCGCTGTCCCGGCCACAGGTCTCCAGTGCAAAGAAGCACACCGCAGGCTCCAGAAAGGTGGTGAAGGACTCTTCGGCCGGAAAGTCGCCCTCGTTGCCCGGAATCCCAGCCCAAAACAATACCGGCACATCCACCGTATTGTGATGCGGCGTGCACCCCATCAGGGCGATCTGGGCGCCGACTTCGTTGCGGACCCTCTTCAGCTCCGCATCGCTCTCGGCCCACGCGACCACATTCACATGGCAGCGCACCGACCGCCAACCGTTCGCGTGTGCTTCGTTCAGATACTCTTCGATCCACTCCCGGTTTACGGCATTCGAGCGCGAGTAACGCGACAGAGAGTTCATATTGCGCGAAGTGCGCTCAAGCGTCCGCAGGATCTCTTCATTATCGTCCAGAAAGACATACTGATTCAATATGTGGCTGCATCCCAGCAGCAATCCCACGGGTGAGGCGAACGACAGGCGGCAGTCCGACCGGTCGGTAGAAAGACGCTCGTAGCGCGTATCGGTAGCGACCATTTGGGCGATGTCGTCCAGGTCGGAGAGCGTATGCAGCGAGAGCGTCCGCTCGCCGATACGCACGCTGCCGGCATCGAGTCGCAGATCCTCCACCGTACCCGCTGTGCCGCCCAACGAGAAGTAACGCTCCAGCAGCCCCGGCTCCGAGGCCGTGCCTACGACCTCCTCCGCCGAGAGTCGGCGAAGGTGCAGGCTGCCGCTTTCGTTCAGAATACTTTCGGCCTGCGCCACCGACTCCAGAAATCGTGTCACGGCATCGCTGTCCAGCGCCTCACGCGGAATTAACGCACCTCGGCATAGGGACGAGAAGTCGCTCCGCTGCCTCATGCGTTCTTTGGTCGTGCGCGTGACGAACAGGTAGCAACTGTGGTGCAGGTAGGGACGTTCGTTGAAGTGACGTTCGAACGAACGGGACAGAAACGACTCTTCCGCCTCGATTCGGGAGCGGTATCGCTCCTCGATGAAATAGTCCTGCTTGTGCACGACCGTGTAGTCGGGCAGAATAGCCAGCGCTTTGCACCATACGCTGTGCAGGCTCTCGTACTCGGCGGCGGTCTGCGTGAATACCTCCGGGAGTTTCACCCGGAAAGCGATGGTAAGGTCGCCGTTCTTGCTGACGATACAGCCCTGCTCGACAGCCAGAAGCGGAAAACAGCTCTCCAGCGATACGGTTTTAAGCGTTCCCTGCATGGTCGTCGAAGTGATTAGTGATTCGTATAAGACGTCCTATTCTGCGGCGGCGAATGATGCGGCGCGGCAGACGAAGCCCCGCAAGCAGTTTCATCATCCCGTATTGCCCGTAGCGAGAGTTAAGACGGAAGACACCCCAGACGAGTGCAGCGCCCGCAGCGCTGCAGACGAAGATGCAGACTCCGGCGGAAAGGCCGGCAAGGTACATCGCAACGAACAGCAGGAAGAGACCCAGCAGTCCGCCGGCAAAAAGGTAAAGGTATTGCGCCCGCAGGCCGTGAAACTCCACACGCGCATCGACGCCCTTGTTGATATTATACGCTGCCATAGCCGTTACAGGAAGAATGAGCGCAATACCGTAGCACTGACAATCAGAAAAATACAGGCGCCGAACCATGAGGCGGCGGTTTTCGAGGTATCCGGGTCTCCGCTGCTGAATTTTTGGTAGACCTTTATGCCTCCAATCAGCCCAATGACGGCTCCGACAGCGTAAATCAACAGCGTGAGCGGGTCAAAATAACTCGTCACCATGGTGGTCGCTTCCGAGATACCCCGAAGACCGTTGCCTTGCGCTCATGTCTGCCCCACGGCAAACAGAAGGGAGGACAGAAGTACAGTCATTTTTTTTCGTTTCGTGCTCATTTCGAAATAGTTTAAAAGTGAAATAATTCGGGCGGCAGACCACTACCGGCCTGCCGCCGGTAAACTGGGGTCATGGGCGCTCAATTCACCCCGAGTCGTAATAGCACATCTTCATAATCTTGATGATTTAAGTGAAACAATCCATTAGAAAAAACTCCCGGCATGGTCCGGCGAAGGACCGTATTTCTCCTCGTCCGTAGGCTCCAACTCGTCGGCAAACGAATCTTCCTCATTCGGAATCCGGCTTAGTGCCTGCTGTACCTCCTGACGAATCCGCTCGGTATCGGACAGGCTCTCCTGATTCTCATTCAGTGCGAAACCTTCGTCATTCCATTGTGAGATGCCACGGAACGATTCTGCACTCCACGTTTCGACGACCGAGCCTCCCCGGGGGCTGTTTCCGTCTTCAAAGTTATCGCCCGCAGAGGCGTTTGATGCCGTTTTCGCGGCCATGTCACTTTCCGGCACCCGCTGGCATGAAGTGTACACTTTTCTTTCGATAAGCTGCCCGTCGGAAGAGTCCGCTGCCGGCAGCGTAACTGCTGGCGACGCCTCAGACGAAGAGTCTTTGCGACGTCGGGGCAGGTGCAGAAGATGCCGCCAACCCTCTACGAAAAGACTTCCGAGGTGTCCCCGGAACAGAAACTTATCCAAATAGAGATAGGCCGTACCGAGGCCCAGAAACGTGAAAAGAATATCTCTCATGGCTCTTATAACAGCTTATCCCGTGCCGAGGCTTTATAGCACGTATTGATCTCCTCCCGGTACTTCTCCAGATGATGTCGCAGTACGTTTTCCACATATCCGCTGACGGACAGTTCTCCCGAAGGTCCCAAATGCCGGACGATGGTCGAAATAGCGTCCCGCACCTGTTCGCTGACATAGACGGCCGTGCGGCGCTGTACGACCATCGGTGAGAGAAAGGTTTCGGCATAGGAGGATTTCCCGGCCCGGCGGCGAGGCTTTTCCGGGGCAGGTCGCTCGGCATCGGAAGCCTCGGAATCCGCCGCAACGCCCATAGCGGAATCCTCCAGAGCCGGAACGCTGTTCATGCGGCTGGCGATCATACGCAAGACCTCTTCGTCGAAAGGTTCGTTCTGTCGTCGTGCCATACTACTCTAATTTTGCAATAGCACATAATTCCGCAAGAAAATCATCCATCCCGCTATCGACGGTAAAGGAGCGGTCGGCGGCGAACAGCGTTGAGCGGAATATGCCTCCGTTGCCATCGGACTCTCGGCTGAAACGGCTCCGCATAGGAAGACGGCTCCGCATCAGCGAAAGACCGAAATGCCGGATGACTTGTTCATAGTGTTCGTACAGCGGAGTGCGTTCCCGTCGGTCAAGCATGGTCCAAAACATACTCACGCTCTTCAGCGGTGAACTCTTACGAGCGATAATCCCCTCGTTAATGGTTCGGGCGAAAGTTATCGAGCTCTCCAAAACCGTCTTATCTGCTCTGACCGGCACAAACAGATAATCCATGCAGGCCATAAGCCCCAATACCCCTTTGGTTCCGATGGTACCGGGGAAATCGACCAGCACGACATCCGGTACCTCCTCCTGTCTGATGTAGTTCGAGACGTCTGCCAGAGTATTCGATGGTTGGGTTTCCAACACGGGCCATACCTTCTGTCCCGTCTGTTTGTACTGCGTCATCATCTGCTGCTTGAGACGCTCGGAGCTTTCCATGACATCCAAATCCCGCTCGCGCTGCCGGGCGATGCTCCATTGCGGATAATCGCAGTCAGCTACCAAAACCCGGTAACCCATCCGGTAATGAAGCAGGCTGGCCGTGAAAATTGTGTAAGTTGATTTTCCGATACCTCCCTTTTGATTGGCGATCGAAATAAAAACAGGTTGTTTGTCCATATTCGATTGATTTAAGTGTATGAGTTTATTCAGTGAGTGTGTGAGTGTAATGAATGCACGATTGCAATACTTCAGTTCATTCAGTGGATTCATTCATTGCATGAGTTCATTCTGGCAATGAGTGCAGTCGTTCAGTGAATGCGTGAGTGCAATGAATGCACGATTGCAATATTTCAGTTCATTCAGCGGATTCATTTATTACATGAGTTCATTTCGGCAATGAGTGCAGTTGTTCAGTGAATGCGTGAGTGCAATGAGTTCATTCAATAAGTGCATGAGTGTAATGAATGCACGATTGCAAAGCCTGCGGCCATTCATCCACCGACAAAGAAACTACTTGAAAATCTTCTCGGATTCCATTTCGGGAATACGACACTCACAGGCACCCGCAGGCCGTTTCGGGTCATTGTGCCGTTATGGATTCTTTCGTAACATTGCACCGTCGGACGAACCGGTAGTTTCCCGGCATCGAAGGCCGCTCCGCACGCGGAGCGGTTTTCTCGGCAAGGGCCGAGAGCAAGGTGTCTTTTCGTATGCGGAAAATGTTTCCCGCATACGAAAAGGCCCGGCGGCCTTCGGCTGTCGGGCTATGGTTCGCTCCCAAGTCGCAAACCCTTTCAACTATCATTATGGCACACAAGAAAAGCGGACGGCCTAAAGCTGCCGACCCCAAAACACACCGTTACAACTTTCTGCTGAATGACAAGCAGGAAATCCGCTTCCGCAAGATGCTCGAAGAGGCCGATTGTACGAAGAACATCTCCCGATTCATCCTTTCACGACTCTTCGGCTGAGAGCTGAAAGTCTATAAAATCGATACCTCGAAAACCCAATTCATCGCCCGGCTGAACGACTTTTACTACCAATTCCAACGGATAGGAACGAATTATAATCAGATCGTCCGGCAGGTAAATACCCGTTATTCCGACCGCACGATCCTCACGCAGCTCGGGATTCTTACCGGCTATACGCGCCAACTGAAGGCGCTCAGCTTACGTATCGAAGCACTCGCCAAACAAATGCAGGAGCAATGGTCGCAAGAATAACTTATGGCAAAAATATCGTCGGCGTGCTGGAGTATAACAAGCTAAAAGTCGATAAAGAAACAGCCGGCGTACTGTGCTGTCACAAACTTCCGGTAATGCCCCTCGACGGTAAAATAGACTTTCATAAATTGGTGGAAGCATTCGCACCTCACTTGTCCGACCCGCGCTCCCGATTGTCCGACCCGGTATTTCACGCTTCGCTCAATCCTCACCCGGAAGACCGGCTGTCGGATGCGCGGCTCATCGAAATAGCGCACGAATACATGGAACGTATGGGGTACGGCGACCAGCCCTTCGTCGTCTTCAAACACGAAGACATAGCCCGCAGTCACCTCCATATCGTATCTATCTGTATCGGGCCGGACGGGAAAACGATCGACCGCTACAACGACCGTAAACGCTCTCAAGAAATTACACGGGAACTCGAACGACAATACGGATTGCACTCTTCGCAGGGAGAACGACCGGTATTCGAAGAGTTGCGGCGGGTCGATTATCGGGCAGGCAATGTACGGGCACAGGTGGCCTCTGTCGTGCGTAGTATGACGGATCGCTACCGCTTCGCATCGGCCGGAGAGCTGAACACGCTGCTGCGGCCGTTCAATGTCTGGCTCGAAGAGTGTCGCGGAGAAGCACGGGGCCGCACCTACGAAGGTGTCCTTTACGGAGCGCTCGATGCCTCCGGGGAACGCATCGGCAATCCGATCCCGGCCAGCCGTATCGGACGGGATGTCGGGTACGACGCCCTGCAAAAACAATATGCCGCAACGAAGAGCTGGATTCGGGAAAACAGGGAGCGGCTGGAGCCGACCAAAGAAGCCATCCGGCAGGCGATGCGACAATGCAGAACGCCGGAAGAGTTCGCTGAGGCGATGCGGCGGGCGGGAGTTTCCGTCGTGTTCCACCGCAGCGGGAAGAACGACGGGAGGATTTTCGGCGTCACGTTCATCGATCACGACAACCGGCTGGTTGTAAACGGCTCGCGGCTCGACAGAGCGTTTTCGGCGAACAACTTCGAGAGGCTGTTCGCGCAGGCCGGGGAAGAAACCCGGAATACGGAAAAAGAAAACTTACCTGCCAATCCCAAGACACCGGAACGAATCCCAGACAGGCATCCGCAGCGAAGCGACACAACCGGAAAATGGCTGTTGTTCGACCTCGTAGATACGCTGCTCGACGAAGCCGCAGCACCGGATCCCTATGAAGAGTACGAAATGATACAGAAGCGCAGGAAACGGAGAGTGCAGAATTAACTATGCTTTTGGTACTCCAAAATCAAATTATTATGTTTGCAATAATTGAAAATTAAATATCACAATATATCGACGCAAACAGATGAGAGAATGATCCACTCCATCTTGTTTCACAGTTCATAGAGCACTTCTACCGAGGCCATAGGACAGGCGTCGAACAATATCCAGTCGAACACCCCGATAGGGATAGTTGTGACCAGTCCCTGTATTTCCGGTATTAAATAGTATATCACTGTGTCACAAACACTCTCCAGCTACCATCCTTCTCTCCGCGCTCCACGTATTTATTGGAGATTAACTGTACCAACAGTTTCTGAATAGCCGTCACGCTAATACCCGTTTCCTCTTTCATGTCCGCCAGCGTCAGCGTGGGCTGAGTTCGCATAGCGTTCAGAATTTTTGTATAATTGGGCGTTCGGAATGCAATCCGTTCCCCATCATACCACCACACATTCTCATTCCTCTCGCTCACAAACAGCACATCATTATACACTTCTGTAGCCACCAAGTCATTGAAATATTTCAAAAAAGGACGGATATCCTTGACCCCTGCATGGGCTCCATCACTAGGGACAGGACCTACTTCGAGATCTGTCTGATGCAAAGCTTCCAGATATTCGCTCTTTTTACGACTACGAACCACAATCATTGGATAGTCGTGGCGCGTTAGGATGTAATTGACCAACAGCCGGGCAATACGACCGTTACCGTCCTCGAAAGGATGAATGCGTATATAACGGTAGTGAAACAGTGCGGCCAACTCTACTGGGGATAGTTTCCTTTCTTGTTCTGCTGTATTATACCAGTCCACTAAGTCTCCCATCAGTCCGGGAGTCTCCTCGGGTGAGGCATATTCGAATCTGTCCCCATATCGGGTGATAACACTGTTAGGCCGAGTCTTATACTGGCCGGCATGAATTACATAACTCGTCTGCATACCACCAGGCAAATCTCGATAAACAGTATAATCTTCTCGTAATATGGTTTTATGCAATGTCCGGATAAAATTCTGTGTCAATGGCACTCCCTGCACCGTAGCCTCTTCCGTCATCATTCGCAGGCCTACGTTGCTCGCGGTCATCTCTTGCACGTCACGCACGTCTGCCTCCCCAATCACCTTGCCGAAAAGTAGCAATATTTCCGTCTGGCCATAAGTCAACGTATTACCCTCAATATGATTACTGTTGTAATTGAAATCCACAGTAAAACGGCGACTGAGCCTTTCCCTATCCTTCTCCGACAGCGGCTGCAAATTCTGCCATGCAGTCAACGCTTTCTTTATATTAAGATACTTCATATTCATATTTATCAACAAACAATGCAAAGATATAAAAAAAAACGCCCAAAAGGTTGTAATGATACAACCTTTTACCTAAATCGCTTTATCTGACGTCAACAGCTACTATAGAAACAAAATAAAAAAGACAACTGATGAAAAGAAAATAGAGATTCTTCACCAAGTCCTGCCATTTTGATGCTATAAGTTGCATGTTTAAAATATTTGATTCGCAAAACTCTTTATTTCGTCGGTCCAACATTCACTTCGAAACCATTTATCAATCATTTTACTGAGCCTGACACTACCACAGAAAACAGCCGTCAAAAGCCCATTAACAAATTATGTAAATCTATTTGTGTAAGTTGATTATTTTAGCTATATTGCATTCACAAAGATGTTCGGTTGTGTTTCTGTAAGGAGTTGTCGTCCTTCCCAATAATATCCGAATATCAATATCGTATTTTTCACTAAACTGACTGCTGACAAAAAGAAAATCAACACTTTCCCAACCTATTCGTCTAACTTAAAAGAACATGCCATGAAAAAGAGATTTATCGACATTCTGAATGATCAAATCATTGAGAATTTGCCTAAAGAAACAACAGCATTCGTAAAAGGGGGAAGTGATGATGCTCCCAATAACGGTTGTCCGGCTAACAATACGGTGGCCGGCTGCGGTGAGCTCAATTTGGGCTCTTGCGCTCCGAACACATTAACTTGTGTCCCCAATAACCCTCTTTCCTGCATTTCGCCCAATAATTCTCCTGTTTGCATTTCTCCGAACAGTGCTTGTCCAGTAAACCCATGTGCAGGCAATAATTACAATCTTATGCAATGTCAGTAATTCCGATCGCACTTGTTCCGGCTTTAATGAGCCGGAACTTTCTTAAAATACATGATTATGAAGCTGAGCGATTACAATATCTTCGTGCCTTTTCATAAAGGGCATACTATCTTGTACAATTCCATCAGCGGATACTATGCTTTGATAAAACCGGATAGTTTTACTTTGATACAGCGACATCAAAATGACATTGTTGGACTACGGCAGGCAAATAATCGCATATATAATTCTCTCGTAAACAATGGCTGCATAATCGAACAGAATCTGAATGAGTTCGAAACAATACAAAATAAAAGATTCAATGCCCGTTTCAACAGCTACCATTATAAATTGATAATCAATCCTACGATGGATTGCAACCTCGGTTGCTGGTATTGTTACGAAGATCACATCAAGGGTTCGGAAATAAGTGACGAAACAGTTGCCCGCCTTGGGCAGCATTTGGAATGGAGATATGCCTATTACCCTTTTACCCAGTTGGAGTTGAGTTTTTTTGGCGGCGAGCCTTTATTGCGGGAAGCCAAAGTAAGAGCGATAATTGATATAGCGCATGCTTTTTGTCAAGAAAGAAATGTACGGCTTACACTGGAATTTACGACTAATGCGACATTGGTTTCCGACACGATGTTGTATTACTTACAAGACTATCCCGTCAATTTTCAAATAACGCTTGACGGAGATAGGGTAAGACACGACAATATCCGTTGTTATAAAAATTCAAAAACAGGGTCGTTCACTAAAATAGTGAGTAATCTGAAACGTATTACTGATTCGTTATCGAACTATCATTTGGGAGTACGAATAAATTTCGACCAGGAAACGCTCATCCACGGCGAAGAATTATTAGAAAGTCTCTCTTTTTTAAATCGTGAAACATCGCATATCAGTCTTCACAGAGTATGGCAGATTCAGGAAAAGGATGTGGACATCGATCAAATCATGGAATTTATAGCCAAAGCTGCAGAAAGGAATATTTGCATAGAATATATGCCGCTCCATATGTTTAAACCTGCGATATGTTATGCGGATAATTTAAATAGTGCGGCTATTAATTTCGATGGTAATGTATTCAAGTGTACGGCAAGGAAATTTTCTACCCAAAACAGGGAAGGATTTCTCTCCAGTAATGGCGAGATTGTATGGGATGCAGAGAAAATACGGAACAGGATGTTTTTGAAGACGCCCCGGATATGCCGGACGTGTAAATTATATCCTTCCTGTACCGGTTTCTGTTCCCAGCATATTCTGGAGCGGGGCGGAGAAGCAATGTGCACTCTGCTTGAATCGCATCCGATAGACTACTATGTGACGATTAATTTTCAACAACGTTATTTACAACATCAAACACAATGTCTATGAAAAGGAAAGTTATCGTATCCATGGCGATGGTACTGGGCCTGCTTGCAGGCACGGCAACCGCCGTTGCCGGCCCTCCGCAGTGGATTGCAGGGGCCATATTCGAAGAAAACACCAACTGCGCCGTTCCGTTCGCATCCTTGTGCCTGTACGATGAGGAGTCCGGCGAACTCGAATACGCCTGTTTCACGGCATTCGACGGTATTTACAGTCTTCCTACAGTCGAAACCGACAAGATTTACAGACTGACCGTTTCTGCTCCCGGTTATCGGACGCTCGACAAAAAGATCAGACCTCAAAAAGTCGATATACAGGGCAACGTATGGTATCCGCTGGCCATAGTCCGTTCCGGAGAGTCTGCCGAACCACTCGCGCCCACATACAGTTGGACACCCGATGAATTGGGGATAGATGCAAAGGATGTTGAAGCCGTCTATACGGCTTTGCCGTGCATGGATTACGAAGAGGGCTTTGCGACCGATAAAAACGGCGAGAGCGTGCTTATCCTCTTTAATTGGGCCTTGGTCCCCGGAGAGCAGTATCCTGCATGGGTAGAATACTACCGGCAGCATCCGGTCGGCGGTATCGAATATTACGACCTGGAGGGAGAGGGGCTCTATGGCGGCATACTCAATATTTTTACCCATGATGCAAGAAAGCCTCAAGGCACCTATCCGGCGGAAAGTCTTATGACCAGTACGGCCTGGGATGTGGAATAAGCGTACAAGAGCATATCGGATTTTTGAGAGTAACCAACACCCAAATCAGTGCCACCATGAAAGTCCTGTTCCGTACATTCGTCACGACACTGTTGTTCGTCGGATCGGCCCTGACCGCATATGGTCAAATTATCCTGCGGGGTACCGTGACTACCGACAGCGGCGAAGCTGCCGCATTTGCCAATGTCCTGCTGTGCAGTGCTAAGGACAGTACCGACGTTATCGCTTCGGCGATGGTGGACATGCAGGGCACCTATTCCTTGCCCAAACAACGAGAAGGCCGTTATACCGTGATTGTACAACTCGTAGGGTACAGAACGATTGCCGAGCAAATCCAGCTCCGGATGCCATCCCTCGGCGATAGTCCGGAGATAGTCCGCGACTTCGTACTTATGGCCGAAGCCGAGCAAATCGACGGCGTTGTGGTAAAGGCGCATAATGTCACGCAGCAACTCGACCGGACCGTATATAACATCTCGCAGGAAGACCGTAAACACGCTTTCACGGCGCTCGATTTGACACTGAAAGTTCCACAGTTGCGTTTAGATCCGGTTTCCCAGTGCCTTACTTCGGCTGAAGGAGCTATCAAAATCTTTATTAACGGAGCTGCTTCATCGGAGCAGGAACTCAAGTCGCTGCGGCCTACAGACATCAAGAGCATGGAGTATTACGACCTTCCGCCCATGCGCTACGGCGGCGGAACGACAAAAGTGCTTAACGTCATAACCAAAGGAGCCGTCGAAGGCATTTATGGCGGTATTGACCTCTCTCATGCTTTCACGACGGGCTTCTTCAACGACAGCTTCTACCTGCGCTACAACCGTGGTCGCGGTCAGTTCGCAGTGAGCTATTACGGGTCTTACCGCAATTACCATCACCGGGACGGGACTACCGTTTATGATTACACGCTCGGAGGGGAACATTTCAACAAAACCCTGGCCACCCGACAAAAATTCGGTTATTTCACCAATAACATCCGGCTGCAATACACCAGCCAGGTACAGGACGACTATTTGTTTCAGGTCAATTTTCTGCCCAATTTTACGAACAGACATTACAACATCGCTTCCGAGATCGACTTTCTGACAGGAGAGATACTCTCCAAACGACATGGAGAGCAAGGTTCGTTCCAGAAAACATTCTCTCCTTCGTTGAATATGTACCTATGGAAACAACTCGATAATCGGCAGGAAATTATCGCAAATCTCGTAGGTACTTATTTCGATGCCTCCGACGACTCCCATAACGACGAGTACGCCGACCAGGACAACCGCCCTCTCCTGAATGACTTCAACAAAACCCGCAATCATAAATATTCAGTGATAGGACAGGTAGTTTATACCAAGAATTTCGAACGGCTGTCTCTTTCGGTCGGTGAATACCTTTCTTTCGAAGCACTCGATTCCTACCTGAACAATACCTTCACGGACAGCCGATATCAGACGCAGGTTCTCACGAATCAGACATATGCGGAGCTGACGGGCAATCATCTCGATGGCAAGCTGCAATATCGCCTGTCGATAGGGGCTACCGGGCGTCATACCGCAAGCAGGGAAGTCGATTCGTGGGACTGGGTATTCACCCCTTCCATCGTTGCCGGTTATCAGTTTACGCCCACGCTGATGCTGCGTGCAGGATTTTCGCAGTACAATACCTCTCCATCCCTCAGTCAATTGAGTAATAATATCAGCCTGATCGCGGACAATATCATCCGGCGCGGGAATCCGTACCTGAAAAACGGCTTCTCCAATAACACATTTCTCGGTATCTCCTATACTAATAACTGGCTTTCCATCTATGGAAGCGGTTTTTTCGGTTACAGCAAAAACCCTATCAATTCCTATTTTATAGAAGGGGAACATTATATGGAACTTGTTCAGGAAAATGCCGATTTCGGCCGTTATTACGGGTTCAACTATACTGTTCAGGTCTCGCCGTTCAAAAACCGCCTGCTGACACTCAAACTGCAGGGAGCTGTCGGATGTACCGAATACAGCAGCCGATTTTATGGCTTGTACAAACATCTGACTGCACCGCTTTTTTATGAAATCACCTGCAACTGGAAGGATTTCTCGTTGTTTTATCAGGGTAATCTGCGTACTTACACGCTGCAGTCCAACAACCTGTTGGTGGCCAATGAACCTATGTCGAATCTGGGAGTTCGATACCGATACAAGGACTGGAGCTTTTCGGTGACCTGTATAGGTTTTCTGGTAGATTATCGCTATGAGACCAAATCCGTCCCGGACAGCGCGGTCTACTATTACGATACGAATACGATTCACGACAACGAAAATATGATACTCGTCAGTGTAGGCTATCAGTTCGGCAAAGGGCGCCTGTATCAGGAGCGTGCACGTAAAATTGACAACGCAGATACCGATTCGGGATTGTGAAGAAACAGAATAGATATTCAAATACTTAATCGCTGTTCCGGCTATTCTGTCACGGTAGAACTGATTACAGGCACAAATACCTGATTTGTTATAATTCTTTGGGCTGCCGCACTTCCACATCAAATGTACCAAGACGCTCCAATTTAGCCAATACAGCGATTCGGTACGGAATGCAAACTGTACTCATTCTGTTGTGGCTACTACAACGATAGTTACGTTGATATATCTACATCGAATCGAACAGTGTGACAGTGCTACATCCTACTGTTTTAACTTCCATACGATATTTATGTAGCAAAGATTTGGTTGGCGGCGATTATTTTCATATTTTTAGTACAAATTCAAACTCTCCCATGCGTTTTCCCCACTATACTCAGCTTGATTCGATGGACTGCGGCCCGACGTGCCTGCGAATTATCGCCGCGTTTTACGGTCGGCACTACTCCCTGCAAAATCTGCGTGATCGCTGCCATATCACGCGGGAGGGCGTTTCGTTGTTAGGTATCAGCGATGCTGCCGAGAGTATCGGTTTGAGGTCGGTCGGTGTAAAACTTACCTGGCCGCAATTGCGCAACGAAGCCAATTTTCCCTACATCATACATTGGAACCAGCGGCATTTCGTGGTGGTATAAAAAAGCGGGGTAAACGGTAGTACCTTCCCCTCCTTTTGCGTAGCAGCCACTATAATCATATAACATGCTAATTTACAGAAAACTTTTAACAAAACAAATATTGTTTAGATGATTTATATCTGTTAAATTGCAAGAAAATGAAACCACACTTTTGATAAAGATTCTCATGACATAAATGTATTTTCACATAGTTTCATTAGTCTAAAAATAGTTCGAGGCCAGCCACCTTGGTATCTATATGGTTTGGAACCAAATAACTATTTATAAATCATAATAATCAATTCACGGCTTAGGCTTTCTTTTGTTATCTTATGAAGTATAACACAATATAGCGGATGCCGAAAAGCTATAAAAGAGTAGGCTAACCTTAAAATCTTTCAACTATAAATTTGACAACGGCCATAACTGTAATTGCACTTTTTATAAAGGTTATATGGCTGAATTCCTAAAAATTCATATAGCACGTAAAAAAGCTATTGAATTTCAAAGCACAAATAAATAGGACTTATACCTTTCCCCCACTATACCCAACTCGATTCGATGGACTGCGGTCCGACGTGCCTACGAATTATTGCTGCGTTTTACGGTCGGCATTATTCCCTGCAAAACCTTCGTGATCGCTGCCATATCACGCGGGAGGGCGTTTCGCTGTTGGGTATCAGTGATGCTGCCGAGAGTATTGGTTTGAGGTCGGTCGGTGTAAAACTCACCTGGCAGCAATTGCGTGACGAAGCCAATTTTCCCTGCATCGTACATTGGAACCAGCGACATTTCGTGGTCGTCTATAAAATCGAGAAGAAACGCGGGCAGTGGTGGGTCTATGTTTCCGATCCAGCCGTAGGATTACTCAAATATAGCGAACGACAATTTCTCAAATCGTGGTTGCAGACTGGAGCCGAAGATTCCGTTTTGCAGGGCGACCTTTCCGGCGATTCCTCGGCCAAAGGCATCGCCCTTCTGTTGGAGCCGAAACCGGAGTTCTATGCCGAGCAAGGTGATGAGGACAAACGGCTGAATTTCGCCTCGATGCTGCGTTATCTGCGGCCTTACAAATCCTACCTGCTCCAACTCGGCCTTGCGATGCTGATTGCTGCCGTACTCGGTCTGATTCTTCCGTTCCTGACCCAATCGGTCGTCGATACGGGTATCGGGAACAGCAACCTTTCGTTCGTGGTCATGATTCTCATCGCACAGGTGGTGCTGACGCTCGGACAGATGGCCAACAACCTCATCCGTTCGTGGCTGATGCTCCACATGACCACACGCATCAGTATCTCGCTCATTTCGGACTTTCTGGCCAAACTCATGCGCCTGCCCATCGCGTTTTTCGACTCGAAGATGGTCGGTGACATCATGCAGCGCATCGGGGATTACAACCGCATACAAACCTTTCTGACCGGCTCGTTACTGAGTATCGTGATGGCTGCCGTGTCGCTCGTCATATACAGCGTCGTGATGGCCGGGTACGATCTCGGCATCCTCGGCGTATTCCTGCTCGGCAGCGGTCTTTATATCCTGTGGGTATTGATATTCCTCAAACGTCGCCGTAAACTGGACTACATGCGCTTTCAGGAGTCGGCCAACAACCAGAGCAATATCGTCCAGCTTATCAACGGCATGCAGGACATCAAGCTGAATAACTGCGAGAAGCAGAAACGCTGGGAATGGGAACGTATCCAGGCCAAACTGTTCAAAGTTTCGATCAAGAGCCTGACACTCGGACAGACACAGGAAGTAGGTGGTACGTTCATCGACCAGACCAAGAATGTTATCATCTCGTTCCTTGCCGCCAGTGCCGTCATCAATGGGGAAATGACGCTCGGTATGATGATGGCCATGCAGTACATCATCGGCCAGCTCAACGCCCCCATATCGCAGTTCATCGGTTTCGTGCAGGCTACGCAGGATGCGAAAATCTCGCTCGAACGCCTGAACGAAATTCAGGAAAAACCGGATGAAGAACCCGAAGACGCGGGTCTGATCCGCGACATCCCCGAAAACGCGGCCATCGAGTTCCGGAACGTAGTTTTTCAATACGAAGGGCCGCACTCAGACAAAGTGCTGGACGGAATCGACCTGACGATTCCGCATGACAAGGTTACGGCCATCGTAGGTGAAAGCGGCAGCGGCAAGACGACGCTGCTTAAAATGATGCTCGGCTTTTATGCTCCGGTCGAGGGGGACGTGTTGCTGGGCGGTCGCAGGCTCTCCGCTTTCAGCCCGAATTGCTGGCGTCAGGAGTGCGGGACGGTCATGCAAGAGAGTTTCGTATTTTCCGATACGATCGCCAACAATATCGCCGTATCGGATGAAATACCCGATATGAAACGGATCCGCCGGGCGGTGGAAATCGCCAATATCGGAGAGTTCATCGAATCGCTGCCATTGGGGTACAACACCCGTATCGGAGCCGACGGACACGGGTTGAGTACGGGTCAGAAACAACGCCTGTTGATTGCCCGTGCCGCTTACAAGGATTCCAAATACCTCTTCTTCGACGAAGCGACCAATTCACTCGATGCTAACAACGAGCGCACGATTATGGAGCGTCTGGAGAAATTATTCAAAGGCAAAACCGTCGTCATCGTGGCACACCGTCTTTCGACAGTCCGCAATGCCGATAACATCATCGTTTTGGCACACGGTCGCATCGTCGAACAGGGCACGCACGACGAACTGACGGCCCAACGGGGTTACTACTACGAATTGGTAAAGAATCAGTTGGAATTGGGAAACTAAAACTACACATACGATGCCGCAAATAGATAATAACTTTCACAGCGAAGAGGCGCAGGAGATCATGGGGCGTGCGCCTTCGTGGGT